>NZ_JBEXIA010000037.1:0-65568 GCF_040608335.1 Micromonospora sp. NPDC005194 | reverse complement strand
CGGCGAACTCGTGCCGGCCGCCGTGGCCCAGGCGTTCACCGACCGGTACGGGGCGACGACGCCGGTCCCACCCGACCGTGCGCGACCACGCCGAAAGCCCAGCGCAGGGCCGGGAACCGACCGGGCACGCTCGGAGACGCGCGGCTCCTCGAACCCGGCCAGGATGAAATCGTCGCGGTGACCGCCGCCGTGGCACCGAACGAAGGGTGGCCGGTATGTCGAGAGTGTTCGGGTCGATGCGCCGCATGGTTCTCGCGCCTTCGCTGGAGCAGGTCTCCTTCGCCGCGCTCGGATTCCCGGTCACGGCCTCCGCCACCACAGTCCACCTGGAGGCGATCCCGCAGGCGGTGGTCTGCGGCTTCGAGTGGGGGATCGAGGGTCCGAGCGTCGCCGAGCTGGAACGCCGGCTCGCTCTCGTGGACCCGGAACGTCGTGGCTTCGCCTACGAGGGCGCGACGATGGCCTACACCGTGCTCGATGCGACGGCAGGCGGTTCCCGTACCCGTGAGTTGCTGGAAGGGCCGGGGCGCCCGCACTACTTCCTCGCCTGCATCGGCATCGGCTTCGCGATGGCCCGGCTGCCGCGCGTGTTGTGGCGCAAGGTGCTGCCGGACCTCACCGGGATCCCCTACCACCCGACGATGAGCTGGCTGGCCGTCGACGGCTACGGCTTCGACAAGGCGTACTTCGACCAGGCCACCTGGATCGTCGGGCAGCGACGGCCGCGGCCGTACCCGTGGCAGGGGCACGCCGACTACTTCCCGCGGGCGTTCGACCAGGGCGTCGGCCGGGCGCTGTGGTTCCGGCACGCGGCCGATCCGGCGGCGGTGGCCGCGACCGTCGACGGCTTCGCGGCCCCGCGCCGCGCGGACCTGTGGAGCGGTGTGGGACTGGCCGCGACGTTCGCCGGCGGGTGCGACACCGCGGGCTTCGAGTCGTTGCGGTCGCTGGCCGGCGAGTACGGCCCGCACCTCGCCCAGGGCGCGGTCTTCGCGGCCAAGGCGCGGACGTGGGCGGGCTACTGCCCGGAGCACACCGACGCGGCGGCGCGGGCGCTGACCGGCCTGTCGTCGGAGGCCGCCGCCGAGCTGGCCGATGCCGCGGCGGTCGACGCGCCCGCCGACGGCCTGGCCTACGAGGAGTGGCGGCGGGTGATCCGTGAGCGGGTCATTCAGCCCGCCGGCGTCAGCGACAGCTAGGACCCGCGCGCGGACGACGACCAGAGGAGCCTTCGATGACCACCAACAACGCCGATCCGGCGGCGCTGGCGCCCCGTGATCTCGCCATCTTCGTCAAGAGCACCCCGATGCCGGACGTCCGCGCGCTGATGAGTGGGGAACGCCGGGACGCCCTGTTGCAGGAGATCTTTCGGCGGATGCCGGACGTGTTCCGGGCCGACCGGGCCGCCGGTCTCGACGCCGTCATCCACTGGGTGATCGGTGACCGGCCCGACGGCGGTGTCGACCGCTACCAGCTGGAGATCGCGGACGGGGTGTGCCGGGTGTCGCCCGTCGCCGATCGCGAGCCGAAGCTGACGCTGACGATCGGCGGCGCCGACTTCCTGCTGGTGGTGACCGGCAACGCGCATCCGGTCGTGCTGACGATGAAGGGCCGACTGCGAACCCGGGGCGACCTCGCGCTGATCGCGAAGTTCCCCTCCCTGTTCGACGTGCCGAAGGTCTGACAGCGCCGCGGGGCCGGCTCGGCCGGCCCCGGCCGGGGCCGGCCGACGTTCGCCGGTCAACCCGCCGTTTCGTACGCCGTGGCGAGCGCGTCGCCGTGCCGGCGTGCCGCGGTCAGGGCGGCCCAGGCCGCCAGGCCGAGCAACGCCGCGTCGTCGTGGCCCTCGGCACGGACCGCGGCCACCGCCGAGTCGGGCACCCGGTACGAGGCGAAGGCGACGAGCATCGCCAGTCGTCCGGTTGCCCGGTCCGCAGAGGACAGACCCGCCAGCCGTGAGTCGAGCCAGTCCGCCACCCCCGCCAGGTCGTCCGGAGCGTCGTCGTCGACGAGGCACTCGCGTACCAGCAGGCGTACGGCAGGAGGCACCGACCGCTGCCCGGCGTCCTCGATCACCGCCGCCGCTCCCGTCATGGCGGCGGCGACGTGTGGCAGCCCCGCCGCCCAGCGGAGGTCGTCCGGCAGGCGCCGCACCGTGCCGGCCGTGCCGGGCAGCAGCGGCAGGGACTGCCCGGCCACCGCCTCCCGGCCGGCCAGCCGACCCATCAACCGTGCCGCGACGCTCCGGGCGCCACCGAGCAGGGGAGCGGGAACCGCCGCCAGCGGTGAGTCCCGCAGGAAGACGTTCACCATGCGGTTGAGGTAGTGGAAGTCGACGGCCACGCCGATCAGCTCCGGCGACAGGACCGTCGGAAGCGGCGGCGGCGAGGCGCCCCGGCGCCCGAGCCCGCGTACGGCTGCCTGGTGGACGTCCACGCAGTAGGGACAGGTGTTGGCAGCCGACACCGCGGCCGCCACCGCCTCGCGCTCCCGACGGCTCGTCGTGCCCGAGACGAGCAGGGTCTCCCGCAGGATGCACCAGGCCGCGGCGAGCAGTCCCGGCGCGGCGGCGTGCAGGGCGATGGGCGGCGCGAGCAGGCCGAAGTCGCGTTCGACCTGCTCGTACACCTGACGGACCCGCACCGGCGCGGCCTCCGGAGGTACCGGGGAGACGTGTCGCAGGTGCGCGAAGGTGGCCCGCCGCGTGAGCCCGGCGACCGTGAAACTCATGACCGCAGGCGGGCGACCGCACGCCGTCCGGCGGTCTCGCCGTCCGGCGACGGCGCACCGTAGGTCACCTCGACACCCCGCTCCTGTGCGGCCCGCACGATGCCCGGCATGGCGCGTTCGGCGAGGGCCGCGATCGTCGAGGCCGGGTTGACCGTCAACGCGCCGGGCACCGCGGAACCGTCGGTCACGAAGATGCCCGGGTGCCCGCGCAGCTCGTGGCGGTCGTCCAGCGCCGAGGTCGCCGGGTCGTCGCCGATGCGGCACGAGGCGAGGGGATGCACGGTGTACGCGCCCACCAGGTCGTTCGTCCACGGCATCACGCGGGACAGCCCGTCGCGCTCAAGGATGTCCTTGACGTCGGCGTCGGCCAGCGACCATCCGCGCCACGTGTTCGCCGTGGGCCGGTACCGCAGCGGGCCGTGGCCCAGCATCTGCTGCGAGAAGCGGTGGGCGTTGCCGGTCTCCGGCGGCGGGCCGAAGACGCCCTCGTTGTCGTCCTCCGACATCGTGAAGATCGTCAGCCACGACTGCCAGCGGCGCAGCATCTCCTTCTTGTCCCGGCCGAACCAGCTGGGGCTCGCGTCGGGCACCTGCGCCAGGATCGTGCCCAGCGCGGGCGGGAAGTAGAGCTGTTCGAGGGAGTAGCGCTCGAACTCGGGCAGGGCGCCGTCGAGCCGGTCCCAGCTGGCGACCGTCGGACCCCGCCCGATCTGGTACGCCTCGTAGGCCCGTCCGTCCGGCCGCGACAGCTTGAGCACCTCGCGGACCCGGTCCTCGTCGAACACGGCCGTGTTGAGGCGCTCACCGTTGCCGGAGAAGTACCGCCCGACCGCGTGCGGCATCCGGCCCAGGTGTGGCTCCGAGCGTTGCAGGATCACCGGTGTGGCGCCCGCGCCGGCGGCGATCACGACGATCTTCGCGTCGATCGTCCCCTCGCCGTGCAGGATCCGGTAGTCCTCCTCGTCGACGACGCGATAGTGGACCCGGTAGCTGCCGTCGGCGTTACGGACCAGGTGCTGCACCTCGTGCAGCGGCCGGATCTCGGCGCCGTGCGCCAGGGCGGCCGGCAGGTAGTTGAGCAGCAGCGAGCGTTTGGCGTCGAAGCGGCAGCCGGCCATCATCCAGTTGCAGTTCGTGCACATGCCCACGTCGATGGCCGACGGCGCCGGGTTGGCGGTACGTCCGGCGTGGTGGCAGGCGGCGGCGAACAGGCCACCGGCGTACGGGACCCGGTCCCACGTCTGCTGGGTCACCGGCAGCGCCTCGGCCACCCGGTCGTACCAGGGCTCCAGGGTGTCGCGGCTGATGGCGGCGGGCCACATGCGTCGCCCGATGCTGCCGTGGCGCTCGAAGACGAAGCGCGGCGCCCGCGGCATCGTGGCGAAGTAGACCACGCTGCCGCCGCCCACGCAGTTGCCGCCCAGCACGCTCATGCCGTCGCCGATGACGAAGTCGAAGACCCGGGTGTACGACGCGCCCAGCTTGAAGTCGTGCTCGAAGTCGTCGGCCTTGAGCCACGGGCCACGCTCGAAGACCTTCACCCGGGCGCCGCCGGCGGCGAGGTGGTACGCGGCGATGGCACCGCCGAAGCCGCTGCCGATGACCAGGACGTCGGTGGACTCGGTGGCCGTCATGCCGGGCTCCCCGTGGCGGTGGTGGACGGGTGCGGGTTGGCGAGCTGCCGGCCGTACGAGAACGTGGGGAACCGCCAGAGCCCGTCCGGCTCGGGCGTCTCGTACCCCATCGCCAGCAGGCCCGGATGCCCGGCGGCCAACGCGTCCACGGTGTGCAGGTGTGGCGCGCTGTCGAAGGCCATGTTGCAGAAGAGCGCCAGCCCCACCCACATCTGCTTGTCCGGGTGATCGGGGCTGGTCAGCTTCTCGATCAGCGCGGTCCGGGCCTCGAACGGCAGGCCCACGAAGGGCGGCAGGTCCGGGTTCAGGTCGAGGCCCGTGGCGGCGGCGTGCTCCCGGGCGTACTCGTCGAGTTCCACGCAGATCGTGTCGAGCGCCGGCGCCAGCCCTCCGGCGGGGTCTTCGAGCAGTTCGATCGCGCCGCCCGCGACGGCACCGCCGCCGACGTCGACGCCGGCGATCGCCGCATCGTCAGGGCCGCGTTTCTCGCCCGGGATGATGGTGTCGGCGAATGCCTCCAGAATCATCGTGCGCACCCGGTGTTCGGCCGCTTCGTCGGATTCCACGGCACGCTCCTTTGCGGAAGTCCGGACGTCAATTCCGGAGGTGTCGTTCGGATGCCAGTCATCGTGGTATGGGCCACCCCCCGCGTTCATCTCCTGTGTTGCGCTAACCGGCCCGTAATGGTCATTTCCGCTGTCCACTATCCACTCCACCATTGACCGATGCCGGTGAGCAGCGGAAACCTGCCGATCCCCGGACGCCGTCGGCGACCGCCGCAATGCAGGAGAAGTTTCGCTCCACATAGTCGCGTAAGAATGAGGTCTCAGCGGGAGGGCCGGAGCATACGATGAGTTCATTGACCAGACTTCGACGCCGTATCATGACCCCCGACGTGGGGCAGACCAAAGTCAGCACGCGCGGATTCCATCTCAAGAACGAGCAGGCCCGCGAGCGCCTCGAAACAGTCGGTAGCTCGTTCCTGCACGGATTCGGGGCGGCCGCCGAGGCGAATGGCCCGGCAGATGCGGCACCCACGGTCGAGGCCACGCCGGCCGCGTACCGGGGCTTCGCCTACGAGGGTGCGGCGATGGCCTTCGCCATCCGCGACGCCCTGCCCGGGCGTCCGCGGCACGTCGCGCGGTTCCTCGCCGACCACGACGAGCACGTCTACATGGCGTACGTCGGAGTGGGCTGGGCGATGGCCCGCCTGCCGCGTCTGCTGTGGCCCCGGCTGTACGCCCCGGACCCGCTGCTGCGCTGGCTCGTCCTCGACGGGTACGGGTTCCACGAGGCGTACTTCAAGACCGACCGGTACGTGCGCCAGCGGCGTCGGCCGTCCACCTTCGCGTGGCCTGCCGACGGCCCCCGGGACTACTCGGTGCGCGCCATCGACCAGGGCATCGGCCGGGCCTGCTGGTTCGTCGCCGGAACGGACCCGGAGCAGCTCGTCCGCCTCCTCGACGCGTTCCCCGCCGACCGCCGGCGCGACCTGTACGCCGGGGCCGGCCTCGCCGTCTGCTACGCGGGCGGCGCGAGTGAGCGGGAACTGACCTGGCTCGCCGAGTGCGCGGGACCGTACCGGCCGGACCTCGCGCAGGGCGCGTCGTTCGGCGCCGCGGCCCGGCTGCGTGCCGATCTCGTCACCCCGCACAACGAGCTGGCGACCCGTGTCCTCTGCGGCATGACGGTGAGCGACGCGACACGGGTGACCGACGAGGCGCGGGTCGGGCTGCCCCCGGACGACGTCCTGCCCGCCTACGAGGTGTGGCGTCAGCGCATCAGGAACGCCTTCGACCCGTCGCCAGCGACCCGAAAGCTGAGTGAGCAATGACCAGTATCGCCGTGGTGGGGATGGCGTGCCGCTACCCCGACGCCCGTTCACCGCAGGAACTGTGGGAGAACGCGATCGCGGGTCGCCGGGCGTTCCGGCGGCTCCCCGACGTCCGGATGAACGCCGACGACTACTTCGACGCCGACCCGGCCGCCCCGGACCGCTTCTACGCCCGCAACGCCGCCGTCATCGAGGGCTACGAGTTCGACCGGGTCGGCTACAAGGTCGCCGGCAGCACGTACCGGTCGACGGATCTGGCCCACTGGCTGGCCCTGGAGACCGCCGCGACGGCACTGGCCGACGCGGGTTTCCCGGCGGGGGAGGGGCTGCCCCAGGAGCGCACGGGCGTCATCGTGGGCAACACGCTGACCGGCGAGTTCTCCCGGGCCAACCAGATGCGGCTGCGCTGGCCGTACGTGCGGCGGACCGTGGCCGCGGCGTTGCGGGCAGAGGGCTGGGACGACGAGAAGCTGTCCGCCTTTCTCGCCACCTACGAGGAGGCGTACAAGAGCCCGTTCCCGCCGGTGAACGAGGACACGCTCGCCGGCGCCCTGTCGAACACGATCGCCGGACGCATCTGCAACCACTTCGATCTCAAGGGTGGCGGCTACACCGTCGACGGCGCCTGCTCGTCCTCGCTGCTGTCCGTGGTGACCGCGTGCCGGGCACTGCTCGACGGAGAACTGGACGTCGCGATCGCCGGCGGTGTCGACCTGTCCATCGACCCGTTCGAGGTCATCGGCTTCGCGAAGACCGGCGCCCTGGCCAGCGGCGAGATGCGGGTCTACGACCGCGCCTCCAACGGGTTCTGGCCCGGTGAGGGCTGCGGCATGCTGGTCCTGATGCGCGCCGACGAGGCCGCCGAGGCAGGTCACCGGATCTATGCCTCGGTGGCCGGCTGGGGCGTCTCGTCCGACGGCCGCGGTGGCATCACCCGGCCCGAGGTCGACGGCTACCAGCTCGCCCTGCACCGCGCGTACGACCGGGCCGGTTTCGGCATCGACACCGTCGGGCTGTTCGAGGGTCACGGCACCGGCACGAAGGTCGGGGACACCACCGAGCTCACCGCGCTGTCCAGCGCTCGCGAGACGGCGAATCCCGACGCGCCGCCGGCCGTCATCGGCTCGGTCAAGGGGATGATCGGTCACACCAAGGCCGCCGCCGGGGTGGCCGGTTTCATCCGCGCCGCCATGGCCGTGCACCACGAGGTGCTTCCCCCGAGCGTCGGCTCCGTCGACCCCCACGAGCTTCTCACCGCCGACGGCGCCCGGCTGCGCACCCTGCGCAAGGCCGAAGCGTGGCCGAGCGCGGTCCCGGTGCGGGCCGGCATCACCGCCATGGGCTTCGGCGGCATCAACACGCACGTCGTGCTCGAACGCCACGGCCCGCGCCGGCCCGTGCCGGATCGCCGCGTCCGTACCCTGGCCGCCTCCGCCCAGGACGCGGAGCTGCTGCTGGTGGACGCGGCCTCCGCGCCGGAACTGGCCGTTCGGCTCGCCGAGCTGGGCACCTTCGTGTCCGCGATCTCGTACGCGGAGCTGGGCGATCTCGCGGCGACGCTCCACCGCGACCTGCAGGACCGGCCGTTCCGGGCCGCGGTCGTTGCCTCGTCACCCGAGGAGGCGCAGTGGCTGCTGACCGCGGCGGGTGAGGCCGCCGAATCCGGCGAGACGACACTGATCCGCCCCGACGGCCGGTTCCTGCTCGGACACGTCAGCGGCCCGGCCCGGATCAGCTTCCTCTTCCCGGGGCAGGGTTCCGGACGCGGTGTCAGCGGTGGCGCGCTGCGGCGGCGGTTCGCCGAGGTCGAGGACGTCTACCTGCGCGCCGCGCTGCCCACCGGCAGCGACGTCGTCGCGACCGAGGTCGCCCAACCGCGCATCGTCGCCGGATCACTGGCCGGGCAGCACGCCCTGGCGCTGCTCGGCATCGAGGCGTCCACCGCGATCGGGCACAGCCTCGGCGAGATCGTGGCCCTGCAGTGGGCCGGCGTCATGGACGAGGACACGCTCCTGCGCGTCGCCGGCGTCCGGGGCCGGACCATGGCCGGGCACAGCCAGGCCGGCACGATGGCCGACATCGGAGCGCCCCCCGAGACGGTCGACGGGATCATCGCGGGGCTGCCGGTGGTCGTGGCCGCCTACAACGGGCCCCAGCACACCGTCGTCTCCGGGTCGGTCGACGCGATCGAGGCGGTCTGCCACAAGGCTCGGGCCGCCGGCCTGAGCGCGACGCGGCTGCGGGTCTCGCACGCCTTCCACTCCCCGCTGGTCGCACCGGCCGCGGACACGTTCGCCGACGCCCTCGCGGGCGAGACCTTCCACCAGGTCGGCGCCCGGGTCGTCTCCACAGTCACCGGTGAGGTGCTGCCCGCCGACACCGACGTGCGCGGCCTCCTGCGCCGCCAGATCACCGACCCGGTCCTGTTCAACCAGGCCGTCGCGTTCGCCGCCAAGAACACCGACCTGTTCGTCGAGGTCGGGCCCGGGCGGGTGCTAACCGGGCTGGCCACGACGGTCACGGACGTCCCGGCGGTCGCCGTGGACACCGACAACGACTCGCTCGCGAGTCTGCTGCGGGTCGCCGGCGCCGCGTACGTCGTCGGCGCGGCCCCGGCCCCGGCGGCGCTGTTCGACGGGCGGTTCGTGCGGCCGCTGGAGGTCGGCGCCGCGTTCTCCTTCCTGACCAGCCCCTGCGAGCAGGCGCCGGAGCTCAGCGCGGCGATCGAGCGCGGGCCGGCCGTGGCGCCGCCGTCCACCACCGCCGATGCGGTCGGGGTGGGGGAGGAGTCCACCGAGGACCTCATGCGGCGGCTCACCGCCGAGCGCGCCGAGCTGCCGATCGAACTCGTCCGGCCGGACAGCCGCCTGCTCGACGACCTGCACCTGAGCTCGATCACGATCGGCCAGGTGGCCAACCAGCTCGCACAGCGTCTGGAGCTGCCACCGGCGCAGATGCCGCTCAACTTCGCGACCGCCACCGTCCGGGAACTCGCGGCGACGATGGAGACCCTCGCGCGTACGGCCCGGGACAGCGACGCCACCGCCACGCCTGTGGTGGCGGGTGTGGCCGGCTGGGCGCGGCCCTGGCGGCTCGACCTCGACGAGGTGCCGTTGCCGGCGGTTCCCGGCGACGCCACCGCCGCGAACGGTCCGTGGCACGCGCACGCGTCAGCGGAGCACCCGTTCGCCGCGACCCTCGCCGCGGCGCTCGAACAGGCCGGGCTCGGTGGCGGCGTTCTGGTCTGCCTGCCACCGGACTGCACCGAGGAGCAACTGGAGCCGGCCCTGCGGGGAGCGCAGCAGGCCCTCGCCGCCGGCAGCACCCGCTTCGTCCTGGTCGGGCACGGTCGGGGCGCGGCGGCCATCGCCCGGACGTTGCATCTTGAGGCGCCGTCCGTGCTGGTCACCGTCGTGCACCTGCCGGCCGCCAGCGACTCGGCGGTGGAGCTGGTGGTGCGGGAGGTCGCCGCGACGACCAGCTTCACCGAGGTGCACTACGACGACGGGGTGCGGCGCGTCCCGACGCTCCGCGCGCTGCCGGTACGCCCCGCGACGGTGGAGGCCCCGCTCGGCGCGGACGACGTGCTGCTGGTGACCGGTGGGGGCAAGGGCATCACTGCCGAGTGCGCCCTCGCCCTGGCCACCGACAGTGGCGCAAGCCTGGCGGTGCTGGGCCGTTCCGACCCCGCCGAGGACGCCGAACTGGCCGCGAACCTGGCCCGGATCGCCACCGCCGGCGTCACCGTGCGGTACGCCCGCGCCGACGTCACCGATGCCGCCGCCGTCCGGCAGGCGGTGCGGGACCTCTCCGCCGAACTCGGGCCGATCACCGGTGTTCTGCACGGCGCCGGCCGCAACGAACCCGCCGGACTGGCGAGCCTGGACCCGGCCGCGTTCCGTCACACCCTGGCACCGAAGGTCGACGGCCTGCGGGCGGTGCTCGACGCGGTCGAGAAGCCTCGGCTCCGGCTGCTCGTGACGCTCGGCAGCATCATCGGCCGGGCGGGGCTGCGGGGCGAAGCGCACTACGCCACCGCCAACGACTGGCTGGCCGAGGAGACCACGGCCTTCTCCCGGGCGTACCCCGAGTGCCGCACCCGGTGCCTGGAGTGGTCGGTCTGGTCGGGCGTCGGCATGGGGGAGCGGCTGTCGGTCGTCGAGTCGCTCAGCCGCGAGGGCGTCACGCCCATCACCCCCGACCAGGGCATCGCGATCCTGCGGCGTCTGGTCGCGGACACCACCGCGCCGGTCGTGGTGGTGATCAGCGGCCGCACCGAGGGCATCCACACGGTCCGGTACCACCAGCCGGCGCTGCCGTTGCTGCGCTTCGTCGACCGCGCGCTGATCCGCTACCACCAGGTCGAACTCGTGGTGGAGACGGAACTCAACGTCGGCACCGACCGCTACCTCGAAGATCATGACCTGGACGGCAACCTGCTGTTCCCCGCGGTCTTCGGGATGGAGGCCATGGCGCAGGTGGCCGCGGCCCTCTCCGGCGCCGACGTCCTCCCGGTCATCGAGCGGGCGGAGTTCCTGCGGCCCATCATCGTCGCGCCCCACGGGCACACGAGGATCCGGGTGGCTGCCCTGGTCACCGACGACGACGTCATCGAGGTGGCGATCCGCAGCGAGGAGACCGGCTTCACCGCCGATCACTTCACCGCCCGGCTGCGCCTCGGCGCCGACACGGTGCCCGACGGCCCTCCGGACCAGGTGCCGGACGGTCTCGCGCCGGCCTCGATCGCCCCGCTCGACGACCTGTACGGCGGCACCCTGTTCCAGGGAGGCCGGTTCCAGCGGATCCGGCAGTACCACCGGGCCGCCGCCCGTCACGTGGACGCGATCGTGGAGGCCGACGACTCGACGGCGTGGTTCGCCCCGTACGTCTCCGCGACGCTGCTGCTGGGCGACCCCGGCGTCCGCGACGCGCTCATGCACGGCAACCAGGTGTGCGTACCGGACGCCACGCTGCTGCCCGTCGGCGTGGAACGCATCCACCCCGGCGGGGAGAAGCTGTCGTCCGCCCGCGAGCTGCGGTACTGCGCCACCGAACGCGAGCGCGACGGCGACACGTACGTCTACGACATCGCCCTGCGCACGGAGTCCGGGATGACCGTCGAGCGGTGGGAGGGACTGCGGCTGCGCGCGGTCCGCAAGCAGGACGGCGCCGGCCCGTGGGTGGCGCCGCTGCTCGGCCCCTACCTGGAGCGTGGGCTGGGAGACCTCGGGCTCACCGGCGTCGCCGTCGCCATCGAGCCCGACGCCCCGGCACCCGAGCCGGGCGAGCGCTCCGCCACGCGCCGACGTGACAGCGCCCGCGCCGTCGGGCAGGCGCTCGGGCGGCCGGTCGAGATCACCTACCGGCCGGACGGTCGGCCCGAGGTCGCCGGGGAGCACACCGTCTCGATCGCGCACGGCGCCGGGGTGACGCTGGCCGTCGCCGGGGCGGGCGTCCTGGGCTGCGACCTCGAGAGCGTGGCGCGGCGCAGTCCCGAGGAGTGGAAGGGCCTGCTCGGCCCCCACGCCGGGCTCGCCGAGCAGTTGGCCGGCGACTCGGGCGAGGACGCCGACACCGCCTCGACCCGGGTCTGGACCGCGGTCGAGGCGATGCAGAAGGCCGGCCTGCCGATGCGCGGCCCACTCGTCCTGGGCGGTACGGCCCGTCCCGGCTGGGTGCTCTTCGCCGCCGGCGGCGCTCGGGCCGCCTCGTTCGTCACGAGCCTGCGCGGCAGCGACGGACGAGTCGTCATCACTGTTCTGGCCGGTGCGGAGGGATGAGCATGGAGAGCTACTACGAGCTGCGGCACACCGTCGGGTTCGAGGAGACGAACATCGTCGGCAACGTCTACTACGTCAACTACCTGCGGTGGCAGGGCCGCTGCCGGGAGATGTTCCTGAAGGACCGGGCGCCGACGGTCCTCGCCGACCTGCAGGACGACCTCAAGCTGTTCACGCTCAAGGTCGAGTGTGAGTTCTTCGCCGAGATCACCGCGTTCGACGAGATCGCCGTCCGGATGCGACTGCTCGAACTGGCCCAGACGCAGCTCGAGTTCGGCTTCGACTATGTGCGTACCGGACCGGCGGGCGAGACACTCGTCGCCCGCGGCGCCCAGCGCGTCGCCTGCATGCGCGGCCCGAACAACCGGACCGTTCCCACCCGGGTCCCGGAAGCGCTCGAACGCGCTCTGGAACCCTATGCCGCCGCCGGGGTCCGGCGATGACGACCTTCGGTACGGAAGAGTTGACGGACCCGGTGCTGATGCGCCGCGTCTGCGGGACCTTCGCCACCGGTGTCACGGTGGTCAGCGTCGGCGGGGACGAGCCGCACGCCATGACCGCGAACTCGTTCAGCGCGGTGTCCCTCGATCCGCCGCTGATCCTGGTGTGTGTCGGCCGGGACGCCCTCATGCACCAGGCGCTCAGCCGGGCCGGCGCGTTCGGCGTCTCCGTGCTGGCCGCCGATCAGGAGGCGGTGGCGCGCTACTACGCCGACCGACGCCGCCCGCTCGGACAGGAGCAGTTCGAGTTCGCCGAGTGGCGGCCGGGCGCGCGGACGGCGGCGCCGTTGCTCGGCGGCGCTGCCGCCCACATCGAGTGCGAGCTCTGGCGGTCGTACGACGGGGGAGATCACACGATCTTCCTGGGCCGTCCGTGCGGGATGCGCCGGCACGACGACGGCGACGGCGAGGCCCTCGTGTTCCTCGGTGGCCGGTTCCGTCGGCTCGAGAGGACGCCGTCGGCGGTGGTGACGTCATGACCGCCGTCACCCGGTCGGCGCCGTCCCTTCCCGGTCCGTCGCGCGCGTCGGCCGTCAGCATGCTCATCACGATGGGCCGCGACCGCCTCGGCATGATGACGTCGGCGGCCGCCCGCTACGGCGACGTCGCGCTGCTGCCGGTCGGTCCGAAGGAGCTCTACTTCTTCAACCACCCCGACCACGCCAAGCACGTGCTCGCCGACAACGCGGCCAACTACCACAAGGGCATCGGTCTGGTGCACGCCCGCCGAGCGCTCGGCGACGGGTTGCTGACCAGCGAGGGTGAGCTGTGGCGCAAGCAGCGAAGGGTGGCGCAGCCGGCGTTCCAGAGCCGGCGCATCGCCCAGCAGGCCGGCATCGTCGCCGAGGAGGCGGCGGCCCTCGTCGGCCGGCTGCGGACGCTCGGCCGCCACGGCCCGGTGGACGTGCTCCAGGAGATGACGGGTCTGACTCTCGGCGTGCTCGGGCGCACGCTGCTCGACACCGACCTCGGGAGGTTCCCGTCGATCGGGCGCGACTTCGCCGTGGTGCAGGACCAGGCCATGTTCGAGCTCGCGTCGTTGAGCGCCGTGCCGCCCTGGGTGCCGCTGCCGCGTCAGGTGCGGTTCCGGCGTGCCCGCCGTCGTCTGCAGACGATCGTCGACCAGCTCGTCGCCGAGCGCGGGAGCCACACCGGTGACCGCGACGACGTGCTGTCGCGGCTCATCGTGTCGGCCCGGGCCGAGCCCGACCCCCGGGTCGGACGGCAGCGGCTGCGCGACGAGCTCGTGACCCTGCTGCTCGCCGGGCACGAGACCACCGCCAGCACGCTGAGCTGGGCGCTCTACCTGCTCGACAGGCATCCCGAGGTGCGCCACCGGCTGCGGGAAGAGGCGATCGCGGTGCTGGGCGACCGGCTGCCGACCTTCGACGACCTGGGCCGCCTGCGGTACACCGCGATGGTCATCGACGAGGTGGTGCGGCTGTACCCGCCGGTGTGGATCCTGCCCCGCAAGGCGCTCGCCGCCGACGTGGTGGGCGGGTACGCGGTGCCGGCGGGCGCCGACGTGCTGGTCTGCCCCTACACGCTGCACCGGCACCCGGACTTCTGGGACCAGCCCGAACGCTTCGATCCGGAGCGCTTCGACCCGGCCCGCACCACCGACCGCCCGCGGTACGCCTACATCCCGTTCGGCGCGGGGCCGCGGTTCTGCGTCGGGAACCACCTGGGCCTGATGGAGGCCGCATTCGTCCTCGCCGTACTGGCCCGGGACCTGACGCTCACGACGGTCGCCACGCACAACGTCGTACCCGAGCCGATGTTGTCGCTGCGCATACGCGGCGGCCTGCCGATGACCGTGCGTCCGGCGGACTGAGGACACCGCCGGGTGACCGCGGACCGCTGTCACCCACGACCGCACCACCCGAACGCCCGACCCGGCCGGGTCGGGCACCACCCGAGGGGGATCGTTGCCACCGAAACCAGTGGGTCCGCTGCGCAGACTCATTCCCGTCGTCTTCGTCCTGGTACTCGTCGCGGGGCTGTTCACGATCTCGCGGCTGCCGTCCGCATCCGCGGCGGACCGGCGCGCGATGGCGTCGCAGTTCGCGTTCACCGAACTGCCCATCGCCCTGCCGCCGGGTCTGCCGCAGCGCACGATCCGGACGGTGAACCCGAAATACGAGCACATCCGGTCCTGGATCTCGTCGGTCGGCGCCGGAGTGGCGGTCAACGACCTCGACGGGCAGGGCGGCGCCAACGACCTCTGCCTCGTCGACCCCCGCAGCGACAGCGCCATCGTGACTCCGGCGCCCGGCGGTGGCGCCCGCTACGCGCCGTTCGTGCTGGACCCGGCGCCGTTGCCGATGGGACCGGCGATCGCCCCGATGGGCTGCACACCCGGCGACTTCAACGTCGACGGCCGGACGGATCTGCTGGTCGTCTACTGGGGACGGACCCCGGTCGTGTTCCTACAGACCGGAAACGCGGCGAGCCTGAGCCTCGCGTCGTACCACCCGGTCGAGCTGATCCCGCAGCAGCAGACCACCGACGGCCGCTACCGGGGACCGCTGTGGAACACCAACGCGACAGCGGTCGCGGACTTCGACGGCGACGGCCGGCCCGACATCGGGATCTTCAACTACTTCCCGGACTCCCAGGTGCTCGACGCACAGGGCCTGCCGAACGTGCAGATGAACCACTCCATGTCCCGCGCGCAGAACGCCGGCGGGGCGCACATCCTGCGCTGGACCGCGGCCACCACCGGCGCCGAGCCGAGCGTCACCTACGAGGAGCAGAGCGCGATCGACCCCCGGTACGCCACCGGATGGACGCTCGCGTCGGCCTCCGCCGACCTCGACGGGGATCTGCTGCCCGAGCTGTACCTCGCCAACGACTTCGGCAACGACCGCTTCTTCCACAACGTGTCGGCCCCCGGCCGGATCAGGTTCGCCCTGGCGGAGGGGCGTCGCGGCCCGCTGGACCCCAAGTCGCTGGTCGTGGGCCACGACTCGTTCAAGGGGATGGCCGTCGACTTCGCCGATCTGCGCGGCAGCGGCCGGTTCGACGCCTTCGTCAGCAACATCACCGAGTCGTGGGGGCTGGAGGAGAGCAACTTCGTCTGGCAGAACACCGCGGCCAACCCCCAGGAGGCGCGGGAACGGCTGTCGAAGGGCATCGCTCCCTTCGAGAACAAGGCATCGGCGAAGAACCTCGCCTGGGTCGGCTGGGGCTGGGACGTCAAGATGGCCGACTTCGACAACAGCGGACGGCTCGTCGTGGTGCAGTCCTGCGGCTTCGTCAAGGGCACGGTCAACCGGTTCAACTGGCTGCAGGAGTTGGCCGCCAGCAACGACCTGATGCTGCGGGAGCCGGACATGTGGCCCAACGCGCAGCCGGGCGACGACATCGCCGGCTCCAACGCGCTGGCGTTCTGGGCACCGGAGGACAACGGCCGCTACGTCGACCTGAGCCCGCAGCTCGGACTCGACGACCGTACCCCGACCCGCGGTGTCGCCGTGGGTGACACCGACGGCGACGGCCGCCAGGACTTCGCGATGGCACGCCAGTGGGGGCCGCCCGCCTACTACCACAACACCAAGGCGCAGGTCGGCGACTTCCTCGGACTGCGGCTGCACCGGCCCGCGCTCGGCGCCGCCACGGGCAACGATGCCCGCACCCCGGCGTACGGCGCGCAGGCTCGGGTGACCACAGCCGACGGCCGCACCCAGCTCGCCCAGCTCGACGGCGGCGGCGGGCACTCGGGCAAGCGCAGCTTCGACCTGTTCTTCGGCCTCGGTGACCAGGGCAGCGCGCCCGTCACCGTCGAACTGAGCTGGCGCGACCTCGACGGTGTCCAGCATCAGCAGACCCTGCCCCTCTCCGCCGGATGGCACGACCTCACGCTCACCGACCGAGCCCAGGAGCTGACCACACCATGACGGACGTCAAACGCGCCCCGGTGGGCGTGACCACCACGGCCGAGGTCGCCGACGCGACCCGCAACGGCAGCGGGCCGGACCGGGCCCGGGCCGGCGTCGACCGGCGACCGCCCGTACCCCGGGTGGACAAGCGCGACCCCCGCTACCTGGCCCTGCGGAACTTCGCCATCTCCATGTCCATCCTCAACGTGCTCGGCTACACGGTGCTCGGGTTCGAGCAGCCCTGGACCTGGCCGCTGTTCGCCCTGGCGATCGGGTACACGGTCGAGCTCGCGATCGAGGCGGTCGCCGCCCGTTCCCTGGGTCGCCGACCGGCCTACAGCGGCAACGGCGCGTGGGGCGTCTACACGTTCCTGCTGCCGACCCACATCACCGCGCTCGCCGCGAACATGCTGCTGTACGCCAACGACCTGTTCTGGCCGATCGCCTTCGCCGTGGTCGTGGCCGTCGGTCAGAAGGCGGTGCTGCAGGCCCCGATCGCCGGACGCATGCGGCACTTCATGAACCCGTCGAACTTCGGCATCACCATCACGCTGCTCGCGTTCTCCTGGGTCAACGTCGCGCCGCCGTACCACTTCACGGAGAACGTGCCCGACGTCTTCCGGATGTTCATCCCGATGGTGGTGCTCACTGCGGGCACGATCCTCAACGCGATGCTCACGAAGAAGGTCGCGCTGATCGTGGGCTGGGTCGGCGGCTTCGTCATCCAGGCCCTGATCCGGCACTTCGTCTGGGACGTACAGCTCTGGTCGGCGCTGAGCATCATGACCGGGGTGGCGTTCGTGCTGTTCACCAACTACATGATCACCGATCCGGGCACCACGCCCTCCAAGCCCCGCTTCCAGTTCATGTTCGGCGCCTCGGTGGCCATGGTGTACGGCGTCCTGATGCTGTTCAACGTCGTCTACACCCTGTTCTTCGCGGTCACGATCGTGTGCCTGGCACGGGGTCTGTTCTGGTGGGGCAGGTGGCTCGCCGAGCGGCGGGGCGCCCGCACCGCGGTGCAGCCGGTGCCACCGCCAGCGGCGGTGGAGCTGCCGATCGCCCGCTGACCCTGTCGATCCGCGTGGCCCGGCCGGCAGTCCTCCCAGGCGGAGATCCGCAGTGCGAGGACGGCCCGGCCGGGCCACGGACGGAGAGCCAGTCAGCGCATCCTGCCGTCGCAGAATTCGAGAGAGGCTGTCATGACCGCCACGCAACGACCGGCCGCGCCCAACGCGGCCACCCCGACGCCGGCACGCTCGGACCGGCGCGGCGCGCTGATCGTGGGCAGTGTGCTCGCGGGAATCGCGCTGTCCCTGCTCTGGTCGTACCAGTTCGTCGACCAGACGATCGGCGACAACGTCGCCAACACCCTGCTGGGCCACGACGCGAAGGCGACCGCGATCGGCGGCACCGCGGCGGGCCTGCTGTTCGCGTTCGTCTCGGGCCTGGCGGGCACGTTCACGGCCTGCAACATCGCCATGGCCGCCTCGATCGGGCCGATGACACACGCCGGCGCCGGCGGCACACCGGCGGCGGGGCTGCGCTTCATGCTCCGGCCGGTGGGCCTGCTGGCGCTGGGCATGGTCGTCGTCTCCGCCACGTACGGCTTCGTCGGAGTCCTGCTCGGCGACTCGCTGCCGCAGCTGTCGACGGCGACGACCGCCGGTGGCATGCCCGTACGACTCGTGCAGTCGGTGGTGGTCTTCGGTCTGATCGGTCTCGCGTTCATCTACCTCGGTCTCGCGGCCCTCGACAAGGTCCCCGATCCGTTCGCGCGCCGCCCGTTCGCCCGCGTCTTCGTGCTCGGCATGCTGGTCGGCGCCTTCCTGATCGGCCGGCCGTACCCGTTGTTCCACAAGCTCTTCCAGTGGGCCGCCGACAACGGAAACCCCCTGTACGGGTCGGCCGCCTTCGTGTTGCAGTCGCTGGGCAACATCGCGATCGTGGGCATCCTGTTCGCACTCGTCGTCCTCGCCACCCGCGGAGGGCTGATCCGCTGGCTGTCCGCGCGACCGGCACGCACCCTCGCGGTCACCGGGTCGCTGCTGCTCGCGCTGGGCGTCTTCACCCTCGTCTACTGGACCGTCCGGGTGCCGGCGATGTTCGGCTACGGCTGGTTCCCGACGATGCCCTACAACTGAGCGCGGGTGTCGGCGTCGTTCGGCGGTGACAGGATCTCGATGTACCCGTCGGTGCCGTGCACCCGGATCCGCTGCCCGTCGCGGATCAGCCTGGTCGCGTCCGCCACCCCGACGACGGCGGGCAGGCCGTACTCCCGGGCGATGACCGCCCCGTGGGTCATGAGGCCGCCCACCTCGGTCACCAGGCCCTGGACCGCGACGAACAGGGGTGACCAGCTCGGGTCCGTGTAGGAGGTGACCAGGATGTCGCCGGGTTCCAGCTCGGCCTCGGCGATGTCCAGCAGGACGCGGGCTCGGCCCTCGACGATCCCGCCGGAGACCGGGAGGCCGGCCAGCGCGCCGGCCGGCACATTGTCGCGCCGGTACGCCCCGGCGATGGCCTCACCCTCGGAGGTGAGCACCCGGGGCGGCGTGAGCGTCCGGTGCAAGCGGAACGCGTCCCTCCGCCGCTGGATGAGGTGGTCGTCGACCTGGTGCGTCCGCACGACGTCGCGCAGCTCGGAGAAGGTCAGATAGAAGATGTCGTTGCTCTCGCGGAGCACGCCGGCCCGCACGAGGCGCTCGGCCTCCGGAAGCAGGGCCTGCTTGTAGACGAAGTAGCGGCTGATGATGGCGTACTTCGGATACTCCCGGTACCCGATGAAGGTGCGGACCCGGTCGATCATCCGCGTGGTCTCGTCGGCCTTCCGGTCCCCGTCCGGCAGGGCCCGCAGCCGCTCCAGCAGCTCCTCGCGCTTCTGCTGCGCCTCCTGAAGCCCCTGCGCGAACCGCCGCCCGGCGGCGCCCGGTTCGAGGAGCCTGATGTTGTCGAGGATCAGGGGTACGAGCGTGGTGGGGCGTTCGCTCCAACGCGGTCTGGTGATGTCGATCTCGCCAACGCACCGCATGCCGTACCGGTCGAGGTAGGCCCGGATGGCGTCGCGCACCTCGGTCCCGCCCGCGAGCCTCGGCAGCTCGTCGAGGAAGCCGTCGTCCTCGACGTCCCGCAGGAAGGCCACCACCTCCGGATGCGGTCGGATGACGTCCGCGACGTCGAGCAGTGCCAGGCCCATCTCCGACGTGATGTTGCCCGGGGCGGACAGCGTGAGGGTGTCGGCGGCGTTCTTCTCGCCCAGCCATTCGGACAGCTGCTCGTTGAGCCACCAGGTGGCCTCCATCCCCGCCATGATCGCCTGCATGCTCAAGGGATCACTGAGGATCCGCTTGTGCTCCTCGAACGCCTTCAGCAGGAAGTCGAACAGCGCCGGGCCCGTCACCGTCGCGATGTCGTGCCGCAGGGCGGCGAGAGACGCCTCGCTGCGCTCGATCAGCTCGGTGACGATCGCCGGGTCGTTCTCGATCGGGGCGGGCGTGCCGCCGACGGGCGGGCCGCTGGGACCGCCGTCCGGGAGCGTCGGAACGAAGTCGGGGCGGGCGAGGACGGTCTCCAGCGCGTCCCTGGTCAACGGATCGGACCTCTCCGCCATGCGGAGGAAGCCGGCACGGCTCGCGGGCGCTGCCAGCAGCCGGGTGGCGTCGACGAACAACCTCCCGCCGGCCTCGTGCATCGGCGCCATGGCCGTCAGCTGCCACATGGAGAGCCCCAACGGCTTCATGGCGTCGGTCATCATCTGCTGATGGCCGACGGAGAGGTAGACGTGGTTCTCCCGGTCCTCGGCCGCCGGGACGGGGAACAGCGTCGTGATCGCCCGGCTCTGCACGATCGCGACGTCACCGTCGACCAGGCACCATTCGATGTCCTGCGGGTGCCCGAAGTGCGCTTCGATCCGCCGGCCCACGTCCACCAGCCGCAGGACCTGCGCGTCCGTCAGCGCCGGCTGCTCCTGTCGTTCCGGGCTGATCGCCTGCCTCGTGGTCCCGCCGGCCGGCAGCGCCTCGATGGCGAGACGCTTTCTGGCGATCGTCCGGTCGATGATCGCGCCGTCGCGCACCCGGTAGGAGTCCGGGTTCACCAGCCCGGAGACCAGGGCCTCGCCGAGGCCGAAGCTGGCCTCCACGGACGCGACCTTCCGGTTGGACGTGACGGGGTCGGCCGTGAAGAGGACGCCGGCCGCCTGTGGAAACACCATCTTCTGCACGACAACGGCCAGGTGGACCGCCCGATGGTCGATGCCGTTGCGCTGACGGTAGGTGACCGCCCGCTCGGTGAAGAGCGAGGCCCAGCACCGGCTGACGTGCGTGCGAATCGCCGCCGGACCCCTGACGTTCAGGTACGTGTCCTGCTGGCCCGCGAAGGAGGCCGTCGCCAGGTCCTCCGCCGTGGCGCTGGATCGGACGGCGTACGCAGCTTCCTCGCCGTGCTGGCTGAGCGCCCGGCCGATGGCCGCCGCCACGTCGTCGGGCAGGGCGACCCCTTCGATGGTCCGGCGGATCTGGGCGCTGAGGTCGCGGACCTCCTCCCGGTCGTCCGGCCTCAGGCGCGACAGGTGGTCGAGCTGATCGTCGATCGAGGGCACCTCGGCCATGACCCGTCGGAAGGCGTCCGTCGTCACGCAGAAGCCAGCCGGTACGCGGATGCCGTCAATCCGCGACAACGCCCCCAGACGGGCGCCCTTGCCGCCGACGATCGCGACCTGCGTCTCGTCGACCTCGTCGAGATCTCGCACATACTGGTCGATCATCGCGCCCCGTTTCTTCGTCCGTTCCGGTGTCCGGCGGACGATTCTGCGGCAAGACCCGGGTCTTGCGGCAAGACCCCCGTTGCGATATACGTTAAAGTGGGAGCGGATAGCAGTGGTGTTTTTCCCGCTGTGAATGAAATCGTTCCGCTGATTCGTGCCTGGTTCCGCCCTTGCGGCAGGCCGTCCGGCACGTCCTCGCCGGCCCTGCACGCGCCGCACAATCCCCGTCGAAGCGCCCCGCGGCAGCGCGGCGCACACCGTCGCCGGCGCACGGCGCCGCGTCGACGCTGCACCGGGTATCGAACCCGATCGGGGGCGAGCACGCGAGAGGAGATCGTCATGGCAGCGACCGCGCAGATCCTGTTCGTTCAGGGCGCTGGCGCCGGCACGCACGACGAGTGGGACAGCAGGTTGTTCGACAGTTTGCGGCGCGGGCTCGGGGACTCGTACGAGGTTCGTTACCCGCGGATGCCCGACGAGGGCGACCCGAGCTACGCCACCTGGAGCGCCGCCATCCGGCGGGAGATCGCGGCACTGGACGACGGCGCCGTCGTCGTGGGCCATTCGGTGGGCGGGGCGATCCTCGTCCACGCGCTCGCCGAGCGGCCACCCGAGCGGGACCTCGCGATGATCGTGCTGATCGCCGCCCCGTTCGTCGGCGCGGGCGGCTGGCCCGGCGACGAGTTCGAGCTGCCGCACGACCTCGGTGCCCGGCTGCCGCGTGGCGTACCGGTGCGGGTGTTTCACGGGCTCCAGGACGAGACGGCGCCGCCGTCGCACGCGGACCTGTACGCGGGCGTGCTCCCGCAGGCGCGGGTGTACCGGCTGCCGGGGCGCGATCACCAGCTGAACGACGACCTCGGTGACGTGGCGAAGGTGATCAGGCTTGACACGTCTGGCTAATTGCATTAGCTTAAAGCTAACGCAATTAGCCGAACATGGAGGATCCCATGACCGAGTACCTGACCGTCGATGGCGGCACCCTGGCGTACGAGGTGACCGGCGCCTCCGGGCCGCTCGTCGTTCTCGCCCACGGCATGGGTGACAGCCGCGAGGCGTACCGCTTCGTCGTGCCGCGCCTGGTGGCCGCCGGCTACCGGGTGACCGCCGTCGACCTGCGGGGTTGCGGCGAGTCGAGCGCGCAGTGGCCCTCCTACAGCCGCACCGACATCGCCGGCGATCTGCTCGCGGTGATCCGCCACCTCGGCGGTCCGGCCGTGTTGGTCGGCCACTCGATCTCCGGCGGGGCCGCCACCATCGCCGCCGCCCAGGCGCCCGAGCTGATCACCGGCATCGTCGAACTGACCCCCTTCACCCGCAAGCAGTCGATCAAGCTGGGCGACCTGCGGGTCGCCCGCTACCGCAAGGGCATGGCCCGGCTGCTCGGCACCGGCCTGCTGGGCAGCGTGCCCCTCTGGCGCAGTTACCTCGACATCGCCTACCCGGCGAAAAAGCCGGCCGACTGGGCCGCTCGCACGGCCCGGATCGACGCCATGATGCGCGAGCCCGGCCGGATGGCGGCGATGCGCAAGATGGGCCAGTCGGCGCCGGTCGACGCCGGGGCGCAGCTGGGTAACGTCCGCTGCCCGGCCCTGATCGTCGAGGGATCGCTCGACCCGGACTGGGCCGACCCGCGAGCCGAGGGGGAGGCGATCGTGGCCGCGCTGCCGGCCGGGTTGGGTCGCCTCGAGGTCATCGAGGGCGCGGGTCACTACCCGCACGTGCAGTACCCCGACGAGACGGCGGCCCTGCTGCTCGCCTTCCTGGCCACGAACGCCCGCGCCTAGGGTCAACGCCCGCCTAGGGTCCTGAGCCCGCCTAGGGTCCTCGGCCCGCCCTGGTCAGGCCAGCAGCTGTTCCCGCATCCGCGCGCCCAGGTTGATCCGTCCCACCGCGCGCGGGCCGGCCGGATCGTGCACGTCCACTGTGTTGTTGCGACGCATCAGCGCACGGATCGGAGGTGGCAACCGGGGCGGGTCGTCCATCGCGGCGAGGATCTGCGCGGCGCTCGTGATCAGTCGATCGACGAAGGCGGCGGCGTCGGTGTCCACCCGCACCCGGCCGTACTCCCAGCCGGCGGTGGTGAGGTCGAGCACCTCGAACACATGGATCACCAGCGGGTTCGGGTCGGTCACCCGATCGAGCCGGGCCGCCCGGCCGCCGACCACCGCGACGGCGGCGGCCACCTGGGCGTACGGGTGGAAGCCGCACGGCAACGCGAACAGCGGCCACCGCAGGCCGGGACCGGCCTCCATCCACAGCGGCCGGTAGTTGCGCCGGTGCACCAGGAGCCGCCGGCCCGTCCGCCGGTGGATGTCCTGCGCCTGCGCCCGCAGATCCACGTGTGCCTCGTCGGCGACCTGGCTCAGAATCCGGGCCGCCACCACCAGGCCGTCGTCGCCGCCCAGCATTCCGGTGGCCGCTTCGACCTGCGCGGGAAACGGGTTCCGGGAGTGCGCGCCGTATCCGTGCTGGAGGTCTCGCAGCAGCGCCTGCTGCCGCCCCGGGTCGAGCTGGACCCGCCCGCCGCCCAGCAACCGCTGGAGCCAACGCATGTCGCCTCGTTTCAGCAGAGCCGTCCCGAACCGTGGCAATGTTATGCGTCGGACGTTCCCCGCGTGCCGCAGGGGTGAGCATGGAGCGGCGTGCGCCGGCCGGGCGACGCGCGGGTCGGTGCCCGCGACCGCGCCCGGCCGGCCCCGCCTACCGTGGCGGGTCGCTCAACTGCGGCTCCACCGCTGGCTGGCTGCGCCGTTGCAGTCCCAGATCTGGGTGCGTGTGCCATTCGCCGTACCGTTGCCCACCAGGTCCAGGCAGCGGCCCGAGGCGACCGCCGTGATCGAGCCGTCGGCGTTGAAGCGCCACTGTTGGTTCGCCTGGCCGTGACAGTCCCAGATGATCACCGATGTTCCGTTGGCGGTGCCGGCGTTGTAGACGTCGAGGCACTTGCCTCCGTAGACCCGCAGCTCCTGAGCGCTGGTCGAGGTCCAGGACTGATTGGCCTGGCCGTGGCAGTCCCAGATGATGGTCGTGGCGCCGTTGGTCTGGGACGCGCCGTTGACGTCCAGGCACCGGCCGGCGGACGTGCTGCGGATCGTCGACGTCGTGCTCGGTGGGGGAGTGCTCGGTGGGGGAGTGCCGCCGCCGGTGACCAGGAACATGGCGGCGCCGTGCGCCGGCACCGACGCGCTGATCGTGCCGGTGGACGTCGAGGTCGTGTGGGACCACAGGTCACGTACGGCGTACGAGCCGGCGCTGCCGAGCCCGAGCGCGCTGGCCGTGGTGGAGATCGTGGTCGTGCCGCTGCCGCGGTTGAGCAGCACTGTGGCCACCCCGCCGGTGGACATCGGCTTGCGCCAGACCTCCAGGTCGCCGGAGTCACTGATCTTGCGGCCCTGCTGACCGCCCCAGTCCTGGTTGACGGCGATCACGTCGGTGTTGGTCAGGATCGTGCGGGTGGCCGCCGACATGGTGCGGATGTCGTTGCCCGCCAGCAGCGGGGCGTTCAGCAACGCCCACAGGCTGAAGTGGGCCCGGGACTCGGTGTCGGTGGGGCCGTTGCCGACCTCCAGCATGTCCGGGTCGTTCCACGCGCCGGGTCGGGCGTACGACTCCTTGTCGACCTGCTGGTCGAGGATGCTCATGATGGAGTTCCAGTTCCCACCGATGTCGCCGGTGGTACGCCAGGAGTTGCCCACCCCCGCGCCCCAGGTCCAGACGCTGTCCTGTCCCCAACTGCACAGGCTGTAGAGGATCGGCCGGTTGGTGGCCGCGAGCGCGTCCCGCATGGCGGTGTAGCGCTGCTGCGCGCTCCGACCGAGGTGGTCGCCGCAGTTGTCGTACTTGAGGTAGTCGATCCCCCAGGATGCCCAGAGGTTGGCGTCGCGTTGCTCGTAGTTGATGCTGGCCGGGTACCCGGCGCAGGTGAGGGTGCCGGCTGAGGAGTAGATGCCGAGCTTGAGGCCCTTGTCGTGGACGTAGTCGGCGAGAGCCTTGATGCCGCTCGGGAACTTCTGCGGATCGGCGACCAGGTCGCCGCTGGCGTTGCGCTGTTTGGTGGACCAGCAGTCGTCGATGTTGACGTAGCGGTATCCGGCCGCGGCCATGCCGCTGGAGACCAGCGCGTCGGCCGTCTGCCGGATGAGCGTCTCGTTGACGTTGCACCCGAACGCGTTCCAGTCGTTCCAGCCCATCTGTGGCGTGCGGGCCAGCCCGTTCTCCAACGCCTGCGCGGGTCGGGTGGTGGTGAGCACCACCGCGCCGCTGACCACCGCGGTGCCGAGGGCGGCCGCGAGGAGCGCGGGGAGCAGTAGGGCGATTCTTCGTCTGAGCACGTGCACTCCTCGCGGGTGGTTGGCGGCGAGGGCCGGCTGCCGGTCCACAGGAGCCAGGGATATAGATCACTGACAATTTAACCCGTACGACATATGACGTCAACGCCGCCGGCATCCGGCGCGGACCTCGAAGGGTCGGAGCCTGTCGCACAGCCCCCCTGACCCACATCGTGGGAAGGTATTTAGTGAGGTCCATCTATATTGACGCCACTCGTCGGGCGGCGACAGGATCTCGGCACCACCATCACCACCGCGATCTCCCCTGGGAGGCGTCATGCCCCGTCCCCGCCTGCCGCTCCTGCGGGCAGCCACCCGACTCGCCGCGCTCGCCGCGGCCACCGCCAGTGTGCTGCTCGCCGTCGCCACACCCGCCAGCGCCGCGGTCCCCACCGGCCGCTACGTCGCGCTGGGCGACTCGTACACCGCCGGTCCGCTGATCCCCACCCAGGTCGACCTCAACTGCCTCCGGTCCAACCGCAACTATCCCTCGCTGGTGGCCGCGTCCGCCGGCTCGACGTCGTTCGCTGACGTGAGCTGCTCCGGCGCCACGACCGACGACATCCTCTACGGCGGCAGCGGCCAACTGGGCATCAACGTGCCACCGCAGCTCAACGCGGTCACGTCGAGCACGGCGCTGGTGACGGTGCAGATCGGCGGCAACGACATCGGCTTCTCCGGCATCATCAGCGAATGCGCGGAGGCGAGCCTCAGCAGTCCCCTCGGCTCACCCTGCAAGAACCGGTACACCGCCGGAGGCACCGACCAGCTACAGGCCCGGATCGCGGCCACCGTGCCGAAGGTGACGACCACGCTGCAGGCGATCCGTCGGGCCGCGCCGAGTGCGCGGATCGTGGTGCTCGGATATCCGGCGATCCTGCCCGACAGCGGATACGGCTGCTGGCCCGTCGTCCCGATCGCCTACCAGGACGTGCCGTACCTGCGGGGTATCGAGAAGTCGCTCAACGCCATGCTGGCCAGCGCCGCGGGGGCGAACGGCGCCACCTACGCCGACGTCTACACGCCGTCGATCGGTCGGGACGCGTGCAAGGGCAGCGGCACCCGGTGGGTCGAGGGGTTGGTGCCGCAGAACTCGGCCGCGCCCTTCCACCCGAACGCGCGCGGTGAGCAGGGCATGAGCAGCGCGCTGCTCGCCACTCTGAACAGCTGACCGAGCACGATCGTTCGCGCCGGCTCCGCCATGCGACGGCGGCGGGGCCGGCAGTCGAGGCTGGTCCGGATGACCGGTGCCCGGTGGTCCGCGCCGTCGCCGCCGGCGACAGGCGTGTGACGGGGGCGTTGCCGACGTCGGGCGGGAGCCGTCACCGCTGCCGGCGGGCGGCCTGGCGTGTCAGGTGGTCGCGCTCGGCGAGGTTGGGGGCCTGGTGGGCCGCCTCGACGTACAGGCGGGCCGCCGTCGCGAGCTGGCCGTCGCGCTCGTGCAGGTACGCCGCCACCGCCGTGTGACGGGGCAGCGAGTCGTCCAACGCCGCGAGCGCCGCCAGACCGGCCCGGGCGCCGTCGGCCTCACCCACGGCCACCGCGCGGTTGAGCCGGACGACCGGGCTGTCGGTCAGGCGTGCCAGCTCGTCGTACCACTCGACGATCTGCACCCAGTCGGTCTCCTCGGCGGTGGGCGCGTCGGCGTGCAGCGCCGCGATGGCGGCCTGGGCCTGAAAATCGCCCAGCCGGTCGCGGGCGAGGGCCGCCTGGAGGATGTCGACACCCTCGGCGATGACGGCGGTGTCCCACCGGCTGCGGTCCTGCCCGGCGAGCGGCACCAGGCTGCCGTCGGACGCGGTCCGGCTGGCGCGGCGGGCGTGGTGCAGCAGCATGAGGGCGAGCAGCCCCGCCACCTCGGGATGGTCGATGGCGGCCGCGAGCTGCCGGGTGAGCCGGATGGCCTCGGCCGCGAGGTCGACGTCGCCGGTGTAGCCCTCGTTGAAGACCAGATAGAGGACGCGCAACACGGTGGCGACGTCGCCGGGCTGGTCGAACCGCACGGTGGAGACGGTGCGTTTGGCCCGGCTGATGCGTTGCGCCATGGTCGCCTCGGGCACCAGGTAGGCGTCGGCGATCTGACGGGTGGTCAGCCCGCCGACGGCGCGTAACGTGAGCGCGACGGCGGACGACGGCGTCAGCGACGGGTGGGCGCAGAGAAAGTAGAGCTGGAGGTTGTCGTCCACCGCCGGCGTGGGCCCCGGCGCCGGCTCGGAGTCGACCAGGTCCTCACGACGGCGACGGGCAGCGTCCGCCCTCGTGGTGTCGAGGAACCGGCGCCAGGCCACGGTGATCAGCCAGCCCTTCGGGTCCCGCGGCGGGTCGGCCGGCCAGACGCGGATGGCCTCGACCAGCGCGTCCTGCACGGCGTCCTCGGCCGCCGCGAAGTCAGCTCCGCGGCGGACGAGGACGCCGAGCACGCCCGGCGTGAGGCTCCGGAGCAGTGCGTCGTTCATCGCCGAGGTCATTCGGCGATGGTGGGGGGCTCGGTCAGGGACGGAGCCGCGCGCCGTTTCTCGACATGGCCGCCAAGAGAACTTTGCGGCTCACGGGCGGAGGGCGGCGTCCGGCCGCCGGGAACCGGGCGGCCCGGTGCTGCCCCGCACGACCAGCGCGGTGCCGAGCTCGTACCGCTCCTGGGGCAGGGAATGGCCGTCGGCCAGCGCCAACGCGAGCCGGGCAGCGGTGGCCCCGATCTCGCTGAACGGCTGTCGCACCGTGGTGAGCGGTGGCGTGGTCCAGGTCGCCTGGTCCACGTCGTCGAAGCCGACGACGCTGAGGTCGTCGGGGATTCGCAGACCGGCCTCGTGGGCCGCCGCATAGACGCCGAGCGCCTGGAGGTCGTTGCCGCAGACGACGGCGGTGGGCGGTTCGGCCAGGGTCAGCAACTCACGGCCGAGGTCACGGCCGTCCTCGAAGCTGAAGACTCCGCGTCGTTCGAGGCTGCCGTCGAACGGAACGCCGGCATGGTCCAGCGCGGCTCGGAAGCCGTCCAGGCGAGCCCGCGCGGACAGGTCCTGCTGCGGCCCGGTGACCACTCCGATCCGTCGGTGGCCGAGGTCGAGCAGGTGCCGGGTGGCGGCCAGGGCGCCGCTCCAGTTGTTCGACCCGACGGCAGGCGTGGGGAACAGCTCGCCGACCGGATCGATGGCCACGAGCGGGATGCCCATGGCGGTCAGCTGTCTGCCATGCTCGGCGGTGACCAGGGAGCAGACCGCGATGACGGCGGTGGGCTGCCGCAGCAGCAGGGGCTCCATCCAGGGCAGTCCCGCCGCCACCCGATGGCGGATGTCGATGAAGCCGACCGTGCAGTCCCGGGAGCCGGCGACCTCCTGGATCCCCCGCAGGATCTCCAGGGCGATCGAGGACAGCATCTGGTGAAAGAGCACCTCGATGCAGAGGGTTCTCGCGGCGGTCTCCGGCCGGCGGTAGCCATGGTCCCGCAGCAGGGCCTCCACCCGCTGCCGGGTCTGCTCGCCCACCCCGGCGCGGCCGTTGAGAACCTTGGAGACCGTGGGAGGGGACACCCCGGCGAGCTCGGCGATCGTGGCGATGGGCAGGTCACCGCGCCGGGGCTTGCGGGGGTGGTGCCGCCGGCTCTCCTCGATCACACGGGGAGTCTACGGTGATCCGTCGATGGCGAGCCGGTCCGCGCTCAGTCGATCGGCCGCGCTGCCGGGCGGTAGTCGAACCAGTCGAAGGCGGCGCTGTCCTCGGTCACGTACATGCCGATGACCCGGCCGGTGAAGCCGGCGGCGACCTCGGTGGACAGGTAGCGCCCGTCGAGCTCGGCCAGCAGGACGCGGCCCCCGGAGGTCTCCACCTCGAACGAGATCATGTCGGAGGTGGCGGGGCGTACACCGAAGGGTTCGTCCGCGGCCGCCAGGTCCGCCGCGGAGGTCACGGTCGGCGGGTAGAGGTCGTCGGTCCGGGTGGCGATCGTCAGGACCAGCGGGCCAGCGGGTACGTCGAGGGACGCGAAGACCTGCCGGAACGGCCCGACCCGGCCGACGACGCGGACGCTGCCGGCGCGGACCTCCAGGTCGTAGTGGTGCGCCTCGTCGATTCGGATGGTGAGCCCGGCCGTGCCGCTGCCCGGATCCACCCGGGTGCCGGCACGGCAGTCATGGTGGCGCTGGCGCGTCGCCACGATCGTCGCGCCGGCGCGGTCCAGCGTCGTACCGGTGGCGTGCAGGGTGAGCCATCCGGGCCGCTCGGTCAGCGACCAGGCCGCGTCGGGGCGGGAGCGGGGCGAGATCCAGCCGGGCGCGAGGGCGGTCGCGTCGAAGTCGTCGTGGTAGGTGACCGGGCCGGGCGGGGCCGCGAGGGCCGGTGCGCTGCCGGCGGGTGCGGCGGTGACCTCCCGGACGACGTCCACGACGGGCCACCCGCCGTCCCAGCGAACCGGTACCAGGAACGTCTCGCGTCCGAGCACGTGGAAGGGCGGCCACTGGCCCTTCGCCCGGATGCCGAGAAGGACCATCCACCAGCTGCCGTCCGCGGCCTGCACCAGATCCGCGTGCCCGGCGGCCTGTACGGGCAGGTTGGTGCTGCGGTGCGTGAGGATGGGGTTGGTCGGCGCGGGCTCGAAGGGCCCCCGTGGGCTGCGTGAGCGGGCGACCGAGACGGCGTGGCCGGTGTGCGTGCCGCCCTCGGAGAGCAGCAGGTACCACCAGTCGCCGATCCGGTAGAGGTGCGGCGCCTCCGGGTACTGGCCGCCGGTGCCCGACCAGAGCGGAATCGGCCCCTCCAGCACCTGCCCCTTGTCCGGGTCGATCCGGTAGGCGTCCACTCCGGAGGTCGTCAGCCAGCAGGTGCCGTCGTCGTCCCAGGCCAGGGACGGGTCGACGTGGGGGAGGTCGAGGTAGACCGGCTCGGACCACGGGCCGGTGGGATCCTCCGCGGTGACGATGAGGTGTCGGCCCAGGCTGACGTTGGTGGTGATCACCCAGAACCGGCCGTCGTGGTGGCGGATGGTCGGCGCGAAGATGCCGCGGGACGCGTCGGCGTCCGGCGGGATCTCCAGCTGGCTGGGACGGTCGAGGACGTTGCCGATCTGTCGCCAGTTCACCAGGTCCCGACTGTGCAGGAGCGGTACCCCGGGGAAGTACTCGAAGCTGGAGCAGGCCAGGTAGTAGTCCTCGCCGACCCGGCAGACACTCGGATCGGGGTAGAAGCCGGGGACGACCGGGTTGTGGTAGCCCGAGACGGCCGGCGTGCCTGCGGACACTGGCGCCACCTCCTGCGGGGTGCATACCCTGATGCCACCAAATGTTCGCGATAACATCGTCTGCCCTGGATGCTACGAAGATGGCGTCGGGATGGCAACCCGGTCCGAGCGTCGGGGCGGGGCGGCCGGCCCGCGACCCCGGCGGGACGCTGGCGGGAAACATGGCCGACACCTCTTGACGAGCGGCACTGCCATCTACGAAGGTCTATTGAGGGAGAGGTGACGCGCCGTCGGGAGCTCGGCGCGTCGGTCCCGGCTGTGAACGTTGCTGCAGGGTGCGAACGGGCGGCACCTGTTAACGCTAACACCAGGGTGCCCCACCACACGTCTCGCACGAGACCTCGAACGGCGCGCTGGCCGTGGGCATGTCCACGACATTCGACTTCCTCGGCGGTGGCCCGGCACGGGCGCCGTCCTTCCCCCTCCTGCGCCTCTGAACTGCGCTGATTGGAGAGACCATGCCTGAAGTGACACGAAGGAACGTGCTCAGGGCCGGTGCGGCGGGCGCCGGAGCCGCGCTGCTGCCAGTCGCGTGGTCCGCCGTCGCCCGCGCCGGCTCGGTGGCGCCGCCGCAGGTGCTCGCCGCCGGCGACCTGGCCCTCTGGTACGACGGACCCGGGGGCACCGACTGGCTACGGGCGCTGCCGATCGGCAACGGCCGGCTGGGCGCGATGGTGTTCGGCAACGTCGACACCGAACGACTCCAGCTCAACGAGGACACCATCTGGGCCGGCGGCCCGTACGACTCGGCCAACACCCGGGGGGCGGCCAACCTGGCCGAGATCCGGCGGCGGGTCTTCGCGGACCAGTGGACCCAGGCGCAGGACCTCATCAACCAGACGATGATGGGAACCCCGGGCGGCCAGCTCGCCTACCAGCCGGTGGGCAACCTCCGACTCGCCTTCGGTTCCGCCAGCGGGGTTTCGCAGTACAACCGGACGCTCGACCTCACCACCGCCACCGTCACCACGACGTACGTGCTGAACGGTGTCCGGTACCAGCGTGAGGTGTTCGCCAGCGCACCCGATGCGGTGATCGTGCTCCGGCTGACCGCCGACCGCGCCAACTCGATCACGTTCAACGCCACCTTCGACAGCCCGCAGCGGACGACGATGTCGAGCCCCGACGCCACCACGATCGCCGTCGACGGCATCTCCGGCGCCATGGAGGGTGTCAACGGGTCGGTGCGCTTCCTCGCCCTGGCCCAGGCCGTCGCGACCGGCGGCACGGTCAGCAGCTCCGGGGGCACCCTGCGCGTCTCCGGCGCCACGAGCGTGACCGTCCTGATCTCGATCGGTTCGAGCTATGTCAACTACCGCACGGTCAACGGTGACTACCAGGGCATCGCGCGCAGCCGTCTCGCCGCGGCCCGTGGCGTGGGCGCCGACCAGCTGCGCGGTCGCCATCTCGCCGACTACCAGGCCCTGTTCAACCGGGTGACCATCGACCTGGGTCGTACGGCCGCCGCCGATCAGCCGACCGACGTGCGGATCGCCCAGCACGCGAGCACCAACGACCCGCAGTTCTCCGCCCTGCTGTTCCAGTACGGCCGCTACCTGCTGATCTCCTCGTCGCGGCCGGGCACCCAGCCGGCGAACCTCCAGGGCATCTGGAACGACTCCATGACGCCGCCCTGGGACTCGAAGTACACCATCAACGCCAACCTGCCGATGAACTACTGGCCCGCCGACACGACGAACCTGGCCGAGTGCTTCCTGCCGGTCTTCGACATGATCAAGGACCTCACGGTGACCGGTGCGCGCGTCGCCCAGGCGCAGTACGGCGCCGGCGGCTGGGTCACCCACCACAACACCGACGGGTGGCGCGGCGCCTCGGTCGTCGACGGGGCGCTGTGGGGCATGTGGCAGACCGGCGGGGCCTGGCTGTCCACCCTCATCTGGGAGCACTACCTGTTCACCGGCGACACCGGCTTCCTGTCGGCCAACTACCCGGCCCTCAAGGGCGCCGCCCAGTTCTTCCTCGACACCCTGGTGGCCCACCCGACGCTCGGCTACCTGGTCACGAACCCGTCGAACTCGCCCGAGCTGCCGCACCACTCGAACGCCAGTGTCTGCGCGGGCCCCACCATGGACAACCAGATCCTGCGGGACCTGTTCGACGCGGTCGCCCGCGCCAGCGAGGTGCTCGGCGTCGACACGACGTTCCGCTCCCAGGTGCGCACGGCCCGGGACCGGCTGGCGCCCACGAAGGTCGGCTCGCGCGGCAACGTCCAGGAGTGGCTCGCCGACTGGGTCGAGACCGAGCGGAACCACCGGCACGTCTCCCACCTGTACGGCCTGCATCCCAGCAACCAGATCACCCGGCGCGGCACCCCGCAGCTCTACGAGGCCGCGCGCCGGACGCTGGAGCTGCGCGGTGACGACGGCACCGGCTGGTCCCTCGCCTGGAAGATCAATTACTGGGCTCGGCTGGAGGACGGCGCCCGCGCCCACAAGCTCCTGAAGGACCTCGTGCGGACCGACCGGCTCGCGCCGAACATGTTCGACCTGCACCCACCGTTCCAGATCGACGGCAACTTCGGCGCGACCTCCGGCATCGCCGAGATGGTGCTGCACAGCCACACCGGCGAGCTGCACCTGCTGCCGGCGCTGCCGAGCGCCTGGCCCACCGGCCAGGTCGCGGGGCTACGCGCGCGCGGCGGATACACCGTCGGCGTGGCCTGGACCAGCGGGCAGGCCGACGAGATCAGCGTCCGCGCCGACCGTGACGGCACCGTACGACTCCGGGGCCGGCTCTTCACCGGTTCCTTCACCCTCGACGACGTCACCGACGGCAGCACGCCCACCACCACCCGGCCGGAGACGGATGTCGTCCAGTTCGCCGTCCGCGCCGGGCACACCTACCGCGCCGCGCGGCCCGGTGTGACACCGTCGCCGACGCTGAGCAGCACGCCCACGCCCACCGTCACTCCGACCCTGAGCCCGACGCCGACGCCGACCGTGACGAGCACGCCGTCGCCGTCCGGTGCGCGGGCCACGTACACGGTGACGAGTTCGTGGTCGGGCGGCTTCCAGGGCGAGGTCACCGTGACCGCCGGCGCGGCCCCGATCCGTGGCTGGACCGTCTCCTGGACGTTCCCCAACGGGCAGGTGATCAGCCAGATCTGGAGCGGCGCCCACACGCAGAGCGGCGCGAACGTGCGGGTGACGAACGTCGACTACAACGGGTCGCTGCCGGCAGGCGGCTCGACGACGTTCGGCTTCATCGCCTCCGCGACCGGCGTCAACAACCCGCCGACCGACCTCACCTGCACGACGACCTGACCCGGCGCGTCCCGCGCCTGCGCTTCAGCCCGCCGTCGGCCCGGTGCCGGTGGCGGGCTGGGGCGGCCGGCGTGCGCGTCGCGTCGTCCCGGACCGTCGGCTACCGCCCTCGCTCGCCCGTGGGCCTCGCCTGCCTTCGCCACCGATAATGACGCCACACGGCGACCGCGCACGCCACGGCGACGAGCAGCGCCGCGGTGCCCTTCCACGCACGCTCGAACCACGGGCGGTCGGTGCCGAACGCCGCTTCGCCGGCGGCCATGAGCCACAGCCCCGTCCACGCCCACTGCCAGCCGCGTGGCCAGGAGAAGGAGTCGGGCGGGTCGGCGAACGCGCCAGCCACGACGAACGCGGCGCCGACGACGGCGATCAGCGGTACGCCGATGCGCGAGACGACCTCCCAGAGCGACACGGACCGATCATCGCCGGTGGGCGCAAGCGCCAGCGTCACCGCGGGCCGGCGGGCGTGCGGACGGGACCCGGTCCGCCGACCGCGAGCCACCCGATCGCGGCGGTGCTCAGGAGACCGCCGCGCGTACCAGCTCGATGACCCTCTTCTCCACCTCGGGGCTCCACGTCCGCAGCGCGTACGCCACCGGCCAGATATCTCCGTCGTCGAGGTTGGCCGTGTCCTGGAAGCCCAGGGTCGAGTAGCGGTAGTTGAACTTGCCGGAGTCCTGGAAGAAGACGACGATCTTGTCGGCCGCGTTCGCGTAGGCGGGCATCCCGTACCAGGTCTTCGGCGTCAGTTCGGGGGCGGCGGCGGTCACCGCCACGTGCACGCGCTCGGCGAGCGCGCGATCGTCGGGCGCCATCTGCGCGATCCGGTCGAGGACCGCCTGCAACCCGTCGGCCCTCTTGGCGCCCTTCTTACCCTCGGCGCGCAGCTCGGCCGCACGCTCCTTCATCGCGGCGCGCTCCTCGGCGCTGAAGCCGTCGGACTCGGTCGTGGAGGTCTTCGCGGACATGTCGGGCTCCCTCTCGATGTTTTCCGGCCCGGCGTGGTGCCGGCTACCTGGGAAAAGGCTAGGCCGGGGCGCCGAGGCGGCGCTTCTTGATTCCTGACCGGGTCGAGGACGGCGGACGGGCGGGCCGACCCGGTCCGGCGGGCCGAACGGGCCGGGCGGGGCATCCGGGTGCCGGTGCGGAGCGCTTATGCTCGGAACCGGAGCTGGGCGCGTCCCCGTCGGGGCAGGAATCGATTCGAGGGCGGCGTATGAACATCGGGGAGATCGCCCGGCGGGCGGGGGTGTCCCGCAGCACCGTGTCGTACGTGCTGAGCGGCAAGCGGACCGTCTCGGAGGCGACCCGGCAGCGGATCCAGGCGGTCATCGACGAGCTGGACTACCGGCCGAACGCCAGCGCCCGCGCCCTGAAGGAGGGGCGTACCCGCACCCTCGGGCTGGTGATCCCACCGGCGAGCCAGCGGTTGACCGACATGCAGTTGGGCTTCGTGGCCAGCGTCGTCGAGGCCGCCGCCCGCCACGACCTGGATGTGCTGCTGTCCCCGTCCGGCGGCGACCACGACCGGTCGTTCGAGCGGATCGTCACCGGCCGTCGGGTGGACGGCGTGGTCCTCATGGAGATCCGGTTGGAGGACGACCGGGTCACGCGGCTGGCCAGAACGGGTCTGCCGTTCGTCACGATCGGTCGGACGGCCGAAGCGCACGGCATGAGCTGGGTCGACATCGACTACGCCGGGCTGATCGCGCGCTGCGTGCACCACCTGGCCGATCTGGGGCATCGGCACGTGGCGCTGGTCAACCGCTCCGCCGAGCTGGTGGCGGCGGGTTACGGGCCCAGCCATCGCGCGCTGGCCGGTTTCCAGGCGGCGGTGGCGGAACGAGGTCTGGTCGGCGTGGACGTCTGCTGCGGCGACGACACGGCCTCCGGTGAGGCGTGCGTGGAGCAGTTGCTCGGGACGCATCCGGACGTCACGGCGGTGGCCACCATCAACGAGGCGGCGCTGCCCGGGATGCAGCGTGCGCTGACCAGCGCCGGGCTGTCCGTGCCGGCCGACTTCTCCGTCACCGGGGTCGCCGCCCAGCACTGGGCGGAGGACTTCCGCCCGCCGCTGACCGCGGCGGACGTGCCCATGCGGGACATGGGCGCCGAGGCGGTGTCGCTGCTGCTGGAGATCATCGCGGCCCCCGGCAGCGTGCCGCGGCACCGCCTCTACAGCCCGCCCATCTCGTTGCGGTCCAGCACCGGCCCGGTCCGGACCCACTGACCCTCCACCGGCGCGCGGGCCCCGCCCATCGGCGGGACCCCGCTGGCCGGCTACCGCCGCGCGGCTCGGCGTTCCTCCTGGGCGGCCGCGAGGATGAGGTAGCTGCTGGCCGTCCAGGTGTACGCGCGATCCCGCAGCCCGGCGCCGGTCTCGGCGTCGAAGTTCTCCGCGAAACCGGACTTCTCACACAGCGCGAGGAAGCGCTGGCTGATGTCGTCGGCGATCGCGGTGTGCCCGGCCCGCCGCAGACCGTCCTCGACCAGCACGGTGGAGGGCGCCCAGATCGGGCCCCGCCAGTAGCCGTCGGCGAGGTAGTGGGCCGAGTCCGTCGGTTCGGTGGCCAGCCCGTGCGTGGTGAGGTGGGTCTCGACGCCCCGGGCCAGCGCGTCGGCGATCGGGGCGGGCAGGTCGGCGCCGAGAGCGACCGGCATCAGGTCGAGCAGGCTGCGGCTTGTCCGCCGCTGCCCGGTGTGCGGGCTGCGGGCGGTGAAGCGCTCGCCGTCCCACAGCTGCCCGATCATGGCCGTCCGGATCCGGTCGGCCTCCCGGGACCACCGGTCGGCAGGTTCGCCCAGCTCGGTGGCGAGGTCGGCCAAGCACCGCAACTGGGAGACCAGGAACGCGGCCAGGTCGGCGGTCTGCACGACCCGGCCCTCGTCGAACGTGGTGGCGTTGTCCCAGCCGCTGTCGTTGCCGTGCTGGTAGTGCGGCAGGTCGTGGCCGGGCGCACGGCGCGCGTCGAGCCAGAACCCGGTCCAGCGGGCCAGCCGGTCGTACGTCTGCGCGAGCGCCGCCCGGTCCGGTGACTGGGGGAGGCGTCGGCGCAGGTGACGCAGGGCCCAGCCGTGGATGGGGGGCTTGACGTAGTTGTGCAGCACCTCCGAGTGGGTGACCGAATCGGGCAGGGCACCCGCGCCGTCCTGGTGGTCGAAGGGCAGGTGGAACTGGTGCCAGGCCAGCTCCGGCTCACCGGCCGCGAGCGCGATCGCGTTGAAGCAGTGGTCCCAACTCCACACCTTGTCCATCCAGTGCTTGGACATCAGGACGGCGGGCCGGGTGACGAAGCCCGCCGGGGCGACGGTGGCGGACCACAGCACGTACGCGGCCAGTTCGGCGGCGGGGGTGTCCGCGCCGCGCCACGGCGCGACGGCGTCGACGAACGCGGCGAACTCGGCGCTGCGGTCGCGGCACACCCGGTCGAAGGGGACGGCGGCGGCGTACGGCCGGCGGGCGGTGGCGTACTCCTCGATGGCGATCTCCCAGGGTTGGTCGCCGGGGAGGTCCAGGCAGCGGTCGGCGGTGCCGAGCGCCTCGACGCCGTCGGCGCGACGCAGCGCGCCGGAGAGCACCGTGACCCGGTAGCGGCGCCCGGTCTCGTACGAGGTGAAGACGTGTGAGCCGTCGACCGGGTCGAGGTAGAGGTAGGTGCCGCTGAACGGGGTGAGGGTGCCCGCGGCCGCGGCGATCCGCAGGCCGAGGTGCCGGCCCCGGATCCGCAGGGTGTCGGGTGCGTCGTAGGCGGCCTCGATCCGACCGGGACCGGCACGCCAGGTCAGCAGCGCGGGCGTGGCCACGACCGTGGTGCCCGCGGCCGTGGGGGAGAGGCGCAGCACCGGGTGCAGCCCGGTCTGGTGCGACACCAGGTGCAGGTCGTCGGCGTACGTCTTCTCGGCTACCACCGGGGAGATGTTGAACCAGGATCCGCGGTAGCTGAACGGGATGTCCTGGATGGCGAACTCCGGACCGGACGGGGCGACGGTCATGGGTGGCGGGTGCCTTTCTGTGGTGCGGGTGGTCAGTCCTCGACCGCCGCGGATGGTCAATCCTTGACGGCGCCGGCGGTCACGCCCATCGAGACGTACCGCTGCGCCAGGATCAGCAGCACGGCGGCGGGGATCGAGGCGACGACGGCGGTGGCCATGATGGCGTTCCACTGCTGGTTGTTGTTGCCGATGTAGTGGTAGATGCCGAGGGTGATCGGCTGGTGGTCGCCGCCGCCGGCCAGGGTCGAGGCGAAGATGAAATCGGACCAGGACCACAGGAACGCGAAGAGCGACACCGTGACGATCGAGTTGCGGCTGACCGGCAGCACGATCGACCAGAAGGTACGCAGCCGTCCCGCGCCGTCGACCACGGCGGCCTGGAGCAGCTCGTCGGGGATGCCGGACATGAAGGCCGTGAAGATCAGTACGGCGAACGGCACCGCGAGTGTCGTGTCGGCCAGGATCAGGCCCGGCAGCGTGTTGAGGACGCCGAGGGTGAGGTAGATGGCGTAGAAGCCCATCGCCATGATGATGCCCGGGATCATCTGGGCGATCAGCAGCAGGAAGCTCAGCGCCGGGCCGCCGGGTGGCCGCAGCTTCGCCAGCGCGTACCCGGCGGGGGCGGCGAGCGCCACGGTCAGCGCCACCGTGCCGAGCCCGACGAGGAAACTGGTGCCGAGGTACGGCAGTTGCTGGTCGAGGACGGCCCGGTAGCCGTCCAGCGTGCCGTCGGTCGGGAACAGGTGCGGCGGACTGGCCCGCATGTCCTGGTCCCGGGTGAACGACACATTGATCATCCAGTAGACGGGGAAGAGCATCAGCCCGGTCAGCACCAGACCGACTCCGGTCTTCCACCAGACACGACGCGGTGACGTGGTCATCGTAGGTGCTGCCTCCGCTGGGACCGGATGTAGACGAGCCCGGCGATCAGGGCCATCACGATGAGCAGGTTGCCGACGGCCGCGCCCGGACCGAACTCGGGCAGCAGGTTGCCGAAGCCGAGGCGGTACGACCAGGTGGCGAGCGTGGCGGAGGAACCGGTCGGGCCGCCCCTGGTCATGATCCAGATGATGTCGAAGACCTTCAGCGTGTAGATCAGCCCCAGCAGCAGCGTGATCGCGGAGACCGGGCGCAACAGCGGGAACGTGATCGACCAGAACCGTTGCCAACCGGTCGCGCCGTCGAGCGCGGACGCCTCGTACACCTCGACCGGGATCGCTGCAAGGCCGCTGTAGAGCACCACCAGGTTGAACGGAATGCCGATCCAGACGTTCGCGATGATCACCGAGGTGAGCGACCAGGTCGGCGAGGTGAGCCAGTTGACCGGGTCGATCCCGACGACGCCCAGCGCGGCGTTGACCAGGCCCGAGTCGCTGTTGAGCAGCCACGACCAGGTCGAGGCCGACACGATCAGCGGCAGCAGCCACGGTACGAGGATCAGCGCCCGCAGGGTGCCCGACAGCGGGAAGTTCTGGCGGAAGAAGAGGGCCAGGGCCATGCCGATGCTGAACTGGAAGACGAGCGACGCGCCGGTGAAGACCACTGTGTGCGCCAACGTCGGCCAGAACGCCGGGTCGGCCAGGACGGTGCGGTAGTTGTCCAGGCCGGCGAAGGGTGCGCCGCCCTGCACGAACGAGCGGACGGTGTACTCGCGCAGGCTCAGCTCGACGTTGCGGTAGAGCGGGTAGGCGTAGAAGGCCAGCAGGTAGACGACCGTCGGCGCCAGGAAGCCCCACGCCAGCCAACGTCCGGGCCGGCGGCTTCGAGGCGCGGGGGGCCCGGGTGGGGCGGCCTCAACCGCCCCACCGTGGCCTCGCGTGATGGTGGAAATCCGCGTCGTGGGGGTCATCGTGTCGGTTCGGCGCGCTTACTTGCTCGTGGCCGAGGCCTGCGCGGCGGTCAGCGCCTCCTGCGGCGACTTCCCGCCGCTCAGGGCTGCCTGCACGGCGGTCCACAGTGGTTCGGAGATCTTCGGGTACTTCGTGCCGAGGTTGTCACCGGTGCGGCCCTTCGCCGCCCGGACGGCCTCCACCCAGACCTTGAGCTTGGGGTTCTCGGTTGCCTGCCGGTCCTGCACGGCGGCCGCCGGCGCGACGTAGGAGAGCGTGGTGTCGGTGGTGAGGAGATTGTCGGCGCTGGTGAGGCAGGTGACGAGCTTCTGCGACGTCGCGTACCGGTCGGTCTTTTTCTGGACCGGGATCGAGACGAACTCGCCACCGGTCGGCGCCGGGGCCGGCCCACCGGCGCTGGCCGGGATCGCGATGGTGCCGTACGAGAAGCCGAGCTTCTCCGCGTTGGCCAACTGCCAGGTGCCGTTCTCGGCGAACGCGAAGTCGCCGGTGGCGAACTCCTGCCAGCTCGTGGTCTGGGTGTTGTTGATGACCGAGTTCGGGGCGTAGCCCTGCCCCAGCCAGTCCGTCCAGAGAGTCAGCGCGGACACCGCCTGCGGCGAGTCCAGGCTGGTCAGCTGGGCGCCCGATCCCCAGAACCAGGGCAGGAACTGGAAGCTGCCCTCCTCGGTGCCGATCGCGGAGAAGGTGATGCCCTTCTTGCCCTTGGCCTTGACCTTCGTCAGCGCCGCGGTCAGTGACGTCCAGTCCTTGACCGAGGCCGGGTCGACGCCGGCGGCGGTCAGCAGGTCCTTGTTGTAGTAGAGCGCGAGGGTGTTGGCCCCGATCGGCACCCCGTACGTCTTGCCCCCGCTCTGGCCGGCGCCGAGCAGGTTCGCCGCCATGCTCGACACGTCCAGCTTGTTCTCTTCGGTGGTGGTGAGCGCGCCGGCCTCGGCCAGTGTCGAGATGACCGGGTTGTCGACGATCAGCACGTCCGGCGAGTTGCCCTGCTGGGCGGCGAGCAGCGCCTTGTTGGTGAGGTCGGTGGTGTCGTAGCCGGTCCGCTCGACAGTCACGCCCGCCGAGGTTCCGCACTTCTTGAGCAGGGCGACCCAGTCGGAGTCGTCGGCGAACTGCGGATACGGGTCCCAGACGAGGTACGCGCCGCCGCCACCGTCGGAGTCGCCGGACGACGACGAGCAGGCGCTCGCCGTCACCGCGGCGAGCGCTAGCACGGCAACGGCGGCCAGGCGCCGCCGTCGGTTGAGTCGTGTCATGTGCTGCCTCACTTCAAGTCGATCGTCAGGTGGGGTGTCGTGGGTTGACCGTCGCGGGCCGGACCACGTCCGACCATGAGGCGAACCGATTCGACGAACCGGTTCGCACGAAGATAGGACCGCCCGTGCGCGATGGTCAAGGGCTGGTGAGCGTCCATGGAGGCACTGCTGGGAAACAGCGGCTTCACGCGATCGTCACTTCATTGACACGGATGAGTCTCCGACCTACGATCCCTGCGAATCGATTCGCAAGCGCAGCCCTCCGGAGAGCGTCCCCCGCGCCCCACCAAGGAGCCGCCCGTGAAAACCCCGTCCCGCAGCAGGTCGGGACGAGCCCACGCGCTCGTCGCCCGACTCGTCGTCGGCCTGCTCGCCGCAACCACCGCCGTCACCGTCGCCGCGTCCCCGGCCCAGGCCGCCGACGAGTCGATCAGCGTCAACTTCTCCACCACCACCGGCACGCCGACCTACCGCGCGTCCGGCTGGATCTACGGCATGACCGAGAACGCCAGTGGCCCGCCCGACCACTTCTACCGCGACGTCAACTTCCAGTACATGCGCGCCGGCGGCGCGCAACTGCCCGGCAGCGGCTGGGTCGGTGGAAACTACGACCGCCGCTGGAACGCCACAGTCGCCCAGGCCCGTCGGACCGTCGCCCTGGGCGGGCAGTTCATCCTGTTGCCGCACGACCTGTGGGGCGCCGACGGTGCCGGCATCTCCCGCTTCCCCGGCGACAACGGCAACTGGACCGACTACGACAACTTCCTGACCCGGGTGATCAGCGACGTCCGGGCGTCCGGACTGTCGGTGCAGTGGGACATCTGGAACGAACCCAACATCACCATCTTCTGGAACCGGCCGATCTCCCAGTACCTCGAACTCTGGCGGCGCACGTACCAGCGCCTCCGGACGGAGTTCCCCAACCAGCTGATCGTCGGGCCGAGCTGCGCCTGCGTGCCGTCGACCAACCACGCGTTCTGGAACCAGTACCTGGACTTCGTGCGCTCGACAAACACCGTGCCGGACATCATCAGCTGGCACTCGCTGCCCGGTGACCCGGTCGCCAATGTCGCCGCCGCCAACGCCACCCTCGACCCGCGCGGCATCCCGCATCCCCGCCCCTACCAGATCAACGAGTACGGGGCGAGCAACGAGCAGAACCCGGCCGACGGCGCCTGGTACATCGCCCGCCTGGAGCGGGCCCGGGCGGACGGCCTGCGGGCCAACTGGGCCAGCGCCGGCAACCTGCACAACGACCTCGGCAACCTGCTGGTCCGCAACTCGGCCGGCCAGCATCAGCCCAAGGGCGAGTGGTGGGTCTACCGCTACTACGCCTCCCAGGCCGGGCAGATCGTGTCAGTGACCGGCAGCCAGTCCTACGACGCGTACGCCACGAAGGCGAACGGGGTGGCGAAGGTCCTGGTCGGTGGTGGTCGGACGACCGGGAACCTGAGCGTCAATCTGCAACGCCTCGACACGACGAGTGGCGTGGTGCAGAACAACCAGGTGCGGGTGCTCACGCAGCGCATCCCGTACAACAACGGCGGTGCGGTGCAGGGCCCGGTCACGGTTTCGAACAGCGTCGTCACCGTGTCCAACAACAACGCCACAGTGAACCTGCCGTACGGCAACCAGAACGACACGTACACGGTGACCCTGCTGCCGCCCTCCGAGGGGGGCTTCCAGTCGGTGGCGGTGGCCCAGCACTCCCAGCAGTGCCTGGACAACACCGGCCTGAGCACCACCGATGGCAACGTTCAGCAGCAGTTCTACTGCGAGGGCGGTGACCAGCAGCTCTGGAACTTCCGGCCGGTCGCCGGCGTGGCCGACACCTACACGGTGGTCAACCAGCAGAGCGGCAAGTGCCTCGACGTCAGCGGCGCCTCCACCGCCAACGGCGCCGCCGTGGACCAGTGGACCTGCCAGAACGGGCTCAACCAGCAGTTCGCCCTCCGGAAGGTGACCTACTCCGGTAACGACTCGCACGACTACCAGCTCGTCGCCCGGCACAGCGGCAAGTGTGTCGACGTCAACGGGGTCTCCACGGCGGCCCGCGCGACGGTCCTCCAGTGGCCCTGCAACGCGGTCAGCCAGGGCAATCCGCTGAACCAGACCTGGCGGATCTGGGGGCGGTAGGCGTCGCGGAAGAGGTCAGGCGGTGGCCGTCGGCACGGGCGGCCACCGCCGGACTCCCGCCGGGCGGGCATTCATTGACACTCATCGAAAATTGATCCTACGATTGCCGCGAATCGATTCGGCTGCCCCCGCCACCACCACCTGCGGCGTCGGCCATCCACGCCGTCACGACTCCGAGGAGCCACCTCGTGCGAACCCCGTCCCCCGCCGGGTCAGGCATGGCCCGCGATCCCATCCCGAGACGTCGCCTCCCACGCCTGGCCGTCCTGGCCAGCGCACTGGCCGGCGTCCTCGTCCTCGTCACCGTCGGTGCGACGGCCGGCGCCGGATCGTCCGCCGCCGAGGCCGCCGCCGCGCCGCTGGCGGCCGCCGCCATCGCGCCCGGGCAGAGCACCACAATCGTCGGCGTCCCGTCCGGTCGATGCATCGAGGTTCCCAACTCCAGCACCACCAATGGCACCCAGACCCAACTGTGGGACTGCAACGGCGCGGCCGGCCAGACCTGGACCTGGACGTCGAGCAAGCAGCTCACGGTGTACGGCAACAAGTGCCTGGACGCCTCCGGCCGAGGCACCACCAACGGCACCGCGGCGATCATCTGGGACTGCAACGGCCAGACCAACCAGCAGTGGAACGTCAACAGCAACGGCACCATCACCGGTGTGCAGTCCGGGCTGTGCCTGGACGCCAACGGCGCGGCCACCGCGAACGGCACCAAACTGATCCTCTGGGCCTGCAACGGCGGCGCCAACCAGCATTGGGCCTCGCCGAGCACCCCGCCGACAACGACCCCGCCGACCACCACCCCGCCGACCACGACCCCGCCGCCGAGCGGCGCGCGCCCGTGCGACATCTACGCCTCCGGCGGCACCCCGTGCGTGGCGGCCCACAGCACGACGCGAGCCCTCTACGCGACGTACGCCGGCAACCTCTACCAGGTCCGGCGCTCGTCGGACAACACCACCCGCAACATCGGCCTGACCGGCACGGGCGGCACCGCCAACGCGGCGACGCAGGACTCGTTCTGCTCCGGCACGACCTGCGTGATCACCGTCGTCTTCGACCAGTCCGGGCGCGGAAACGACCTTTGGTACCAGGGGTCCAGCGTGGTTCCGGGCTCGCCGCAGAGCAGGCCGGCGACCGCGACCTCGGAGTCCCTGACGGTCGGCGGCGCCAAGGCGTACTCGCTCTACATCAATCCTGGCAACAGCTACTGGCGCGACGGGCACCTGACCGGCGTGCCGACCGGCGCGGCGCCCGAGGGCATGTACATGGTGACCAGCGGGACCCACGTCAACAGCGGCTGCTGCTTCGACTACGGCAACAGCGAGACGACGCGCAAGGCCGACGCCGCCGGCGCGATGGACGCCATCAACTTCGGCAAGCAGTGCTGGTTCGGCGGTTGCTCCGGCAGTGGTCCCTGGGTGCAGGCCGACCTGGAGTGGGGTCTGTTCCCCGGTGGCAGCAGCTCGTGGAACCCGAACCAGCGGGCGTTCACCAGCAAGTTCGTCACGGCGACGCTCAAGAACAACGGCACGTCCCGCTTCGCCATGAAGGGCAGCGACGCCCAGTCCGGCAGCCTCTACACGCTGTGGGACGGCTCGCTCCCGTCGGGATACAGCCCCATGAAGAAGCAGGGCGCGATCATCCTGGGGAGTGGCGGTGACTGCTGCAAGCCCGACGGGGGCGCGAACCTGAGCGCCGGCACCTTCTACGAGGGGGCCATGGTCGCCGGTTACCCGTCCGACGCGACCGAGAACGCGGTGCAGGCCAACGTGGTGACCGCTGGTTACCGCTGACCCCGTCGACGGCGGGCCTCGTCCGCCGGCCACCAGCGCCGAGAGCGGTGGTGGCCGGCGCGACGGGGCCCGCCGTCGTTCCGCTGTGGCGCTCGCTGGCGGCGGGCCGGCGCGCGCCGTGTCGGGTCGTACACCTGTCGATGGTCAGGTCGTCGAGTCGTCTGCCGGTGCGGCGGCCGACGGGGGAGCGACCTCGGCGAGCGCGGTGCGAACGATCTCCAGCAGGTCGTCGCCCGGGTGGTCGATCCAGTGCTGGGTGGCGACGCGCAGGGCGGCCAGGAACGTCGCGGTCAGCAGACGGGAGCGCAGCTCCACCGCCGCGCCGGTGAGCCGGTGCGCAAGCTCCGCGGCCAGCTCGCGCTCGATCGCGGTGTACGCCGCGACCTGCTGCGCGGCCAGGCCGGGGTGCCCGCGTAGCTGCCGGCGTCGGGTCAGCCAGCTGTGGTCGCGATCATCCGATGATTCCCTGGTCACGTGTTCGGCCGCCCGGCTCAGCGCGGTCCACGGCGGCTCGCTGCCCGGCCGCTCGTGCACCAACTGCAACAGCCGGCGCAGGCGCACCGTGTCGCCGTAAAAGAGCGCCTCCTCCTTGCTGGAGAAGTAGTTCGAGAACGTCCGCCGGGAGACGTTCGCGGCGTCGGCGATCGCCTCGATGGTCACGCAGTCCGGGCCCTGCTCGGCCGCGAGGCGCAGGGCTGACTCGTGCAGGGCGAGGCGGGTGGCCGCCTTCTTGCGCTCCCGTAGACCGGTGATCTCGTCCATCGCGCTCAGCGTACGTGGAGTGACCGGCTTCTCAATGCGCAAACTTGCCGACTGGGCAAGATCGGTAGATGCTTGCGTGAGGCAACCAACTCAGGTGCGCGAATGCGCGGGTTCGTGAACCCACGGCGCTCGCCGCGCAGCCCTGTTCGACGTCGCCCTCGCCAACCACGACAAGCTGGAGGCCGCGCGATGAGCGCACCCACCACCACGGCCGGCACCGAGCCGATGACCCATCGGCAGACGCTCGAGGCGCTCAGCGGTCTGCTGCTGGTGCTCTTCGTCGCGATGCTGAGCAGCACTGTCGTCTCGACCGCGCTTCCCAAGATCATCGGGTCGTTGAACGGCTCCCAGAACCAGTACACCTGGGTGGTCACCGCGACCCTGCTCACCGCGACCGCCACCACCCCGATCTGGGGCAAGCTGGCTGACCTGTTCAACAAGAAGCTCCTCATCCAGATCGCCATCGTGGTCTTCCTGCTGGGCTCCGTCATCGCCGGCTTCTCGCAGAGCGCGGGGCAGCTCATCGCGGCCCGCGCGTTCCAGGGCATCGGGGTCGGCGGCCTGCAGGCCCTCGTCCAGGTGGCGATCGCCGCCATGATCCCGCCGCGTGAGCGGGGTCGCTACAACGGCTACCTCGGCGGCGTCATGGCGGTCGCGACCGTCGGCGGCCCGCTGCTCGGCGGCCTCATCGTTGACACGTCCTGGCTGGGCTGGCGCTGGTGCTTCTTCGTGGGCGTGCCGGTCGCCGCCATCGCGCTGATCCTGCTCCAGGCGACCCTGCACCTGCCGACGCTGCGGCGGGAGAACGTCAAGATCGACTACCTGGGTGCCACCCTGATCGCCGCCGGCGTCAGCGTGCTGCTGATCTGGATCTCCTTCGTCGACGGGTCGTTCGCGTGGGTCTCCTGGCAGACCGGGGTCATGGTGGGCGGCGCGCTCCTCCTGCTCGCCCTCGCGGTCTGGGTGGAGTCGCGGGCGGCCGAGCCGGTGGTCCCACTCGGCATCGTGCGCCAGCACACCACCGCGCTGGCCATCCTCGGCAGCCTCGCGGTCGGCATGGCCATGTTCGGCGGCGCGGTCTTCCTCGGCCAGTACTTCCAGATCGGCCGCGGCTACAGCCCGACGGAGGCCGGCCTGCTCACCATCCCGATGATGGCCGGCGTCCTCGGCTCCTCGATCGTCGCCGGGCGGCTGATCACCCGGACCGGGCGGATCAAGCCGTACATCGTCGCCGGTTCGATCCTCCTGGTCGCCGGTTTCGCACTGCTCGGCACCATCGACCACGAGACGTCGCTCGTCCTGGTCGGCGTCGCCATGTTCATCGTCGGCACCGGCGTCGGCATGACCATGCAGAACCTCGTCCTCGCCGTCCAGAACACGGTGGCCCTCAAGGACATCGGCGCGGCCAGCTCCAGCGTCGCGTTCTTCCGGTCCCTCGGCGGCACCATCGGTGTCTCGGTGCTCGGCGCCGTCCTCGCCCACCGGGTCACCGACCAGATCACGCGTGACCTGACCGCCGCCGGGATCCCCGCCTCCGGCGCCGGCGGCGACAGCAACCTCAACATCACCGCGCTGCCCGACGGGATCCAGCACATCGTGCGGGCCGCGTACGGCGACGCCACCGGGCACATCTTCCTCATCTCGGCCGCCATCGGGGTGGTCGGCGTCATCGCCGCGCTCCTGCTCCGGCCGGTGACCCTGCGGACCAGCCTCGACCTGCCGGACGCCGCCACGACGACGGCGGTCGGCGCCGACGCGGTCGACGGGGCGCCCGCGTTCGACCAGGTCTCCGTCGACCCCGCGCCGAGGGGGACGCCCGACCGGCGCTGACGTCCGACCGCAGCGGGCCGCCACCGTCTGGAGACGGTGGCGGCCCGATCCACCCGGCGACAGTGACTGAATCGAGGCGCCTGTGGAGATCGCCGAGCTGGCGGTGCCGCAGCCGGTGGCACCCGGCCGGCGGGCCGCTCCGGCCCGCCGCGCGGCGCGCGAGCTGCTGCTCGTCGCCACGCTGTTCCTGCTCTACAAGGTGGCGCGGATGGCGGTGGCCGGTCGGGTGTCGACCGCGCTGGCCAACGGCGAGTCGGTCTGGCACATCGAGCGGCTGTTCCACCTGCCCGACGAGGCTGCCGTCCAGCATCCGCTGCTCGCGCACGACCTGGTGGCGCACCTGGCCAACGGCTACTACGCGTACGTGCACTTCCCCACCACGGTGATCACCCTCGGCTGGCTCTACGTGCGACACCCGGCGCACTACCTGTGGACGCGTCGCGTGCTCGCCTGTCTCACCGCGGCGGCTCTGGCCCTGCACCTCCTGGTCCCCCTGGCGCCGCCCCGGCTGACCGCGCTGACGGGCCTGGTGGACACCGGCCGCCGGTTCGGGCCCACCGTCTACGGTCCACCCGACACCGACACCCTCAGCAACCAGTACGCCGCCATGCCGTCCCTGCACGTCGGGTGGGCGCTGGTCGTGGCCGTCGCGCTCGTCGCGGTGACCCGCGGGCGCCTCCGGTGGCTGTGGCTGGCCCACCCGCTCGTCACCCTGCTGGTCGTCGTGGCCACCGGCAACCACTACTGGCTCGACGGTGTGGTGGCGGCACTGATGCTCGGGGTCGTCCACCTGGTCCTGCCCACGCCCGCCGAGCGACCCGAGCCTCCTTCCAAGCCCCAAGCCACCGCGGCAACGAAACGAGACCTCAGCCCACCGGTACGCCGTACTCGCGCTCGGTGAACAGGTCGACGTCCCGCGGGCCCAGTTTGGCGGCCCGGCGCGCGTGCAGGGCGAGCTGCCGACGTGCCTCGCCGAGGCGGCGGCTGGCGATCGTCATCTCGTCGGACGACTCGAACGGCTCTGTACCGCTGGCCCGCAGCGCGGCGGCCAGCACCCCGTTGAACGCGGTCATCAGCCCGTTGGTCAGCGCGATGCCGTCCTGGTCCCCGCGCGTCCAGATCTCCGACCAGGCGGCCTCCACCGTGACCATGTCCCGGGCCAGCCAGTCGTGCAGCATCATCGGCCCCAGCGGCTTGTGCCCTCCGAGCAGGTCGTTACCCGCCTCCGGCAGGCCCGACCGCCAGTACCCGGTCTGCCGCAACGCCTCGGCCTTGTGGGCGAGGCGTAGAGCGCCGGACAGAACCAGGACGTACGCCCGCTGAAGCTCGGCCCGCTCGCGCTGCCGCCGCCTGATCCGACCGTGCACCCACACCACGAACAGCGATGCGAAGGCGGTGATCGCGGAGCCGAGCAGGGCGGCCAGGGTTGAGTTCACGCCGACATGATGCCTGCCGCCGCTTGGCGTCGCCGCGCGGGCTCACCCCGGCTCGGGAGCCTTCCCGAGCCGGGCCACGCGGCGTAGCGATTGGTCGCGGCCGCCACACGCCGCGAGACGGGGGTGGCGGCCGCGGGACCTCAGCGGTAGCCGGCGGCGACGATGTTCGCCTGCACCGCGTTCTCGGTCGCGTCGGACGGGTAGCCCGCCACCATCGCGCCCTCGTAGAAGGTTCCGACGCTCTGGTTGGAGTTGTCGATGCAGCAGTCGCCACCACTGCCCAGGATGATGGCGCCCTGCTTCCGCATCGGGTTGTAGCCCGAGGGCAGCGAGCCGTCCCAGAGCGTGTAGAGGTTGCCGGACTGGGAGTTGCTGCCCTTGATGGCGAAGCGCGTCGTACCGTTGTTCTTCAACGTAGCGGTGACGAACTTGCTGGTGAACGCCCGCTGGTTCGGGTTCCACGAGCTGCTGCCGCCCGGGAACAGACCCCACTCCAGATCCGCCTGGACCCAGGGACCGCTGCCGGAGCAGCCGCCGAACCAGCAACTCGTTCCGAAGTAGATGGCGTCCATCGTGCCCCGGCCGTCGGCCCGACGGGTGGTCTCGCTGTTGCCGTAGTCGAAGCAGCAGCCGCTGTTGACGTGGGTGCCGCTGGTCACCATGTACATGCCCTCCGGCGCGGCCCCGGTCGGGATGCCGGTCAGGTGCCCGTCGCGCCAGTAGCTGCTGTTGCCGTTGATGTAAAGCGAGTAGACCTTGTTGCCGCCGACAGTCAACGACTCCCTGGTCGCCACCGCGGGCTGCACGGCGCCCCCGATGCCCCCCGCGCCCTGGTAGCCGAGGTTGTTGCCGCGCCCGGACTGGTCGTAGATGACCGTGATGACGCACGTGGTGTTCGCGCAGAAGCTGTCCTGGGTGGCGGAGTTGGCCCGTCCTCCGGTGCTGAGCACCCCGATGTTGCGGGTGCTGTTGTCCGAGGATCGGCGCACCTGGTAGAGCGACCCGTTGTAGGAGGCGTACAGGGCACGGGTGGTGCTGTGCGCCGCGACGCAGGGCGTGCCACCGGCCGTGTAGATGTCGCAGGGCAGGGTCGTGCTCGGCGGCGGTGTGGTGGGTGGCGGTGTGGTCGGTGGCGGTGTGGTGGGTGGCGGTGTGGTCGGTGGCGGGGTCGTCGGGTCCACCCCTCCCGTACAGGTGGTGCCGTTCAGGGCGAAGGAGGCCGGTACGGGGTTACTGCCGGTCCAACTGCCGTTGAAGCCGAAGCTCGTGCTGCCGTTGGTGGGAATGCTGGCGTTGTAGGGGGCATTGGTGACGGTGAGTTCGCTGCCTGCCTGGGTGTAGCTGCCGTTCCACAGTTGGGTGACGGTCTGGCCGGCGGCGAAGTTCCAGGTCAGTCGCCATCCGTTGACGGCGTCGCCCAGGTTGGTGATGGTGACGTTGGCGCCGAAGCCGCCCTGCCACTGGGAGCTGACCGAGTAGGTGACCTGGCATCCGGCGGCGGCCGCCGAGGCGCCGGTCTGGGTGAGGGCGGCGCCGACGAGCACGAGTGTGGCGGCGGCGGCGATGAGCGCCGACCGCCGGTGGCGGGGTTGTCTGAGTCGCACGTGCTCTCCTCATCGGTGAGAGATTGACGATGTGCCGGGGGCCGGCCCGTTCCCCCTGCTCGGGCCCGGACTCTGAGCAGGGGGACGGCGGGACCTGGCCCGGTCTGTGGCCGCGTACGACGAAACCGAGGCCGTCCGGCGCCGGGGTGAGCCGTCGGGGACGGCGTGGTCGGCGGGCCAGGCGGTTCGGTACGTGGCGTTACGGTTGCCGGTCAGCGCCGACGGTCCTGCCCGGGGACGCGGCGGTGATCGATGAAGTGGCCGTGGCCTGGAATCGTCCGGCCCTCGGCGCGGGTCGCCCGGTGGTGATCCCGGGCCGTCCCGTGCCGGCCACGCTCCACCCGCCCCACGCCGCGAACGATGTCGACCGCACAGCCGGGACCAGCAATGACAGGCCCTTCGTGACGGTCAGATTACGCTCAGATATCGACGGTCGTCGGCTACGTTAGCGTTAACAGGATGGCATGTCCATAGACGACTGTCGGTATTCGCTCGCACCGACCTGGGCGCCCTTGGTGCCGTCGGGCCAGCCAGCTCTGCTCACCGTACCGGTCAGAGTGGCCAGTGCTGGGAGACGATGTCGATGGCGCCCCTGACCGCCTCCACCAGCGTGCCGCCAACCGTGGCCAGCGCGGCAAGTGTCTCCAACGACGTCAGCACCGGCTTGGGGTCCGGCTGCCGTTGCTCGCGGGCGACCTCGATCGCGGCCACCTCGCGGCCGGCGCGATCCGGGTCCTCGAAGTCGGCGACATGCTCCTTCAGGGTGCGCAGCAGCGCGTCGAACCGCTCGGCGAGGTCGTTGGTCCCGTTGTACTGGACCATGGTGACGTTGTCGCTGGCCATCGCCTGTTGCCCACCATGGATCGTGTTGTGGAACACGATCGACCGGGCCGGCTGATCCGGGTCCGCCATCGGGGGCCTCCTAGGTGTGCTGTTCGAACGTGACATTGGAGCTGGCGAACGCCTGCTGACCGCCGAAGATTGTGTTGACGTTGCCGAAGATGTTCTGGACCTCGGACGCGCGCTGCACCAGATCGCCGGTGTCCAGGCCCCGCTCGGTCAGGAACGACACGACCGCCTCCAGCACGGCCCGCTCCAGCAGCTTGGTGTACTTCCACTCGTCGAGCAGCTGCAGGTGCTTGACCGCGGTCCGCTCGGCGACGAGCTGACGCACACTGACCCGGGCGCCGTAGTCGTGCGTCCGGAACTGCTCGCTCGCGGCGAGCGCGTCGTCCATCCGGGTCTTCATGCCCCGATCGTGCCGCAGTCGCTTGATGAGGTGCCAGCCGCTGAGCACCGAGTCGGTCACCATGTTCGCCAGCACGTCACGCACGATCCGGACCATCGACTGCTCGGGCCGCAGCCGATCGACCACCGCGTACCGGGCCTCGATGGGGGGCATCACCGTGGTGACGAACTCGACGTAGAGCAACCCGCCCTCGACGGCGGCGTGCACGAACGCGGAGATGTCGATGCCGAGGTTCTGCTCGGGCAGCACGAGCCGTCCGTCGGCGGTGTGCAGGGGCTTGCCGGCGCCGCTGACCACGATCCGGTCGTAGTAGCGCAGGCCGCCCTGCGGATGCCGGACGATCACGTCGATCACCTCTTCCGAGGCGCGGCTGCGCGGCATCCCGGTCACCGGGTCGAGCAGCGGGTCACCCTGCCGGCGTACCCCGTCGGCGACGATGTGCGGCACCAGGGAGAGCCCGGGCACCCGGACGGCGCGGGGCAGCGGATCCTCCCGCATCCGCCGGATCGCCGCCCGGACGTGCGCGGTCAGCGCGGGCCCCAGCTCCGCCTGGTCGATCGGCGGGGCATCCGTGCCGCCGTCGCGGCCGGCGGCCCGGCCGGGGGAGGGCCGCACCGGAATGGCGTACGACCAGCCGTGCTCGGCCGCACCGCAGCCCAGGAAGGGGTCCCGCTCCTGGACGGTGATGTTGCCGTACTGGGCGCGGGCCACCAGGTCGAGCCGGCGGGCCACCCGTTCGTTGGGCAGGGTCGGCAGGACCGGTGGGATGCCGGGGCGCAGCTCGTCGGTCAGGATCTGGTGGGTGGTGCGCTCGAACCGGACGAGGACGGCGAGGGTGGCGACACCGAGCAGGAGGGGCATCCAGGCCAGGAAGCCGAAGAGGCCGGCCGTCATCCTGGCCTGCAGCGCCTCGACCAGTGAGTCGGCGCTGAGGTCGGGGCCGGTGCCCAGCAGGGAGCCGGCGAAGATTTCGAGGCCGCTCGACAGACTGAACAGAGGCAGCACGAGCGCCAGGCCGCCACTGCACAGCACGATGGTGGCCAGCGTGCCGTACAACAGGACGCGGACGGGCAGGGACAGCTGGCGCGACTCCCGGGACCGGGCCAGCAGCACGGTGAACCCGAGCACCACCCAGCCCACGGTGGCGGTGATCGAGGTCAGCAGACCGATGACGAGCAGCCCGAACAGAATGCTGTCGCGGACCAGGTAGCGGTGCTGCGCCCGGAAGCAGTGCCGGACGACCGCGTTGAGGTCGAAGCCGAACGAGAGCGCGACGGCACGCCGCTCGTCCTCGATCACCTCTCTGATCACCGTCTCGGCGTACTTCTGGTCGAGGTAGGCCGCGCCACACAACTGCCGGGTGGTGTCAGACAGCCGCGGTGGCACCTGGTACGACGGGAAATCGAAGTGGTCGGTCTGCGGCGCCTCGGTCACCGTCACGTCGTCATCTCCCGGCTCCCTAGATTTCCCTGCTGGTGCGGGTGGGCAACCCGCATGAGGTGGCGATCGGGTTCCACCGGCGCAGAAACTCGTTCTTGGCCTTCTGGGACTGCTCGGAGAGTTGGTTGCCCCGCCGCCAGTTGGCGTCGAGCGAGCAGCCGGAGCTGATGGAGCGTCGCGTCCAGGCGGCGTAGGCCGCGTCGGCGTCCCCGGCGTACGTGAAGGCGGAGACCAGGTGGGAGCGCATCGCCGGCCCGTCGGTGAGCGCGTCGACGGTCAGTGCCTCGGCCTGGTCACGCTGGGTGCGGCGTTGGCGTGTCACGCCGTCCAACAGGCCGAGCGAGCGGTTCAGGTCGCGGCACTCTCCCACGGCCGCGATGGCGATGGCCAGGTCGCCGCGCGAGGCGATCGACTCCGACAGCAGCGCGTCCACCGCCTGGGCCTGCGTACGCCGCCGGGCATCCGGATCGTCGCTCACCGTCGGCGTCGGCGTCTCCGGGCCGGGCGTCGTCGTCGGGACCGGGTCGGGCGTCGGCGGCGTCTCGGTGGGCACCTCGTCGTCGGCGGTCGGGGTCGCCGAGGTGGACGTCGCCTCGGAGACGGCGGCGGACAGCGGCACTGTCATGCCCGCGACGAGCGCCACCGCGACGGTCACCACGACCGTGGGCACCAGAAGCTGGAGCCCTCGCCTCAGGTCACCGTCACGGCCGTCACCCCGGGCCGCGCGCGCCCACAGGTAGCCAGGTGACTCGGGTACGCCCCGGACGGCCGTCAACAGGTAGATGGCCACGGCGAGCGCGGCGAGCACGTAGTGCCACAGGGCCAGTCGACCCGGCACCTCGGACGGCTCCTGGGCGCCCCGGGCGAGCGCGACGAGCAGCAGCACCAGCGCCCAGCCGGCGAACAGCACCGCGCACACCAGCAGGTCCCACAGCGGGGGTGGCAGGGCCGCCCCCGACATCGCGCCCGAGGCCCCGCCGACGACGGGCGACACCCCCGGCGGTTCGGTCGCGAAGGGTGTCGCGCTGGGCGGCTCGGTCGTGAGGGGTGTCGCGCTGGGCGGTTCGGTCGCGAGGACGGTCGGGCCGGGCGGCTCGGTGGTCGAGTCGGGAGGCTCGGTCGCGACGGAGAACGCGCGAGGCGGAGACTCCTGCTGCGGCACGACGGCGCCGGGCAGGGCCGAACCGCACCGTTGGCAGGTGGGGAGCGCCGCATCGGTGTCGGCCCCACAGGTGACGCAACGCATCGATCACCGCCTTCCCCGGCAGGCGCTTGTCACGCTGGACCTTAGCGACGAGATCGATGTCCGACATCCTCCACCCGGGCCGGCGTCGGGGATCGCGGATATCCGACAGTCCCCAGTGGAGCCACCGGCCCGGGTTGGCGAAAAGCGCCGAGCGGAAACGGCGGAAAGTGGCCCTGCCGGCGTCGGCCGGCGGTCAGCGGGCCTCGGGTACGGCCATCTCGCCGAGCAGCGACCAGTCCTGCTGCGGGACCGTGGCGTTGACGATGCGCGGCGTCTCGGCCAGGTGCGGCGGCAGCGTCTCCTGCGCGGCGCGGAAATGGGCCGACTGGACGTGTGCCGCGCCTGCCTCGTCGTCGCGGAAGGCCTCGACCAGGACGTACTCGGTCGGGTCGTCCAGGCTGCGGGACCACTCGAACCACAGGCAGCCCGGCTCGGCGCGGGTCGCCTCGGTGAACGCGGCGGCGATCTGTGGCCACTGGTCGGCATGTTCGGGCAGCACCCGGAACTTCGCGGTAATGAAGATCATGGGCTCAAGGCTACCCAGCGGTCGTCGACCGAGTGGTCAGGACGCCTCGCGGACGCGCAGATCGGCCAGCCACACCTCGGCCAGGTCGCTGAGCGCGACGCCGAGGACCTCGCTGAGGCAGACCACGGTGCCGAACGCGGGTGCCGGAAGCCGGCCCACCTCGATCTTGCGCAGCGTCTCCGGTGACATGCCGGCCGCCAGGGCCACCTCGACGAGACTGCGGCTGCCCCGTGCGACCCGGAGGGCCGCCCCGAGGCGTTGCCCCGCGGCGATCTGTTCCGGTGTGAGGGGTGGGCGGACCATGTGAGCAGGATAGATGCGTCCGCGCGGACCGGCAATGTCGACCCGCCGACCCCTCGGGCCAACGTGGTATAAATATACCGCACCGGAGACGGAAGGGTTGATCGTGATCGAGCTGAAAACCGCCGCGGAAGTCGATCGAATGGCCGTGACCGGCCGGTTCGTCGGCGAGCTGCTGGCCGAGCTGCGTGCGGTGGCCGCCGCAGGGGTCAACCTGCTGGACCTGGAGCACCACGCCCGCCGCCGAATCAGGGAGCGGGGCGCCGAGTCCTGCTACTGGGACTACACGCCGTCGTTCGGTCGCGGCCCGTTCCGCAACGTCCTGTGCCTTTCGGTCAACGACGCCGTGCTGCACGGTCTGCCGCACGACTACGTCCTGCGCGACGGTGACCTGCTGAGCATCGACATGGCGGTCGGGATCGACGGCTGGGCCGCCGACTCCGCGCTGTCCGTCGTCGTCGGCACCCCCGACCCGGCGGATCTGAAGCTGATCGAGGCCACCGAGGTCGCGCTGGCGGCCGGCATCGACGCCGCGCGGCCGGGCAACCAGCTCGGCGACATCTCCGCCGCCATCGGCGAGGTCGCCCACCGCTACGGCTACCAGGTCAACGACGAGTTCGGCGGGCACGGCATCGGCCGCACCATGCACGAGGCCCCGCACGTGCCCAACAACGGCCGACCCGGGCGGGGCATGAAACTCAAGCCCGGCCTGACGCTCGCGATCGAGCCGTGGTTCTGCCGTAGCACCGGCAAGATCAAATTTGATCAGGACGGCTGGACGATCCGGTCCGCGGACGGCTCGCGCTCGGCCCACTCCGAGCACACCGTCGCGGTCACCGAGACCGGCCCCCGGGTGCTGACCCACCGCCCCGACCAGGGCGTACTGCCGGACAGCCGCAGCGGGCAGTCGGCCGCGACGTCCTGAGGCGTACCGCCGCGGAGCGTGCGGGCCATCGGCCTGCGGTGCCTGCGGTGCCTGCGCAGCTTCATGCCGGCTCGATCGGGATCGTGACGCTGACCCGGGTCGGGCCGCCGACCGGGCTGTCGACCGACAGGCGGGCGTCGATGGCGTCGAGGCGACCGATGATGCCGCGCAGGCCGGTCCCGCGGCCCGGGTCGGCGCCACCGGAACCGTTGTCGTCGACCTGGATCCGTAGCATGTCGCCGGCCTGGTCGAAGGTCACGCACGCCGCCGTGGCGCCGCTGTGTTTCGCCACGTTGGCCAGGGCTTCGGCCACCGCGAAGTACGCCGCGGTCTGCACCGCCGGTGGGAGCTGCGCGGGCGGGTCGCCGGTGACGGTGACGGGCACGGCGAGGTCGAGCGCCAGGGCGCGGACGGCGTCACCGAGGCCGCGGTCGGCGAGGACCGCCGGGTGGATGCTCTGGGTGACGGTGCGAAGGTCGTCGAGGGCGGCGGTCGCCGTGGCGCGGGCCTCCGCCAGCAGCTGCGCGGCACCGTTGACGTCGCGGCGCAGCAGGTCCCCGGCCAGGCCGAGGGTCAGCGCCAGGGACACCAGGCGGGCCTGGGCCCCGTCGTGCAGGTCGCGCTCGATCCGTTTCAGCTCGGCCGCCTGCTGGTCCACGGCGCTGCGGCGGGAACGGGTCAGCGTGGCGATCCGCTCGGTGAGCTCCCGCTCGCGGGCGCCGGGAGGGCGACTGACCACCCAGGCGTGCAGCCCGACGATCGTCGCCAGGCCGAGCAACGTCCAGGCCGGCCAGAAGTAGCCGCCGCCGGTGAGCACCCAGACGCTGAGGTCGGCGCACCCGATCAGGGCGCACGCGGCGACGTCGAGGGCGAGCCAGAGACGCCGGCCCGGTGGCACCCGCAGTGCCCGCCGCAGCAGGATCCGCCGTGCGCCCTCGCCCTGTCGTCGGGCGATCTGCACGAGGCCGTACCCGAACATGACGGCGAAGACCGGGTAGGCGCGGCTGTCGACGAACATCGCCAGGACGGCGTTGATGACGCGCTGCGCGCCGTGCGGCGTGCCGTCCAGGCCGGGCTGGCCGGCGAACGCCGCGTTCGCGGCGTTCGCGAGCGCGATGAACAGCAGCATGGCGCCGCGGGCGAGGTCGGGGGCGAGGGCGCGGTCGGCGCGGGGGACAGGGCCCGGTTGGAGGGCCGTCGTGCTGACGGTTGCGGTCATGTTCTCAGGCTCGCCGCTGGCGCGACGCGTTTCGAGGAGCCTGGAACCCCTCCCGTGGTGGTACCAGTACCCCTATGCGTCGAGGTAGGCGAGGACGGCGAGGACGCGCCGGTTGTCGTCCTCGGAGGACTGCAGCCCGAGTTTGGCGAAGATGCTGTTGGTGTGCTTGGCGACGGCCTTCTCCGTGATGAACAGGGCGGCGCCGATGGCGGCGTTGGACCGGCCCTGCGCCATCTGCCCGAGCACCTCCCGCTCGCGAGGGGTCAACCGGTCCAGGGGCAGCACCCGGGTCCGGCTGTCGAGCAGCTTCGCCACCACTGTGGGGTCGAGCGCGGTGCCGCCCGCGGCGACCCGGCGGACCGCGGCGACGAACTCGCCGAGGTCGGACACCCGGTCCTTGAGCAGGTAGCCGATCCCGCCGTGGCCGTCGGCGAGCAGTTCCCGCGCGTACAGTCGCTCCACGTATTGAGAGAGCACCAGCACCGGCAACCCCGGCACCTCGGCCCGCGCCGCGAGCGCGGCCCGCAGACCCTCATCGGTGTACGACGGCGGCAGCCGCACGTCGACCACGGCCACGTCGGGGCGCCGCGTGACGAGTTCGGTCAGCAGATCCGGCCCGGTGCCCACGGCGGCGACCACCTCGAAGCCGTGGGCCTCCAACAGCCGGATCAACCCGTCCCGCAACAACACGAGGTCTTCCGCCACCACCACCCGCACCCGGCAACGGTAGCGGGCCCGCCGCCGGGTGTGGGTACGCGTCAGCGCAGGCCGGCGAAGAGGTCGTCCTCGGGCACCGGCGCGCCCGTGGTGTCCCGCACCCGGACGAAGGTCTCCCTGCCCATCAGCTCGGTGAACCGCTCCGGGCCCAACTGGAGGAAGAAGATGTTCTCGGTCTGGCTGGCGTGCGCGGCCAGGGCCTCGAACTTCTGCGCGCCGTAGCTCCGGGTGTCGACCCAGGTGGTGATCTCGTCGTCGGGCAGCCCCAGCTCGGGCTGGTCGGACGACGGGTCCGGCTCGGCCCACTCGACGCCGAGCTCCTTCATGATCCGGCCGAACTCCGCGAACGCCGTCCGCGGCACGGTGGTCCAGTAGACCTTCGCGGGGATGTCGGTCTGCGCGACGGCGGCCATGGTGATGCGATGCGCCTGGATGTGGTCCGGGTGGCCGTAGAAGCCGTTCTCGTCGTAGGTCACGATGACGTCCGGCTGGTAGCGGCGGATCAGGTCGGCGAGCCGGTCCGCGGCCTCGGCCACCGGCGTCGTCCAGAAGGAGCCGGGCTGGTCGTTCGTCGACCAACCCATCATCCCGGAGTCGGCGTAGCCGAGCGTCTCCAGGTGGGTGACCTTCAACGTCGCGCAGCTGTCCTCCAGCTCGGCCTGACGCATCGCCACGACGGCGGCCGGGTCGTGGCCGGGCTCACCGGGCTTCGCCCCGCCGGGGCCGTCGCCGCATCGCCCGTCGGTACAGGTCACGAGGACCGTGGTGACACCTTCGGCCGCGTACCGGGCGAGGACGCCACCGGTGCTCGTCGCCTCGTCGTCGGGGTGCGCGTGCACCGCCATCAGGGTCAGGGATCGCTCAGCCATGTCATCACCCTACGACCAGCGCGGCGACCACACGGGAAGTGTCCTGTTCGCGGACGCATTCTAGCGATCCGCTCACCGGCGCTGCTGTTCTTGCGCAACTCGCTGTCCGGCGGCTCGTGGATTCCTACGATTTCGGGGCTGGGCCGGTGGTCCGGAGCCGCGTTTCGACAGCCGGAATCAGCCGAGGAAGGGGACCGGTTCGATGGCACTGTTCGATGACGTGCGACAGATCGACGCCGGGGTCCTGAACGTCGGATACGTGGACGCCGGCCCGGCCGACGGCGCTCCCGTGATCCTGCTGCACGGCTGGCCGTACGACATCCACAGCTTCGTCGACGTCGTACCGCTGCTCACCGACGCCGGCCACCGGGTCGTCGTGCCGTACCTGCGGGGTCACGGCACGACGCGGTTCCGATCCGACGACGCCGTCCGCAACGGCGAGCCGGCCGCCATGGGGCTCGACCTCATCGCCCTCATGGACGCCCTGGGCATCGACAGCGCGAAGTTGGCCGGGTTCGACTGGGGTGCGCGTACGGCCGATGTCGTGGCCGCGTTGTGGCCTGAGCGCTGTTCCGGTCTGGTGTCGGTCAGCGGTTACCTGATCGACGGTCAGGAGTCGGGCCGGACGCCGCTGCCGCCGAAGGCCGAGTTCGCCTGGTGGTACCAGTTCTACTTCGCCACCGAGCGCGGCCGGCAGGGGTACGACCGCAACCGCCGCGACTTCGCCCGGCTGATCTGGCAGACCGCATCGCCGCGGTGGACGTTCGACGACGCGACCTTCGAGCGCAGCGCCGCCGCGTTCGACAACCCCGACCACGTCGACATCGTGATCCACAACTATCGCTGGCGGCTGGCCCTCGCCGAGGGTGAACCGCAGTACGACGAGGTGGAGAAGCGCCTGGCCGGCAAGCCGAAGATCTCGGTGCCCAGCATCACCCTGGAGGGTGACGCCAACGGCGCCCCCCACCTGGACCCGAGTGTCTACGGCAAGCAGTTCGCCGGCCGGTACGAGCACCGGACCGTCGGCGGCGGCGTCGGGCACAACCTGCCCCAGGAGGCGCCGCGGGCCTTCGCCGACGCGGTCCTGGAGGTCTGAGCGCGCTGCGCTACGGGCGTTCGGTGCGGGTCGGGTCGCCCCGCACGAGGTCGTCGTGGATGCGCCAACGGGCGGTGGTGACCGCGCGGCGGGCCGCCTCGTCGCCGCGCTCGACCCGTTGGCGCAGCAGCTCGAGGGCGACGCGCCGGTTCAGACTGAACTGCCGTTCGTCGTCCACCACCACGACCAGGCCCGAGGGGCGGTGCGTGGCGCGTACCGCAGTGCTGGCCTTGTTCCGGTGCTGGCCGCCCGGGCCGCCGGTGCGGCAGCCGACGATGTCGACGTCGGCCTCGGCGAACGTCGTCGGCGGTGCGTCGCTCGGCGGCGGTTGCGCGGTCACGTACCAGTTCTTTCGACCGGCGCTCGTCCGGTAGGGGCTGGGCGCCTGCCAGCAGAGCGTCCCCGTCCAGGAGGCGGCGAACGCGTCGACGTCGGCGCCGGACAGCCGGATCAGCACCGACCGGTAGGTGCCAGGACGGTCACCGGGCACCGCGTGGACCCGCTGGACGGTCACGCCCTGCCGGGTGGCGTCAGCCTCCAGGCGGCGCAACAGGTGGGCCAGCGCCCACGCGCACTCCCGCGGCCCACGGCCGGCGGACAGCAGCAGCTGCGCGCTCACGACCGACCCCGCCCGCGACGCTTGTCGCGCCGGTCCGATCGCGGCGCGGCCCCGACATCCGGCGTCTTGTAGGTGACCAGGGGGATCGTGGTGGCCACCGGCGTGGCGAGCCGGTGCTCGACGAGATCGCCGATCACCTGCTCGATCCGCTTGTACGCCGTGGGCGCCTCCTCGAAGAGCAACTGGCGGTCGCCGCACACCACCAGGGAACCCACCGGGGTACGCCGCAACTCCTCGACCGTGTGCTTGGCCCGGCCCCGGCGCAGCGCGTCGGCGCGGGACATCTTCCGGCCCGCGCCGTGCGCCACCGAGTGGTTGGCGTCCGCCCCGGCGTGGGCGGCCACCAGGTACGACGCGGTACCCCGCGTACCGGCGACGAGCACGTCGCGGCCGTCACCGGGCGCCGCCCCCTTGCGGTGCAGGTAGACGCCGTCGCGCACCTCGACCAGGTTGTGGCACTGGTCGACGACCGGCTCGGTCGGCTCGGCCCCCAGGGCGTACGCGACCCGGGCGGCCAGCAGCCGGCGGTTGAGCGAGCCCCAGCGCACCGCCTCGTCGTGCCGGGCCAGGTACGCGGCCGGGTCGGGAGCGGGGCCCGCCCCGTGCGTCTCGGTGTGCGTGCGCAGGATCCGCTCACCCAGGCCCCGCGAGCCGCTGTGCACGACGAGGACGAGGTCACCGGTGGCCAGCCCGAGTCGGTGCGCGTGCTCGGGTGCGAAGACGGTGTCGACGCGAGCCAGCTCGACGAAGTGGTTACCGCGGCCGACCGTACCGAGACCGTCCCGGTGGCCGGCGGGAACGTCGCCCGGGACGACGGTCCAGGCCGGATCGTCGGCGTCCCGCTCGGGGTCGAGCGCGCGGTCGAGGTCGGGGAACCGGGCAGCCAGCCGCTCGGGTACGACGCGCCGGAGTCGAATGGGGAACACCGCGATACCGCAACCGATGTCCGAGCCCACCAGGAACGGGTACAGCACGGTCGACGCCATGGCCGCGCCGATGGGGGCGCCCTTGCCCGGGTGCAGGTCCGGCATGCCGGCAACGTGGACCATGCCGTCGAGGGCGGCCACCTGCCGGCACTGGTCGAGCGCGGCGGACTCGATCCAACTCGCGGGGGACGCGAACACGGCAATGGTGGCCGGGGCGGACGGGGACGAAGACTCCCGAGGGGAGTGGTGCTCAGACAACGACGCTCACTTCTCGCTGAATCGCAAGGGGACGGACGGCGGTACGGCACCGAGCGGCGCGAAGCGGCCTCGGCGCGGTGCTCAGGTGGTGTCCGTCAGTACGTCATGGGCACCACTCTGTCGACGCCCGTCGTGCGCGGCAAGCGATTATCGACGGGGGCCCGGCACGCGGCCGGCCTGTCCCGGCAGCAGCTGGTGAGGCCCGCTCGACGCTGCGGCGTACGCTGCCGCGATGCGAGCCCGGCGGCCCTGGACGACTGGCTGGCCGGCCTGCCGAGGCGCTGAACCTCGCGGACGGCCCGATGACACCTCAGCGCAGCCGGTGCTCCGGCCGGGTCGCGCGACCCAGCGCGCACGGCGAGGAGGGGCTGGAACTGCCGGCCGGGAACCGGAAGCGATGCAGCTCGTCGATGGCGAACCCGGCCGCCTCGATGGCGGCCGTGGTGTCGCGGCCGGTGTGGCAGCCGCCGAACAGTTTCGGCCAGAGCGTGGCGTCGGAGAACCGCTGGACCCGACGGAGGCGACCGGGCTCCTCGGCGGCGACGTGCTCGAAGAAGCGCAGCTGCCCGCCGGGGCGCAGCACACGGTGGATCTCGGCGAGCGCGGCGGCCTGGTCCGGCACGGTGCACAGCACCAACGCGACCACGACCGCGTCGAACTCGCCGTCGGCGGCGGGCAACGCCTCGGCCAGGCCGTCGACGACCGTGATCGGCACCGGCGCGGCCGGGGCCGCCCAGACGGCGGCGGCACGCAGGCGGCGTTCCGGCTCGACCGCGACGACCTCGGTCACCGTCCGCGGGTAGTGGGCGAACATGCGCCCGTTGCCGGCGCCGACCTCGAGCACCCGGCCGGTCAGGCCGGCGACCAGGTCGCGGCGGAACTCGGCGGTGCCGGCGCGGTCCATGGCGACGCTGAGCCTTTTGTACACCCGCGCGAACACCGGGTGGGACACCGCAGCCACGTCGACCTCCAGCCTCTGACGATCAGGATTCCGGGCAGCGACCACAATCATGGGCGGTGATGTCAACCGCGCCGGTGTGGCGCGCTCCGTGGGCTGGTTCTGCCCCGCGATTCCGCGCACCGGACGGAGACGGGAAGTGGCCCGATCAGCGTCACTCGGGCGGCGCGTGCCGCAGGCGTTGCGCCAACTCCAGCCGCCAGACCAGGCCGATCGCGACGACCGGCACCAGCGCGAACACCGCCAGCACCCGGCACAGGGACTTGACCATGGCCTCCGAGCGGGGGTTCGCCGGACGCATCCAGATCGCCACGTTTACCAGCAGGAACGGCAGCAGAAGGCACCCGCAGCTCCACGATGTCGCCGAGGGTGTCGGGCCCGCTCACCCGCGCTGATCCATCCGCCGTCGCCCCCCGAGGCGTCCGACCGCCCGGCGCCGGCGATCCAGCCGCGGGTGGCCCCACCACCCGCGTGGCAGACCGGGGTCTACCCCGCCCGGACGCGCCCAACCGCGCAGGCGACGCGCCGCACCGCACGGGTGACCCCTATGCGGTCCCGGCGCTCCCGGCCACCTGTCTGCGGTACGTCCGCGGCGAGACGCCGGTGACACGTTTGAAGGCCACGCTGAGGGCGCTCTCCGAGCCGTACCCGACGGCCAGGGCGATGGTGGCGACGGTGTCCGAGCCGCGGCGGATGCGGTCCGCCGCGAGTTCGATCCGCCATCGCGTGAGGTACTCCAGCGGGCCCACGCCGACGACCTGCCGGAAGCGGGCGGCGAGCGTGGAGCGGGAGACGGACGCGGCGCGGGCGATCTCGTCCACCGTCCACGACTGCGCGGGCCGCCCGTGCATCGCCCGCAGCGCGGGAGCGACCACCGGGTCGGCGAGCCCGGCCAGCCAGCCGGACGTGTGCTGCGGACCGCGGGCCAGGTGCAGCCGCAGCACCTGGATCAGCAGGACGAGCGCCAGGTGTTCGGCGACGAGTCGCGATCCGAGCTGTGCCTGCCGCAGCTCGCTGTCGATCTCGTCGAGCGCCCACCGGATGGTGGCGGCCGCGGGGGTGTCGGCGGGCACGTGGATGATCGGCGGAAGGCTGTCCAACAGGAGACTGCGACCCCGGTCGCCCATTGAGAACGCGCCGCCGATGAGGAACATGTCGTCGCCGTCGCCGTCGCCCGCGTGCGCCACGCCGTCGGCAGCGGCGGCGAAGATCGGGTACGCCGGCTGGACCGGCGCGTCGGGGTCACTGAAGAGCGTGTAGGCCACCGGCCGGGTCAGCAGGTAGCAGTCGCCCTCGGCGAGGCCGATCGGCTCGGGCTCGCCGTCGACGAGCAGGAAGCAGCGGCCGCGCCGGATGGCGTTGAACTTCGCGCCGGCCGGTGGGTCGAACCGGACCGCCCAGCGCCCTCCGGCGACGAGGCCGGCGGAGACGTGACTCGTCGCACCGAGCAACGCCAGTACGTCCTCAAGGGGATCCATCCGCACCGTCCTGGACGATCACTAAAGTATCGCGGATCCTAGACTATAGGCAGTCCAGGTTCAGGTTCATAGTCTGGCTGACATGACAGCGAACCCACGCCTCACCACGTCGTTCACCGCCCGTGCCACCGCCGCCGAGATCCTCGACGGCGTGGACCTCACCGGGCGCCGGATGATCGTCACCGGCGGCGCCTCCGGCCTCGGTGTCGAGACGGTTCGCGCCCTGGCCGGCGCCGGCGCCGAGGTCACCGTCGCGGTCCGTGACCCGCAGCGGGCCGCCGCGCTCGTCGAGGAGTTCGCCACCGACGCCACCCGGGGCGCTGTCCGGTCGGCCGCGCTCGACCTCGCCGATCTGGCGTCGGTCGACGCCTTCGTCGCGGCCTGGCGGGGCCCGCTCGACGCGCTGGTCGCCAACGCCGGCATCATGGCGCTTGCGACCCGGCAGCTCTCCGCGCAGGGCTGGGAACTCCAGCTCGCGACCAACTACCTGGGGCACTTCGCGCTCGCCGTCGGTCTGCACGACAACCTGCGTGCCGCCGGGGCGGCCCGGGTCGTGGTGGTCAGCTCCGGGGCGCACCTGGGCGCTCCGTTCGACGTCGAGGACCCCCAGTTCGAGCGGCGCCCGTACGACCCGTGGTCGGCGTACGGGCAGTCGAAGACCGCGGACGTCCTGCTCGCGGTCGGCATCACCCGGCGGTGGGCCAAGGACGGGATCACCGCCAACTCCCTCAACCCCGGGTACATCCACACCAACCTGCAACGTCACCTGGACGACGACATGATGCGCGCGTTCGGCGCGATGGACGAGGCGGGCAACCTCGTCGTGCCGGACTACTACAAGACCCCCGCCCAGGGAGCGGCGACCACCGTCCTGCTCGCCGCGTCACCCCTGCTCGACGGCATCGGCGGCCGGTACTTCGTCGACAACCAGGAGGCGGAGGTGGTGCCCGGCGGCCCGAACGCCACCGGCGGGGTCGCCGACCACGCAATCGACCCGGTCGCCGCGGACCGGCTCTGGGCGTACGCCGAGAAGATGCTCTCCGCGCGCTGAGCGCGACCGCCGTCGGCCGCCGGGCGCGGCGCGCTCGCGCGTGGCCGCGCCCG
>NZ_JBEXIA010000036.1:0-66972 GCF_040608335.1 Micromonospora sp. NPDC005194 | reverse complement strand
AGTTCCAGACAATCAGGCGTTGACCATCGTTGAAGTTCCAGTTCGGTACGTCGATGCACTTGTTGTGCCAGTTGCTGACGATCCGGCTGGAGTCGGTGGCCGGGGGCGGCGTGGTGGGCGGCGGGTTGCCGCCGGTGAACGGCGAGAGAATGATCGCCGCCGAGCGGGGGTCACCGTGGTGCACCAGCGACTCGAAGCCACCGACGTCGTCGTAGGCGAAGCCGTACGCCTTGCCGTCGGCCATGTTGGCGTGGACGATCCGCGAGTAGTGGTTGGGCGAACTGTTGCGGTAGAACTGGTTCGCATCCAGCACCGGCTCCTGCGACGAGGTGCCCAGGGTGCCTCGGTTCAGCGCCGTGCACAGCGTCCGCTTTATCTCCGGCTCGATGAACGGTGGCGTGTTCGGGGCGTTGAACACCCCGTCGCAGCCCCAGACGTTGGCCGTGCTGGGCTTGGCCACCGTGGCGACCTGAGCGCCGGCAGAGTCGGTGAAGACCATGGTGTTGCCGTTGGTCCGGCCGAAGAACCGCCGGTTCGGCTCGTTGACCCGGGGCACGACGGTGAGGGTTCGGCCCGTGTACGCGTTCCACGCCGAGGTGATGTATCCGTCCAGGTAGTTCGGGCTCATCAGGCCGGCGTCCATCGCCTTGCCGGGCGCGAGGACCCGCAGGACGGTGCCGTCGGAGCGGGTGTACACGGAACGGGCGAAGTCGCCGTTGGCCCGGATCTGGTTGATCACGTTCTCCCGGCCGTTGGCGACCGGGTCGCCGGTGCGGATCGTCTGTCCGTCGGCACCGGTGACGCTCACGCCGTGCGGGACGGCGAACATGTCCACCTGGGAACTGTTCAGCCACAGACCCGAGTCGTTGTAGGTGAACTCGGACCAGTCGAACAGGATGTCCCGGTTCGGGTCACCGCCGGCCCACGGAGCGGGTTGGACAAGCCCGTCGGGGCTGAGACGGAGGTCCAACTTCCGGCCGAAGGAGAAATAGATCCGGCCCGAGATGAACCGCGGGACGCGTACGGTGACGCTGCCTCCATTGCCTGGGCCCGAGATCGCGACGTCCGGCGCGGGGGTCGGTGGCAGGCCACCAGCGGGCCAGGCCGAGAACTGTCCGGCGGCATTGACGTAGCCGAGCCGGCCGCCGGGGCGGATATCCTGCCCCAGGATGTAGAGGAACACGGCCTCGCCGCGGCCGGAGTTGTTCGTGACGGTGACGGGTAGGACATCAGGCCCCACCGCGTCGGCCGGCTGCGGCATGACGGTGACCATCGGAACAGCGGTGATAAGGACCGCCGCAGCGGCGCCGAGAGCCACCCTGAGGCGGCCTAGCATCGACAAGCTCTTGTTCAACCGGAACCTCCTGACATCGGCCTGGCCCGTCCTGACGGCCAGGACGAGTCCGAGAGAGCGCTCTCACAGCCTGATAATCATCGATGGCAAAGTCAACAGCAATCGTTAACTTTGTTGCCTGTGATTCGGAGGTCATCAGGTCCCAGATAACCCGGGAGCACCATGAGGCAGCGTCAACGGGCGGGCATCGTGGACGGCCCACCCTCTCGGTGTCGGCGCCCCGGGCCGGCTCGGCGGTCAGGCACTCTGGGTTGAACCCCAGGGTTCAGCGGATGCCCACGAAGAACCGGGTCTGGTCACTGCGGTGCAACGCGTAGTAGGCCTCGAAACGGGTGCCGTCGGGCAACCAGGCCACGGATTCGATGCCGAGCAGAGGCGTTGAGGTCGCCACCTCGAGCAGCGCGGCGTCGTCGGGCTCCGGGAAGACCGCTTCGATCCAACGGTCGGCTGCGGCGGCCTCCAGCCCGTAGCGGCGTCGCAGCACGTCGTACAGCGACTGGTTCTCGAGCACGGCGCGCTCCAGGCCGGGCACCAGGCGGGCCGGCAGAGCGGTATCGACGAGCAGCCACGGCTGTCCATCGACCCGTCGGAGTCTGCGCATCCGTACGACCTGCTCGCCGTGCGGGATCTGCAGCAGCTCGGCTTCGCGCTGGTCCGCCTCGCCGAGGCTCTGGCTGATCGTGTGGGTGGCCACCCTGCGGCCGGCCTCCCGCAGATCGTGCGCGGATCCGGACACCGAGCCGACGAAGTGCAGCTCCGTCTTACGTGGAGCGACGAAGGCGCCCCGCCCTTTGACCTTGTAGATCATCCGCTGCTGGACGAGCTCACGCAGCGCTTCCCGCACCACGGTCCGAGAGACGCCGAAGATGTCGCTCAACTCCGCCTCGGAGGGCAGCGGCTGGTCTGGGCCGACCTCACCTGACTCGATCTGACTGCGCAGCGCTCGCATCAGCTGCATCCACAGCGGTTCGACCCCGTCACGGGTCAACCGCCGGTAGGTCATCGTCATGGATCCCCTTCTCATCGATCGCGTACAGCATGCCATGCCGGCAATGCTGTCGTTACAGGTTGCTCGGATTTCTGAGGCGGGATCACGGGACGGCGGGAACCGCCGTCGAGAAATCCCCTGGTCGTTACGCCCCTGTTACCAGAAACACTGTGACGTGCAACACGTTCTTAACGCAGCTCTAGCGCACCTGTCACTACAGGTCTGTAATAACTGCACCTCGCCCCACCCCCGTGGTGGCCAGGCAACTTGCGCACACCGTGTCCCGCTCCGGCGGGGCCGCTCTTCCTGGAGGCCCCCACCATGCGCGTCCACCACACATCCCGTCGCTGGCGCGTCGCAGCGTCAGCCTCGCTCGCGGCCGCAATCGCGGTAACGGCGGCCGGTTGCGGCTCCGGCTCGAACGACGGCGGCGGGAGCGCAGGCGGCGACAAGCCGTTCATCGCGCTCAGCAACGGCTTCATCGGCAACGGCTGGCGGCAGACGATGATCGCCAAGTTCGAGGCCTCCGCCGCCAAGGCGCAGAGCGACGGGCTGATCGGCAAGTTCAAGGTCGTCAACGCCCCCGGCGAGAACTCGGCCACCGAGCAGGTCGCCCAGATCAAGAGCCTGCTGCTGCAGAAGCCGGACGCCCTGCTCATCGACCCGGCCTCGCCGACCGCGCTCAAACCGGTCATCCAGCAGGCCTGCGACGCCGGCATCAAGGTCGTGGTCTTCGACTCGGCGATCGACGCCCCCTGCGCCCACGTGCTGCTCAACAGCTTCAAGGACTGGGCGACGGCCGCAGCCGAGCCGCTGGTCAAGGGCATCGGCGGCAAGGGAACGGTCATCGTCAGCCGCGGCGTGGTCGGCTCCCAGCCCGAGGAGGAGATGTACAAGACCACGCAGGAGATCCTGGCCGCCAACCCGGATGTCAAGGTCGCCGCGACCGTCAACGGGATGTGCGACGGCGCCAAGGCGCAGAAGGCCGTGCTCGGCGTGCTGTCCAGCGTGCCGAAGGTGGACGGCGTCATCGGCTGCGGCGACGGCTACGGCGTCGCCCAGGCCTTCACCACGGCCGGCAAGCCGATCCCGGCGCTCACCTTCGAGACCAACGGCCGCGCGCTGAAGTACTGGCAGGACAGCAAGCTCGACAACGGCTCGGTCGCGGTCATGTCCGACCCGGGCCAGTCGGTGGCCGCCCTCTGGGAGGCGATCGACCTGCTCGACGGCAAGGACATCCCGAAGGAACTGACCTTCCCGATCGTGCTGGTGGAGCAGAAGGACGTGGCCGCGTGGGCCGGCGCGCTCAAGCCCGACGAGTACGCCGCCTGGCCGTGGACCCAGGACCTCTTCCGCAAGCAGGTCGAGGCCGTGAAGACCGGTGGCGCCCCGGTCCAGCCGCCGATCCCGACGGCCGCCGGCTGACCGGGACATCCCAAAGGAGCGGATCATGCACGTCGACAACCTGCCGGTGGGGTCGCTCGCGGCCCCGCCGGCGGGCGACCGGGAGGCCACACCGGCCCAGCCGGTCGTCACCGCACGGCAGGTGACCAGGACGTACGGACGTACCCGGGCGCTCACCGGCGTGGACCTCGAGGTCCGCGCCGGGGAGGTGCTCGGCCTCGTCGGCCACAACGGCGCCGGCAAGAGCACGCTGATGCGCGTCCTCGCCGGGCTGGAGGCGTGCGACGAGGGCGTGGTCACCGTCCGCGGGCAGGAGGTGCCGCGCGACGTCGGGCCGGGGGCTGCGGAGTTCCGCGCCGTACGGATGGCCTACCAGGAGACGTCGCTCTGCCCCGACCTCACCGTCGCGGAGAACATCTGGATCTCCTCCCGATCCTGCCTGCCCCGACTGCGGTGGCGGCGGGCGGCCAGCGTGGCGGTCCAGCGCCGGCTCGACGAGATGTTCCCGGGTCACGGGGTGGCGCCACGGGACCGGGTGGAGGACCTCACCCTGGCCCGACGACAGATGGTGGAGATCGCCCGGGCGAGCCTGGTCGACCGCCTCGACCTGCTGATCCTCGACGAGCCGACCGAGTCCCTCGGCCCGGACGCCGCCCGCTCCCTGTACGACCACGTCCGTACCCTCACCGCGCAGGGCTCGGCCGTGCTGCTCATCTCGCACCGCATCCGCGAGGTGCTGTCGGTGGCTGACCGGGTCGCCGTGATGCGCGACGGGGCGGTCGTGGCGGACAAGCCGGCGGCCGGGCTCAGCGAAGCCGACGTCCTCGTCCTGATGGGGGCCGAGGTGGCCGCCCCGGCCAACCCCGACCCGGTGCCGGCAGCCGTACCGGCCGGTGACCGGCCGGTCATGGCCGAGCTGCGCGGCGCCAGCGGCCAGGGCCTGCACGACGTCTCGGTCCGCATCGGCGCGGGCGAGGTCGTGGGCCTCGCCGGACTGGCCGGCCAGGGCCAGCAGGAGGTGCTCGAACGGCTGTGGCGCCCGGTCCGCAAGGACACCACGGTGCACGGCACCCGCGCGTACGTGCCGGGCGACCGGCAGCGCTCCGGCGTGTTCCCGCTGTGGTCCGTGGCGGAGAACCTGATCGTCACCGCGCAGCGCGGACTGGCCCGGTACGGCCTCCGCCGCCGGGCCGAGGAAGGCGCGGCGGTGCGGAGCTGGGTCGACCGGCTGGCCATCCGCGGCGGCGCCGACGCGGGCATGACCGAGCTCAGCGGCGGCAACCAGCAGAAGGTCATCGTGGCCCGGGCGTTCGCCTCGACGGCCGACCTGGTCCTGCTCGACGACCCGTTCCGCGGGGTGGACGTGCACACCAAGACCGACCTGTACGCGCTCATCCGCGCGGAGGCTGCCAACGGCCGCAGCGTCGTCTGGTACTCGAGCGAAAACGCCGAGATGGCGCACTGCGACCGGGTCTACGTGCTGCGCGCCGGCCGGGTCGTCGCCGAACTGACCGGCGAGGAGATCTCGGAGGAACGGATCATCGCCGTCTCCTTCGCCGAGTCGACGGGAGCACCGCGATGACCAACCTCGTCGTGGCGGCCGTGCCGCCACGAGCCCGACTGCGCCGCCTCGCACCGGCCATGGTCAGCACGATCGCCATGTTCGCGATGGTCGTCGTCTGCGCGTCGCTGCAGTCGGACGTGCTGACCGTCACCGGCCTCACCCTGATCCTCTCGGCCACCGTTCCGCTGGTCATCGCGGCCCAGGCCCAGATGATCCTCATGTCGGTCGGCGACATCGACCTCGGCATCGGCAACTTCGTCGGCCTGGTCACCGTCCTCACCGCCACCAAACTGGTGTCCTCGCCGGGCACCGGCGTCCTGCTCCTGGTCGGCCTCGTCGCGGCGTACGCCCTGCTGGGCGCGCTGATCCACCTGCGCCAGGTGCCCTCGCTGATCGCCACCCTCGGCACCTCGTTCGTCTGGCTGGGGCTGGGCCTGTTCGTCCTGCCCACCCCCGGTGGCAGCACGCCGGAGTGGCTGGCCACGTTCGGATCGTGGGCGCCGGCCGGATTCCCGGCGCCGCTGCTGCCGATCCTCGTGGTGTCCGCGCTGGTCTGGCTGATCGCCACCCGCGGCTCCGTCGGGGTCCGGGTCCGCGCCTTCGGCAGCAACCCGGTCGCGCTGCGCCGGGCCGGCCTGAGCCCGTTGGCCGCGCGGGTCGTTGCGTACGGGATGGCCGGCGCGCTCGGCGTGCTCGCCGGTCTCCTGCTGGCCTCACAGACCGGCGGCGGCGACGTCTCGTCCGCCTCCAGCTACACCCTGATCACGATCGCCGCGGTGATCCTCGGCGGTGGCTCCTTCCGGGGCGGCACCGCCGTGCCGTGGGGCGTCGCCATCGGCGGAGTGACGCTCGGCCTGGTCAGCGTCGTCCTCAGCCTCCTCGACGTGCCGTCCAACATGCAGTCGGCCGTCCAGGGCGCGATCGTGCTGGCCGTGCTCGCCGGCCGCGTCGTGGTCGGAAAGGTGCTCCGATGACCCTCCGTACGCTCGCCCGCCCCTGGATCTGGGGCTTCGCCGCCGCCACGCTGGTCTGGGTCCTCATCCTGGCCATCTCCAACCAGGGCGGCGGGCAGACGGTGTCGCTCGCCCTGTCCCTGGCGCCGTACCTGGTCATCGTGGGCCTGGGCCAGATGCTCGTGATCACCGCCGGCCCGGGCAACATCGACGTCTCGGTGGCGCCGATCATCTCGCTCGCCGGGTTCGTCGCGGTCGCGGCGACCGCGGCGACCGGATCGGTGGCGGTCGGCATCCTGGCGGGAGTCGGGACCGGCCTGGCCGTCGCCGCGATCAGCGTGCTGGCCATCCTCGGCCTGTCCATTCCCCCGATCATCGCCACCCTGGCGTCCGGGCTGATCGCCTCGTCGCTGACCCTGTCGCTGGCCGACGGCTTCACCGCCATGCCCGACGACGGGCTGCGCCGGCTGCTCAACCTGCGCCCCGCGGGCGTACCGGTGCTCGCGGTCGCCGTGGCCGTACTCACCGCGCTTATCGTCGCCCTGCTCAGCCGTACGACGTACGGACGGTCGCTGCTCGCCGTCGGCCAGAGCCGGCCGGCCGCGGAACGGGCCGGCATCCCGGTCGCCCGGATCATCGGCGCCACGTACCTGGCCAGCGGCGCCCTCGCCGGACTGGCCGGCGCCCTGCTGGCGGCGTACATCGCACCCTCGCCCGACCTGGGCACCCGGTACCTGCTCGACTCGGTCGCCGTGGTCGTGATCGGCGGGACGCTCATCTCGGGCGGTCGCGCCGTACCGGTGGGCATCTGGGGCAGCGCGCTCTTCTTCATCCTGCTCGACGGCCTGGTGAACCTGGTCGGCTGGAGCACCGCCGCGCAGAACCTGCTCAAGGGCGGCCTGGTGCTCTTCGTCCTCTTCCTGGCCGGTGGCGGTACGCGCCGCGACGCCACCACCTCCCGACCCCGGCGACGGGCGCGTCCCGCGACCGTCGCCACCGCCGCAACGACTACAGGAGACAACACCCATGGCTGACACCGACGGTCTGCTCGATGCCCGGGACTTCGGCGGGAGCGAGCGCCCGGCCACCGGCTTCCATGTCAAGGGCGCCCACGCACAGGACTGGGGACTGCAGAACCGGCTCGCCCGGATCTTCCGCCCCGACAACGGCCGTACCGTGATGCTGGCCTTCGACCACGGCTACTTCCTCGGCCCGATGGCCGGCCTGGAGCGGATCGACACCAACATCGCCCCGCTGGTGCCGCAGGCCGACGCGATCATGATGACCCGGGGCGCGCTGCGCACCAGCATCCCGTCGCACAGCACCGCCGGCGTGGTGCTGCGCGCCAGCGGCGGCCCGAGCGTGCTGCGGGACCTCTCCGACGAGCACCTCGCGCTCGACATCGAGGACGCGGTCCGGCTCAACGCGGCGGCCCTGGCGATCCAGGTGTTCATCGGCGGCGAGCACGAGTCGCGGTCGGTGGCGAACCTGGCCAAGCTGGTCGACGCCGGGCAGCGGCACGGCATCGCCGTCCTTGGTGTGACCGCGGTCGGCAAGGAGATGGTCCGCGACGCCCGCTACTTCCGGCTCGCCACCCGGATCAGCGCGGAGATGGGTGCGCACATCGTCAAGACGTACTACGTCAACGAGGGCTTCGAGACGGTGACCGCCAGCTGCCCGGTGCCGATCATCGTCGCCGGCGGTAAGAAGCTTCCCGAGCTCGACGCGCTGACCATGGCGTACCGGTCGATGCAGGAAGGCGCCGCGGGCGTCGACATGGGCCGCAACATCTTCCAGAGCGAGCACCCGGCGGCGATGCTCGCCGCCGTCCGCGCCGTGGTGCACGACGACGCGAAGCCCGAGGAGGCCCACGAGCTCTTCCGCGAGCGGTCGGCCGGTTCCGCAGCATCCTGACCCACCCCCAGGGGTGCGGGTCCCGGCACGCAGCCGCGGACCCGCACCCCACACCCCCGGGAGCCTTCATGTCGCAGCCACAGACCGGACCCGATGACGTCGTCGACCTCGTCATCGTCGGCGCCGGCATCAACGGCCTTGCCATCGCCAGAGACGCCGCCGACCGCGGCCTGAGTGTGGTCGTCGTGGACCGGGGCGACGTCGGCGCCGGTACGACGAGCACGTCGAGCCGGCTCATCCACGGTGGCCTGAAGTACCTCGAACGCTACGACTTCACCCTGGTGAACGAGTCCATCCGCGAACGCCACCTGCTGTTCCGCACCGCCCCGCACCTGGTGCACGACTACCCGATGCTCATCCCGTCCTACGCCCGCGACAGCCGACCGGGACCGCTGGTCCGGCTCGGCCTGGCGGCCTTTGACGTGCTGGCCGCCCGCCGCGGGCGCGGGATCAGCCGGGGCCTGTCCGCCCGCCGGATCGGTCAGCGCTGGCCGCAGCTGTCGCGCGACGGGCTGCGCGGCGGGGTGCTCTTCCGCGACGCGCAGGTGCCGTGGGCCGAGCGGCTCTGCGTCGAACTGCTGCTCGACGCGGAACGGCTGGGCGCGCGGGTGCTGACCTACACCACGGTGACCGGGCTCATCGTCGAAGACGGCCGGGTGCTCGGGGTGCGGACCACGGACAACCGGTCCGGTCAGCAGGGGCGGATCCGAGCCCGGCTCACCGTGAACGCCGCCGGGCCGTGGATCGACCAGATCCTACGCGGACAGGTCGAGAGCCGGCGGCTCAACGGCGGCACCAAGGGCAGCCACGTCATCCTCGACCCGTTCCCCGGCGCCCCGGACACCTGCATCTTCTTCGAGGCCGCCGCCGACCAGCGGCCGATCTTCATCTTCCCGTGGGCGGGTCGCTACATCCTGGGCAGCACCGACCTCACCTACGACGGGGACCTCGACGAGGTCGTCGCCAGCGACGCCGAGATCGAGTACCTGCTCAACGAGACCAACCGGATCATTCCGCAGGCCAAGCTCACCCCGGCCGACGTGCTCTACAGCGTCGCCGGGATCCGCCCGCTGCCACACACGGCCGGCGTCTCGGACAACGCCAAGATCAGCCGTGGGCACACAGTGCTCGACCACGCGCCGGCGTACGCCGGACTGCTGTCGATCATCGGCGGCAAGCTGACCACCCACCGGGCGCTCGCCGAGGACGCCACCGACGCGGCGCTGAAGGTGCTCGGCCGGCCCCGCGGACGGTGCACCACCCGTACCCGGCCGCTGCCCGGCGCCGACACCGCCGACTGGCGTACGTTCCGCGCGGAGTTCCAGCGCTCGGCGACCCCGTTCACCGGCGACCAGCGGGCCCGGCTGCTCGACCTGTACGGGGTGCGGGCGCGCCGCGTGCGCGAACTCGTCGTCACCGATCCATCACTCGCCGAGGTCGTCGACGAGCAGAGCGGCGCGGTCGCCGCCGAGATCGTCATGGCGTTCCGCGAGGAGAGGGCCGTGACGTTGGCAGACGTCCTGCTGCGTCGTACCCTGATCGGCCTCGGCCCGGACATGGCGCTGTCGACCGCCGTGACCTGCGCGGACGTCGCCGTCCGGCATCTCGGCTGGGACGACGAACGGGCCCGCGCCGAGGTGGCCGCCTACCACGCCGAGCTGCGACGCTTCCGCCCGCGCGCGCTGAACCTCTCGGCGGCAACCCCGAACAGCGACAGGAGGACGTCATGACGACACCGCACATCTGCTACCTCGGGGTCGACGTCGGGCTCACCGCCACCAAGGCGGCCGCCTTCGACATCGAGGGCCGCGAGCTCGCCGTCGTGCACGCCCGCACGCCACGCACCAGCGTGACCGCCCACCGTCACGACGTGGACATGCCCGCGCTGGCCGACACGGTGATGTCACTGCTCGGCGAGATCACCGGCAAGCTGGCCGCCGACGGGTACGCCCCGGCCGGCATCGGGGTGGCCGCCCACGGCAACGGCCTCTACCCGGTCGACGAGGCGCTGCGCCCGGTGGGGCCGGCCATCGCCTCCTCGGACAGCCGCGCCCAGCGGATCGTCCAGGCCATCCCACCGGAGGGGGCACGCCGGCTGGCCGAGGAGACCGGGTCGATTCCCTGGGCCGCCCAGCCCAGCGTCCTGCTGCGCTGGCTGCGGGACAACGACGCCGACGCCTACGCGGCCACCCGGTGGGCCCTCTCCTGCAAGGACTGGGTCACCTCGCAGCTCACCGGCGTGGCCAGCGCCGACTACAGCGACGCCAGCGCCTCCGGCATGGTCGCGCTCGGCACCCGCGCCTACACCGCCACGGCGCTCGAACTCGTCGGGCTGCCGGCCACCGACCTCGACCGGTTCCCGCCGCTGCGGCGCTCCGACGCGGTGGTCGCCGGGCTGAGCGCCGCCGCCGCGGCCCGCAGCGGGCTCCCCGAGGGCCTGCCGGTCATCGCGGGTTGCATGGACTGCGTGGCGGCGACCCTCGGCGCCGGGGGCCGGGAGGTCGGGGACGGGACGATCATCGTCGGCACCTGGGCGATCAACGGCGTCGTCGTCCCCGCGCGTGCGCCCGCCCCCGAGGTAACCCTCAGCGCGTTCATGCCCGACCCGGCCACGATGCTGGCCATGGAGGTCGCGCCGACCTCCGCGGCGAACCTGGAGTGGCTCGCCTGCGCCGGGGTCGCGCACGACCAGGTCGGCAGCGTCGCCGCGGCGGAACTCCTGCGGGAAGCGGCCACCGTGCCACCCGGCGCGGACGGTCTGCTGTTCCTACCGTTCGTCAACGGCTCGCCCGAGCACCCGTCGGCGTCCGGCACCTTCCTCGGCATCTCCAGCAATCACCGCCGCGGCCACCTCACCCGAGCGGTCATCGAGGGGGTCGCCCAGTACCACCGGGTGCAGCTGGACCGGGTGTTGGCCAGCGGCGCGGACGTCGGGGACCGCCCCTGGCGGCTGGCCGGCGGAGGCGCCCGGTCGACGGTCTGGGCGCAGATCTTCGCCGACGTGCTGGGGCGACCCGTCCGGCGCCAGCTCACCAGCGAGCTGGGAGCCCGCGGAGTCGCCTCCCTGCTGCCCGGCGCCCTTGCCCACGACGTGCCGCCGTGGACCGTCAACGACGAGGACGACCTGTGCGTGTACCCGGGACCCGACCGGGCCGCATACCTTGCGCACTCCCAGGTGTTCGACCGCTGTCTCGCCGGCATGTCCTCCGTGTGGTCGGAGGTCGAGCGCTACAGCACGACCTGACGTGCGCCCAGGGGTTGCAGGTCACCGGAGCCCGCTACGGGGCGGCCCCCGCGTGCGAGACACCGAATCGACCAACCCTCCTCCCCCTGCGGGTCCGATCCGGAGTTCGCTGTCGACCGGCGGTCAGCGGTCTACCCTGAAGATCTACCCGACACTTCAGGTGACGCTCCGACGGCGACTCCGGAAGGGCCCGACGTGACCGCAGAGACCCCCGGCGGCTCAGGTGCACTGATGCCCGCCGCGTTCATCGGCCATGGCAACCCCATGAACGCTCTCGAGGTCAACCGATACACCACCTCGTGGAGGGCGTTCGGCGCCGCGGTGCCGCGGCCCCGTGTCATCCTGGTCATCAGCGCGCACTGGTACACCAACGCCACCGCCGTCACCGCGATGCCCCGGCCGCGGACCATCCACGACTTCTACGGCTTCCCGCAGGCGTTGTTCGAGGTGGAGTACCCCGCGCCGGGGCTGCCCGACCTGGTTACGGAGATCAGCGACACTGTTCACCCGACCTGGGTCGGCGCCGACCTCGACAGCTGGGGCATCGACCACGGCACCTGGTCTGTCTTGACGCACGCTTTCCCGGACGCCTCGGTCCCGGTCGTACAGCTCAGCATCAACGCCGACAAGCCCTTGGACTACCATTTCCAGCTCGGCGCCAAACTCGCTCCACTGAGACAACGCGGAGTGCTCATCATCGCCAGCGGCAACGTCGTGCACAACCTACGCGGCATGGACTGGAAGCTGACCGACGACGGCTACGACTGGGCCCAGCGCTTCGACGAGGACGCCAAGACCCGCATGTTGACCGATCCGGGCGAATTCGCGACGCTCGACACCCACCGCGACTTCCGCCACGCGGTGCCGACACCGGATCACTTCATTCCCGCGCTCTACCTCGCCGGTCTGGCCGCCACCGCCGACGCGCCGGACACCGACGTCCTCGTGGACGGCTACGCCTACGGATCGTTGTCGATGACGGCTTACACCCTCGGGCTGCCCTGCCCCGACGCAGCTGGCGAAGGCGGATCCCCACAGCCGCCCGACGACCTGCCGGCCGACGGCTCGAACATCTAGGGTTGCGCGCGACCTGACGGAAGGTGGCCCGCAGAGCTGACAACGCCGCGACCTGCGGCCGGAGAGCGTCCGGAACCGCAGGCCGCGGCGCGATCGTGCGAAGGCGTACGACCGGATCAGCCGCCGCTGTTGGAGCGGGTGGGGGCGGGCGCCGACCCGCCGGCCACCGCTCCCGGGTGCGGAGTGGCCGTGACCGTGGGCCTCAGCCCGACCGGTACGGCCAGCGCACTGCCCTTGGCGAACTCGTCCCAGCCGACATTCCAGGCCGTCCAGCCGTTGCCCGGATCCAGCGCCACCTCGGTGCCCTTGACCGTCACCAGGTCGCCGACCTGTGTGATCCCCATCAGCCAGTCGGCGTTCTCGTTGGAGACGTTGGTGCAGCCGTGCGAGACGTTGGTGTTGCCCTGATCCCCCACCGACCACGGTGCGGCGTGGATGAACTCGCCGCCGTTGGTGAGCCGCTGGGCGTCCTCGACGTCGACGATGTAACCGCCATTCGGGTCGCCCATAGTGTTGAAGGTCGTGTAGTCGAACTTCTCCATGACCACCATGGTGCCGCTGGAGCTCGGTGTGCTCGGCTTGCCGAGACTGACCGGAATCTTGCGCAGCAGCTTGCCGTCCCGGTAGACCGCCATCTGCTTGGTGGCGTTGTCGATGTCCAGCGACACCTGCCGGCCGATCTTCGAGGTGCCCGACCGGTCCGCGTCGCCGATGGCGTCCTTACCGATCGGCAGCCCTTCCAGCGCGCTCCGCACGCTGATCTTCGTGCCCGGCTTCCAGAAGTCGGGCGCCCGGTACTCGACCTGCTTGCCGTCGTCCAGCCAGGACCAGGTCCCCGGCTGGGGTGGATCCGTCTTCACGAACAACCGCCGCTGCACGTCCGCCCGGGCCTCCTTCGGAATCGCCGGGTCGAACGTGACCACCACCGGCATGGCCGTCCCGTACGTCTGGTCTGCGGCGAAATTCAGGACGGTGGTCACGGCCTGTCTGTTGCCCGGTTTCGCCATTGTCCTGAACGTCGTTCTCTGCGTGGTCGTCCGGCCCTTGCCACCGGTCGCGGTCACCTCCGCCGTGTACGTCCGCGAATTCTGCAACGGCTTGGCCGGCACCCAGCTCGACCCGTCCTCCCGCGGCTCCGCCGGCACCTGCGCACCCTTGTCGTCGGTCAACCGCACCGAGGTGATCTTCCCGTCCTTGACGGTGGCCCCCACCTCCGCGCTGACCGGCACGTCCCCCGCGTGGTCGCCGGGTGTCACGGTCAGTTGCGGCGGTGCCGTGTTCGCTTGTCGGGCTCCCGGCAGGCGGTCGGCGGTGCATCCCGCCAGGACCAACGGCGTGGCCGCGATGGTCACCGACAGCAGCCTCAATCGCTGCCTCAGCTCCATATTGTCCCCCCGTTCATGGCTTTCCCTCTGCCCACATTTTCACCACGGCGGAGAGATGTCGGCGGCGATTTCAGCGGAACCGTCGCGCAAGGCTCCGGAAACCTTTCCCCACGCATTCCCTTATGGCGTGAACCGGCCCGGTCATTTCCGTTCGTGACCGTTCCGACAAAATGAGTACGCCACTGCTCGCCCATCCCGTCCCGGCCGCGTTGCGCCGGCGCTTCCGCTTACGGCGACTCGGCCCGGGAGCCACCCGCAACTCCCGGCTGATCCGGATCGAGCGCGACTCGACCGTCGTGCGCCGGTTCGCCAGCAGCGCACGGATCGCCGCCGGGCCGGGCACGTCCGGCAGGCACTCCGCCGCCCCCCAAGCTGCCATGAAGCCGGACCGTCGGGCGAAAGCTTCGCGAAGAAGCAGAAGGAACGCGAGCCCGTTGCGGTGGCGGATTTCGAGCCGTCGCTGGACTACTTTCGGCAACCCGGCTGGGCTCGCCAGATCGGCGAATTACGGTGCATTGACGTGACCATCATTCGCGTTACCGCCGTAGCACTCAGCGCCTTCCTGGCCACGCCGGTTCTGGTGGCCGGGTCACCGACGCGCACGGCCGCCACGCCCGACATGCCCTGCCCGGCCGTGAAGCCGGCGGTGCCGCCGCCCGCCGGAGCGTCTCCACCACCGGTCGGTGCCGCCGATCGGGCGGTCGGCGGTGCCGCGCTGGCCACGACCGGCCTGGCCATTCCGGTGGGTGCGCCGACGGCGCCGGCGGTGACGGCCACCTCGTGGCTCGTGGCGGACCTCGACAGTGGCGCGGTGCTGGGCGGGTGCGGCCCGCACGAGCTCCGCACGCCGGCCAGCGTGCAGAAGATGCTGCTGGCCGCGGCCCTGATGCCCCGCCTGGACCCGGCCCAGATGGTCGAGGTGACCCGGGCTGATCTGCAGGATCTCGATCCGGCCAGCTCGCTGATGGGGGTGGTCGAGGGTGGCCGCTACTCGATCGAGAGCCTGTGGCTGGGGCTGCTCCTCAAGTCGGGCAACGACGCGGCCAACGTGCTGGCCCGCGTCGGCGGCGCCGCCGCCGGCCGGCCGGGCGGGGTGCAGGCGATGAACAACGAGGCGCACCGGCTGCGCGCGAATCAGACCCACGCGGCGACGCCCTCCGGTCTGGACGGTCCCGGCCAGTACACCAGCGCGTACGACCTGGCGCTGATCGCGCGGGCCACCTACGCCCGCGAGGACTTCCGGCGGTACATCGCGACCCGGGTGGCCCAGATAGCCGGCGACGCGGGCACCCCGGGCTTCGCCATCACCCATGACAACACGCTGCTGGACCACTACCCGGGAACGCTCGGCGGAAAGACCGGCTTCACCGACCTGGCTCGACAGACGTACGTCGGGGTGGCCGAGCGCAACGGGCGGCGGCTCGCGGTGACCCTGCTCGGCGCGGAGACCGCGCCGCTGGGCAGCCTGGGCGAGGCGGGAGCCCTGCTCGACTGGGGCTTCGCCCTCTCCCCCGGCGCGTCCGTCGGCCGCCTGGTCACCCCGGGCGAGAAGACGGACGACCATGCCGCGGCCGCCGGCGAGGGCGAGCACCACGGTCAGGCCGGGGACCGGTCGCTGCTGTCCTTCCCGGCGGTCCTCGGCCTCGGCGCCGCCGCGGCCCTGGCCGTCGTGCTCCTGGCGGCGCCCCGGTGGCGCAGGGCCATGCGGCAAGCAGCTGACCGGACCGCGCAGAGCGAGCGATCAGCGGCCGACCCGTCCCCGTCCGAACCGTAGGCGGACCACGCCGGCGCGCCGCCCGCGCAGGACCGGGATCCGGTGGACGTTCGCCGGCAGCCACCCCAGCGGACCCCGGCCCCGCGGCGACCGCAGCTCCGACACCTCCGAGATGTTCGGGTGCAGCCCGCGAAGGCTCGGCCAGTCCGCCGAGTCGAGGCACCAGTGCATCTCGGGGGGCGGTAGCCAAATTCCCGGGCGCTGGCCCGGGGCACGGCACGCGCCATCCAGCCGGCGACCGTGTCGATGGCCATCACGCGCCGATCTCGATGATGTCGCCCCGGTGGTCGTCGGCCGTCACCCTGCCACCATCCCCGCGATTTCCCGCTCGGTCCCCCCGTCGGGCGCGGTGGCCGGCGCATGTGAGGATGCGGCGCATGCGTGCCGTGATCTTCGACGAGTTCGGTGTTCGGCCCCAGGTCCGCGACGTCCCGGACCCGGTGCCGCCGCCCGGGGGCGCCGTCATCCGGGTCGAGGCGACCGGGTTGTGCCGCAGCGACTGGCACGGCTGGCAGGGGCACGACCCGGACGTCCGCCTGCCGCACGTGCCCGGCCACGAGTTCGCCGGCGTGGTCACGGCGGTCGGCGCCGGCGTACGCGGCTGGCACCCCGGCGACCGGGTCACCGTGCCGTTCGTCTGCGCGTGCGGGCAGTGCCCGGCCTGCCTCTCCGGCGACCAGCAGGTCTGCGAGCGGCAGACGCAGCCCGGCTTCACCCACTGGGGCTCGTTCGCCGAGTACGTGGCCGTGCAGCACGCCGACGTCAACCTGGTCCGGCTCCCCGACGAGCTGGGCTACCCGGCCGCGGCGGCGCTCGGCTGCCGGTTCGCCACGGCGTTCCGCGCGGTGGTCGGCCAGGGGCGGGTCGCCGCGGGCGAGTGGGTGGCGGTGCACGGCTGCGGCGGCGTGGGGCTGTCCGCGGTGATGATCGCCGCGGCCTACGGCGCGCAGGTGGTGGCGGTCGACGTCGCCCCCGGCGCGCTCGAGCTGGCCCGCCGTTTCGGGGCCGCGGTGTGTCTGGACGGCTCTGCCCTCACCGGGCCCGGCGCGGTGGCCGCGGCCGTCCGGGAGGTGACCGGCGGCGGCGCCCACCTGTCGCTCGACGCCCTGGGCAGCCACGCCACCTGCACCGCCTCGATCGAGAGCCTGCGGCGGCGCGGGCGGCACGTGCAGGTCGGCCTCCTCCCCGCCGCCCAGGGCCGCCCGGCCCTGCCGATGGACCTGGTGATCGCGTACGAGCTGGAGCTGCGGGGCAGCCACGGCATGGCCGCGCACGCCTACCCGGAACTGCTCCGGCTGGTCACCGCCGGCGTGCTGCGCCCCGCCGAGCTGATCACCCGCACCATCGGGCTCGCCGAGGTGCCCGACGCCCTGACCGGAATGGACCGGCCCGCCCCCGGCGGGATGTGCATCGTCCAGCCTTGACCAGGACGACGCTCGGGTCGGACAGCGGACACGTCCCAGGTACGCGTAGGCCGCGGAGTAGCTCGCCGCCGCGGCACCGAAGACGGCCGGGAGATGTACCAGGAGGCGTTGCGGGACCGGCCCGACGATGGGATCCGGCTGCGGCTCGCCTTCGCGCTGCTGCGGGCCGGCGACGGCAGCGGCGCGCAACGAACCGCCCGAGAGGTCCTGGCCCGCGAGCCGGATTCCCGGTCCGCCGAGGCGGAGCAGACGCTGCGGCGTTTTCTGGCCGTCGCACCGGCTCATCCGGCCGCCGCAGAGATCAAGCGGCTGCTCGCCGCAGGTCAATCCACCGGGCGCTGACAGTGCCACCAGCCCGCCGATCAGGATCGCCGTCTCGCCGAGCACGACCAACCCGAGCAGGGTCGAGGACTCCAGGGCCGGCTGGACGATCACCAGCGTCAGGACGAGGAGCGGCGGCAGCCCGACCAGCACCGCCGACCGCCCTGTCCACCCGCTGATTGTCACCCCCCAACGGGTTGACCGGTGACGAGAAAGGCCACGCGGTGGGCGGGCGATCCGTAGGGTTCGGGTCGACGGAGGCACTGCGCCGGATGAGGGGCGGCCGAGGACCGGTGGGAGCGCGAACGCATCGCCCGTCGCCGCTGTTGCTGGTCAGCCTGACCGTCTCGACCGGCCTGCTGGCAGCGCTGAGCGCCGCCATCCGCAGCCGTCCGGTGCCGCCGTGGGAGCGGGACCTGTTCGCCCTTCTCAATCACCTTCCCGCCGGGCTGGCCCCGGTCCTGGTACTGGTCATGCAGCTCGGCTCGTACCCGGCGGTGTTCGTCACCGCCGCGGCAGCCGTCGTCGCACGCCGGATCGGCACGGCGTGGAGTCTCCTGCTGGCCGGGAACCTGGCGTACTGGCTCGCGGTCGCCGTCAAGGCCGCGGTCGCCCGGCAGCGCCCGGCGGCGCTGCTCGCCGACGTGGTCCTGCGCGAGACGATCACCGGGCGCTTCGGGTACCCGTCGGGACACGTCGCGGTCGCCACGGCCCTGGCGCTCGTCGCGGCGCGGGCCGGCGGGCCCCGATGGCGCCGCGCGGCCTGGGCGGTGATCGGGCTGGTCGCCGTCGCGCGGATCCACGTCGGGGCGCACCTGCCGGTGGACGTGGTCGGTGGCTTCCTCGTCGGCTGGCTCGCGGTGTGTCTGACCCGGCTCGTGGTCGGCGAGGTTGGACCGCAACGGTCGGTGCCCCCTCTGCGGGCGGCGCTGCGGCGGCGCGGGATCGACGTGGCACGGTGGGCGCCGATCCACGGCGACGCCCGCGGCTCGCAGCCGTGGCAGGCGGTCACCACCGACGGGCGGCGACTGTTCGTCAAGGTGACCGGCGGTGAGCAGCGCGACGCGGACTGGTTCTACAAGCTCTACCGACGGGTGCGCTACCGCCACGTGGCCGACACGCCGCCGTACCTGAGCGCCCGCCAGCAGAGCGAACACGAAACGTGTCTGACCCTGCTGGCCGAGCGCGCCGGCGTCCGGATACCGGCCGTCGTCACGACCGCCGCCATGCCCGGCGGCGACGCCGTACTGGTGCAGGAGTTCATCGACGCCGCCCCGCTGCACGCCGTCGTCGGGCCGGTCCCGCTCGCCGCCGTGCGCGACGCCTGGCAACAGCTGGCCCACCTGCACCGGGCGGGCATCGCGCACCGCGACCTGCGCGCCGCGAACGTGCTCGTCGGCCGGGACCGCGCCTACCTGGTTGACCTGGGCTTCGGCACCGACGACGCCTCGGCCGAGCAGCAGGCCCGCGACGTCGTCGAGCTGATGGTCACTGTGTCCACGCGGGTCGACCCGGCCAGCGTGGTCGCCGGGGCGATCGACCGCCTGGGCGTCGCGGCGGTCGCGGACAGCGTGCCGTTCCTGCAACCTCCGGTGCTCTCGCGCGCCGGCCGTGCCGCCCTGCGCGGGCACCCCGGCATGCTGACCTGCCTACGCCAGGAGATCCTGCGGCGCTGCCCCGACCGTGACCGCCCGGCGGCGAAGGTGGTCCGGATCAGCCGCCGCGCGGTCCTGGAGCTGCTGGTCCTGGGGTTGATTGTGCACCTGCTGCTCCCCCAGCTCGGCGAGATACGCACCGCCATGCGTCTGATCGTGCACGCCAACCCGGTCGCGGTCGCAGCGACGCTGCTCGGCTCCGCCCTGACCTACCTGCTCAGCGGCCTCGTGCTCCGGTTGGCCGCGGCCAACCGGGTCCCGCTGGGCGAGGCCACCCTGGTGCAGGTCGCCGCGTCGTTCGCCAACCGGCTGGCACCCGGCAGCCTCGGCGGCGCCGCCCTCAGCCTGCGGTACCTGCACCAGAAGGGACTCGTCGCCGCCGCCGCGGGCACCGCCGTGGCCGTCTCCCGTACCGCCGGCGTGTTCTCGGTGGTGCTGCTCCTGCCGGTGCTGCTGCCGTTCGCCCGCCAACCCGCCCGCATCCTCACCCACGACGCGGCCAGGGCGTTGCCGCTGCTGCTGGGCACCCTGGCTGTCCTGCTCGTCCTCGCCGCCGTGCTCGCCGTACCCCGGATCCGGCGCCGCGGACGCGCGGCGGCCGGCCAGGTCGTGACCGCGCTGCGCGAACTGCGCCACCAGCACGGGCTGCGGCGGCTCGCCGTCGCGTCGATGGCGCTCACCCTCACCTACGGCCTCTGTCTCTACCTCGCGCTGCTCGCCATCGGCCCGGTCCCCCTCGCGCACCTGCCCCCGGTGATCCTGGTCTGCCTCGTCGGTGAGGGTGTCTCGTCCGCCGCGCCCACCCCCGGCGGCCTCGGCGCCACCGAGGCCGCGCTCGTCTCCGGCCTGCTGCTCTACGGGCTGCCGCTGGACGCCGCCGTCGCAGGCACCCTGATCTACCGCCTCGCGACGTTCTGGCTCCCGGTACCGCCGGGCTACCTGGCCTTCCGGGTCCTGACCCGCCGCCGGCTGCTATGACCACCAGGCAACTGGCCGAATCCGCGCGCTGCCACGAACGCTGCATCACCCTGTTCCATGCGCAGGGCGAACAGTCATGGGGCTCGGCGTTCCTCCGCGACTGCGATCTGTTTGAGCACGGGCTGCGGACCTGCCGCAGCAATCAGTGACCTCGGTCGCGGCGGAGGAAACACGACAGCAGTTGCCTGAACTCGTGCGGGTGCTCGATCGCCGGCACGTGCCCGCATCGGCCGAGCACGTGCAGACGGACATCGGCCAGGTGTTCGAGCAGAGGCTGGGCTGCCGTCGCGAGCGGGGTGACTCGGTCCTCGGCGCCGTGAACGAGCAGCACGGGCGCGCGGATCGCTGCCAGCGTCTGCGCCGAGAGGGTGAGATCGTCGACCCATCGTGCCCGAGGTGGAGGGAACAACGACGCGAATGTGGCCGCCCCCGCTCGCATCGCAGCCGCACGGGCATCGACGGCCGCATCCGTGACGAGCGCTTGGTCGAGGACGAGGCGACTCAGCATGTCTCGGGCCCCGAGCGGGCCGGCGGGGGCGGCCCAGACCGCGTCGAGCTCGGCGGACAGCGGCGCTCCGGGGGCGCCCATCGTCGAGACCGCCACGACACGGGTGACCTGCTGGGGGCGCGCGGCCGCCAACGCCAGCGCCACGGCACCGCCCATGGAGTGACCCACCACGGCGTAGTGCTCGATACCGAGAGCATCCATCAGGCCCGCAGCCTGCTCCGTCCACAGCCGGAGCCCACCCCTGGAGCCCGCCGGGACCGGTGTACGGCCGAACCCCGCCTGGTCGGGAGCCACCAGGTGCCAGGACGCGCCCAGCGCCTGCGCCGTCGTCGCCCAGGCGCCGGACCCGGTCGTGCCGGGTCCGGAGCCGTGCAGCATCAGCACCGCGGGCCCGGTGCCGCTCTCCAGGACGTGGACGGGGGAACCGTCGACTGTGACGGTCCGAAGTGCCGTCACCGGGACAGACCAGGTGTGTTCACGCCGAGGCGGAGTTGACGGACTTCGAGAAGAGCTCCATCATCGCCCGGCCGAACTGCGGCATGTCGGGCCATCCCCGGCAGGAGACGAGGTTGCCGTCCACGACGTCGGGAGCGTCGATGACCGTCGCGCCCGCGTTCTCCATGTCACCGGTGATGGGTGGGAAGCACGCCGTCTTCCGACCCTTCAGCAGCCCGTACACGGCTGGCACCTGCGCGCCGTGGCACACCAGCGCGATGGGGAGGTTGCGTGCGAAGAAGTGCTCGGTGATGCGCCTGACGTCGGCGTCGACCCGGATCCACTCGGGGGCACGTCCACCGGGGATGATGAGGGCGTCATAGCGCTCGACGTCGACCTCGGCCCAGGGCACGTCGACCGGCAGCTTCCGGCCGTTCTTCTCCACGTAGGCGTCGGAGTTGGGGTCGAACTCGTGGATGACCAGTTGCACGTCACGCATCGTCCGTGACGAGACGTCGACGTCCCAGCCGCCCTCCTGCACGCGGTAGTAGGGATACATGGTGTCGAGTTCCTCGGCGGCGTCGCCGGTCAGGAGCAGCGCTCTGGGCACCTGCTTCTCCTCGCATCTGGTGGCGGTGGCGGTGAGGTGGATCCAATCCGATCCGATCGAGTCAGCATTCCTCGGCCCAGCCCGCCCGTCAACCCTCCAGCGCCATTCCGTCCACGTCCTTGACCTCGTCGAACAATCGTCGGAAACGCTCGCCGGACCGCAGGATGTGCCGACGCATCGCATAGGCGGCGGCGTCGGGGTCACGCGCGGCGATCGCGGCCACCACGTCCTCGTGCTCGGCCATCGCCAGGTGAGTGACCTGGGTGTCGTGGTGCAGCCGGAAGAGGTGCACGTGGCTGTGCAGGCGAGCGAGCGTTTCACGGATGACCTGGTTCTCCGCGCTCAGGGCGACGAGATCGTGAAAAGCGGCGTCGCGTAGCCCGAAGGCGCCATAGGCCAGCAGCCCGCTACCCCCCTCGAGCTCCGCCATCTCCTCCAGCATTCGTCGCAGACCGGCCACCTGCTCTGAGGACGCCCGCTCGGCGGATCTGCGCGCCGCCGCCGGCTCGAGGAGCAGGCGAACCTCGAGCATGTCCTCGAATCGGTGACGGGTGATCTGGGGGGGAATGCGGTAGCCGGCGTGGGGCACCCGCACGACCAGACCCTCGGCCTCCATGCGATTCAGGGCGTCTCGGATCGGCGTCTGCGAGACCCCCAACTCTCGCGCCAGGACGTCGATCGTGACGCGGGAGCCGGGCTCGATCCGGAGCGACATCAGCTGTCCGAGCAGCGTGTCGTACACCTCGTCGGCAAGCCGGCCACGAGATCTTCCCGGCGGCATTCCACCCGGCATGGCCCTGCGGCCCCGCGCGATCATCGCTTCGTCGTCCATCGTGACCTGAGGTCCTTTCTTGCGCCTTCGGGAACCTGTTGACACCAGTCACAACGCTGCGGCATTCTGACGCCCCCAACCAGATCGTATAGGAAACGCGACGGATGATCTTCATCCGCCACCATCGCGGAACCGCCCGCCATGGCCACGTCGATCACCTGGAGGGCCTGCTCGACGGCGTGAAGGCCCAGTACATCGCGGCGTACTCGTGACGCCGGTCCCCGGGTCGGCCCCCGCGACAGCCCGGCAACACACCCGAACAACCCAGCAACTGCTCGGCGAAGCACATAGCGAGGCTCTAGAAGTCCCCACCCAGAAAGCAGGCGAGAAGATGCGGAATCCACGGCGAATAGGACGAATATCCGTTCCTGGCCGAAAGGTGCAGCTGGCGGCGGCGGCCATGCTGCTGGTCGCCACGACCGTGACGGCATGCGGCGACGGCAAGGACGACGGCGGGAAGGCGAGTGCCCCCAAGGCACCGGCGACCATCCCGGAGCTCACCAAGGACCCGCTGACTCTCAGCTTCATCTGGTTCGACTGGCCGCCCGCCAAGGCGCTGGAAGCCTTCGCGAACGCCGAGTACACAAAAGAGCGGCCGAACGCGACCATCAAGGTCAACACCGTGCCGAACGCGAACTGGCACGACGCGATGTTCACCCAGTTCGCCGCGCACAAGACCGACTTCGACATCGCGATCCTGGACTCGCAACACATCGGCGAGGCCGTGACGAACGGCAACATCCTCGACATCACCGACTTCGTCAAGAACAACATCGACGTCACGGCCTACAACCCGTACCTGCTGGCGGCCTACGGCCAGTTCCCCCAGGCGGAGACCGGCAAGCGCGACGAGAACGCCAGCCTGTACGGACTGCCGCTGCTCGGCGACACCTGGACGATGATCTACCGCAAGGACCTGATCGGCGACAAGCCGCCGCAGACCTGGGACCAGATGATCGCAGCTGCCGAGAAGTGCCAGGCGGACAACCCCGGCGTCAGCGGGCTGGCTTTCCACCAGGCCAACGGCTCCGACGCCGCAGCCGTCACCTACAACACGGTCAACGGGGTCTACGGCGGCAACCTCTGGGACGCCAAGACCCGCAAGATCGAGGGCGTCCTCAACGACGCGGCGGGCCAGGAGGCGATGGACGTCCTGGTCAACAAGATGAAGCCGCTGACCGCCAAGGGCTCCGGCAACTGGTTCATCGACGAGGTGAACGCGGCGGTCGCCCAGGGCAAGGCGTGCATCGCGTTCAACTGGATCGCCGCGAGCGGCGGCCTGCTCGATCCGAAGCAGTCGACGCTCGGCAAGACGCGGGAGCAGATTCTCGACAAGCTGGGCTTCGCCACCCTGCCGAGCCAGAAGACGAACCTGGTCCCCCTCGGCGGTATGGGGATGCACGTGTCGGCCTACTCCGCCAAGGCGAACCAGGCCGAGGCCCTGAACTTCATGAAGTGGTTCGAGCGGCCTGACATTCAGAAGAAGTGGGCCGCGGCCGGTGGCGTGCCGTCGCGTACGGATGCCCTGGAGTCGCCCGAGTTCCTCAATGCCGGGCCGTTCAACCAGGTCTACACCGACTCGGTTCCGCGGATGCGGGACATGTGGAACGTGCCCGAGTACGCGCGCCTCGTCGACATCGAGAACACCAACGTGAACGCCGCTCTCAACGGCGCGAAGAAGCCGAAGGATGCGCTCGACGACATCGCCAAGGAGCAGCAGGGCGTGCTCGACTCCAGCGGCCGCAAGGGCGGCGGCGGACTGTGAGTGCCCCCGTCCCCCTGTCGACCGACAACCCCGGGCAGGTGGCGTCCGCGGCGCCACCTGCACCGGGTCGGTCCCGCCGGCTGACCGACCGCGGGCTCGCCGTGGCCTTCATCTCCCCCGCGCTGCTGCTGTTGCTCGCCATGTCGGTGTTCCCGTTGCTGTGGGCGTTGTACCTGTCGTTCACCGACTACTCGGCCACCCGCGGGGGGCCCGCCGGGTTCGTCGGATTCGGGAACTACACCGCCATCCTGACGTCGGCGCAGGTCCACCAGAGGGCCTTGACGACGTTGATCTACGTGGTCGGCGCGGTCGGCCTGCAGACCGTGCTCGGCTTCGGCATCGCCTACCTGATCTCGCGTCGTACGCACGGGCGAGGACTGCTGACCACCCTGTTCCTGGTTCCGATGATGCTGTCGCCGGTCGTGGTCGGGCTGTTCTGGCGATTCATGCTCGACGCGCAATTCGGCGTGATCAACAGCATGCTCGGCTCGCTCGGTCTGGGGCAGGTGGAGTGGCTCACCCGACAGCGAACGGCATTGATCTCGCTGGTCGTGGTCGACACCTGGCAGTGGACGCCGTTCATCATGCTCATCGCCCTTGCGGGCCTGACCGCGGTTCCCAAGTACCTGTACGAGGCCGCCTCGATCGACCGGGCGTCCGAGTGGTTCCGGTTCCGCACCATCACTCTTCCGCTGGTGTGGCCGCTGCTCCTCATTGCCGTGATGTTCCGGGCCATCGAGGCCTTCCGGCTGTTCGACCTCGTCTACATCCTCACCAACGGAGGCCCGGGTGTCTCAACCGAGACGTTGTCGTTCCACGTCTACAAGGTCGCGTTCCTGGGCTTCAACACCGGGACCGCCTCGGCGTACGGGATCCTCATGGTCCTCGTCGTCATCGTCCTCACGCAGTTGTACCTGCGCTACCTGAACAAGCTCAAGGAGGGCTGATGGCCGTCTCCGTCGACGAGGCCGTGTCCACAGGTCCTGCCCGGGATCGCACGCCCCCCGCGCGCCGCCTTGGTGGCCGGGGCCGCTCCGGGGTGGAGTTAGCGCTGCTGGTGGTGCTGGCCGTCGTGATGCTCTTTCCGGTGCTGTGGATGATCGAGACGTCCATCAAGGAGAACCGGGACGTCTACGCCATCCCGGCCAAGTTCTTCGGCTTCACGGTCACGTTGGACCATTTCAAGGACGTGTTCGTCGCTCCCGGCGGCGGTCGCTCGGCCCTGTCCGTCGCGTTTCTCAACTCCGCCGTGGTCGCCGGGGTGTCCACGGTGCTGGCCACCGTGCTGGGGGTTCCGGCGGCCTGGGCGTACTCACGCTTCGCGGTGAAGGCCAAGAAGGACCAACTGTTCTTCATCCTGTCCACCCGCTTCATGCCGCCCGTGGTGGTCGTAATCCCGATCTTCCTGATGTACCGCCAGGTCGGACTCATCGACAGCAAGCTCGGGCTGATCCTCATCTACGCCGCGTTTAACGTCCCGTTCACGATCTGGATGATGAAGGGATTCGTCGACGAGGTGCCCGCGGAGTACGAGGACGCCGCCATGCTCGACGGCTACACCCGTCTGCAGGCGTTCTGGAAATTCACCCTTCCCCTGCTCGTGCCCGGCATCGCCGCGACGGCGGTCTTCGCACTCATCTTCTCGTGGAACGAGTTCGTGTTCGCCATCTTCCTCACCTCCAGCGACGACGTGCGGACGGCTCCGCCCGCCATCGCCGGCCTCATCGGTGGCACCACCACGGACTGGGGTCTCGTGGCCGCGGCCTCCGTCGTGTTCGCCCTACCGGTGCTCGTCTTCGCCTACCTGGTGCGCAAGCACCTCATCGCCGGTGTGACGCTCGGGGCGGTGCGACGCTGATGGCCGACATCGAGGTGACCGCCCTGCACAAGCGCTACCCGGACGGGACGGTCGCGGTTGACCACGTGGACCTGTCCATCCGCGACGGTGAGCTGTTCGTGATGCTCGGCCCTTCGGGTTGCGGCAAGACGACCACGCTGCGGGCCATAGCCGGCCTGGAGAGGCAGACGACGGGCGACATCCGCATCGGCGACACGCTTGTCAACGACCTGCCGCCCGCCGAGCGCGACATCGCCATGGTGTTCCAGTTCTACGCTCTCTACCCGCATCTGAAGACCCGCGACAACCTGGCGTTCCCGCTGCGGGCCGAGGGACTGCCCAAGCCGGAGGTGCACAAGCGGGTCGAGGAGGCCGCCCGGCTGATGCGGCTCGGTCCGCTCCTGGACCGGCGACCGCGCCAGCTGTCCGGCGGGGAGCAGCAGCGCGTCGCGCTTGCTCGCGCCCTGGTACGGCGACCGCGCGCATTCCTCATGGACGAACCTCTCACCAATCTGGACGCGGAGCTGAGGGCGGACATGCGCACGGAGATCAAGCACCTGCAGGGCGAGCTGGGGGCGACGATGGTCTACGTCACCCACGACCAGGTCGAGGCGATGTCGCTCGGTCACCGAATCGCCATCCTCAACAAGGGCCGCGTCGAGCAGATCGGCACGCCGCTGGAGGTCTACGACCGTCCCGCGAGTCTCTTCTGCGCCGCATTCATCGGCTCTCCCCCGATGAACCTGATTGAGGTGGAGGTGGCCGACGGGAAGCTGCGCGGTCAGGGCGGACTGGTCCTCACGCCACCGCCAGGCCTGCCGCGCGACCGTCGCCTGGTCGCCGGCGTCCGGCCGGAGGCGCTGGAAGTCACCGAACCAGGGGCGGACGGCTCGATCCCGGCCCGGGTGGTCTCGGCGGAGTGGCTGGGCGACGAAATCATCTACGTGGTCGACCACAGCGGCCAGCGCGACGTACGGGTTCGGATGCCACCGACTATTCGTTTCGCCGCTGACGCAAAGGTCGGGCTGCGGCACACCGGCGGGACCCCGGCGGTCTACGACGTGAGCACGGAAGAGCTGGTGGCCTGATGGGAACCGTGGCAGCGCACGGGCTGCGCAAGTCCTTCGGCAAGGTCCAGGCCCTGGACGGGGTGACGCTGGACGTGCCGGACGGCTCGTTCTTCGTCGTGCTCGGGCCCTCCGGGGCAGGCAAGACGACGACCCTGCGAGCGATCGCCGGGCTGGAGAAGCTTGACGCCGGGTCGGTGCGCCTAGACGGGAGGGACGCGACAGGTGACACCCCGGCCGCACGCGACCTGGCCATGGTCTTCCAGAACTACGCCCTCTACCCGCGACACACGGTGTACGAGAACATCGCCTCACCGCTGCGGGCACGCCGTAGTTCCGCGAGCGAGATCGCCGCGGCCGTCGAGCAGATGTCGAGCCTGCTGCACATCGAACGTCTGCTGCAACGTCGACCCGCGCAGTTGTCGGGCGGTGAGATGCAGCGTGTCGCCCTAGCCCGGGCGCTGGTCCGTCGCCCGCGCGCGTTTCTCATGGACGAGCCGCTGACGAACCTCGACCTCAAGCTCCGCGTCGAGATGCGCACCGAGCTCACCCGCATCCACCGGAGCCTCGGAGCAACCTTCGTCTACGTGACCAACGACCAGGTCGAGGCCCTGTCCATGGCCGACCGGGTAGCGGTCCTCAAGGAGGGGAAGGTGCAACAGGTCGGAACGCCGACCGAGGTGTACGAGCGTCCCGCCAACCAGTGGGTCGCAGGATTCGTGGGGAGCCCACCGATCAGCCTGCTCGCCTGCCGCGCCGAGGGAGATCGTCTGGTCGGTGCGGACGGCTGGACGCTGCCGCGGCCCCGCTGGACCACGGCTGAGGACGGCCGGGCGCTGCTGCTGGGCCTGCGCGCGGAGGACCTGTCCGTCGAACAGCGTGGGCACGCGTCGTTGTCCGGCGAGCTCTACGGGCTTGAGCCGCTCGGTGACCGCACGGTGGTCGACGTCCGAGTGGGGACGGAGATCCTCAAGGTCAAGGCACGACCCACCGTCACCGGTACGCCCGGCGAGCGGCTGCACGTCACGGTCGACCTGGACCGTGCGCACCTGTTCGACGCGGACACCGGGCTGTCGTTGTCCGAGGCTGGGCGGTAACCGCGCCGGCAGACGGGGCCACGGCCACCTTCGACCCGCTCGGCAACCTCGCCCCGGACCAGGGCGGGTGACCCGTCCGTCCACGCGCGCAGCGCACTCGCTGGGGCACGCCGGACATCACCACGAGGATCACAGGAGGCGACGCAATGAGTGACCCGATGAACGTCCTGGCCCCCGAGCACCGGCGGCTCCGGATCGGCGGCGCCTGGCGCGACGCCGCGAGCGGAGCCACCTTTGCCGTCGAGGACCCGGCCACCGGCAAGGTCATCGCCGAGGTGGCGGACGCGGACGTCGTTGACGGGCTCGCCGCTCTGGACGCGGCGAGCACGGCAATGACGGAGTGGGCGGCGACCCCGCCGCGGAAACGGTCGGAGTTGTTGAGCGCGACGTACCGGGCGCTGATCGAGCGATCCGAGGAGGTCGCCCGGCTGATAACGCTCGAGATGGGCAAGCCGCTCGTCGAGGCTCGGGCGGAGGTGGCCTACGGCGCCGAGTTCTTCCGTTGGTTCGCCGAGGAGGCGGTGCGCGTCGAGGGGCGCTACAGCACCGCTCCCGCTGGTGGATATCGCATCCTCACCGTGCCGAAGCCGGTCGGACCGTGCGTCTTCGTGACGCCCTGGAACTTTCCGCTGGCCATGGGCGCCCGCAAGATCGCTCCCGCGCTGGCCGCGGGCTGCACGACGATCACCAAGCCAGCAGCCCAGACGCCACTCACCATGCTGTTCCTGGCCCGCATCATGGAGGAGGTCGGCGTACCCCCGGGCGTTGTCAACGTGCTGACCACCAAGCGTTCCGGCGAGGTGGTCTCCGCACTGCTGGCCGACAGTCGGACCCGCAAGCTGTCGTTCACCGGGTCGACCGAGGTCGGGCGCGTGCTGCTCCGACAGGCTGCGGACAACGTGCTGCGTACGTCCATGGAACTGGGCGGCAACGCGGCCCTGATCGTGTGTGCCGACGCTGACCTGGACGTCGCGCTCGACGGTGCCATGGTCGCCAAGATGCGCAACATCGGGGAGTCCTGCATCGCGGCCAACCGGATCTACGTCGAGGAGCCGGTGCGCGAGGAGTTCACGGCGCGCTTCGCCGAGCGGATGAGCGCGCTTTCGGTGGGCCATGGTCTCGACGACGGCGTGAACGTCGGGGCGTTGATCGACGAGGCCTCGGTCACCAGGATCGACGAGCTCGTCGCCGACGCGGTCGATCGCGGCGCCCGGATCGTGGTGGGCGGCGAGCGTCCGGATGGGCCGGGCCACTTCTACCCGCCCACCGTCGTCGTCGACGTGCCCGACGACGCGCGGATGCTGAAGACGGAGATCTTCGGCCCGGTGGCGCCGATCATCTCGTTCACGTCCGACGACGAGGTGCTGGCGAAGGCCAACGACACCGAGCACGGCCTGGTCGGATACGTCTTCACCCGTGACCTCCAGCGGGCGCTCCGGTTCGCCGAAGGGCTGGACACGGGAATGGTCGGCATCAACCGTGGCCTGATCTCGGACCCGTCAGCTCCGTTCGGAGGCGTGAAGCAGTCCGGGATCGGCAAGGAGGGGTCGCACGAGGGCATCCTCGAGTACCTCGACCTCACCTACGCGGCGATCGACCTACCGTGACCGGCCTGCCGCCCCGAGCTTCCGCCCCGCACATCGCCGCCGACGTTCGAGAGAGGCACTGACATGCTTGAGACCGTCCGCGGACCACGCCAGCTGATAGTGGGCGAAGGGGTCGCGCAGAACATCCCACGAGTGGTGGCCGAGAGTGGCTCGCGAGTCCTCATCGTGACCGACCAGGTCCTTCTCGGGCAGCCGGGCGTGGCCGAGATCGTGGCCGCCGTACGGGAGAGGGTCGAGGTCGTCGGGGTGTTCTCCGACGCGACGTCAGACGTGCCACTCGCCGATGTCGCCCTGGCCGTCTCGGTCGCCGCCGAGGTGGACGCCGACGTGATCCTCGCCATCGGGGGTGGCACGGTGATCGACCTCGCCAAGATCGTCGGCGTCATCCGGCGCCACGGCGGGACGCCGCGCGACTTCTACGGCGAGTCGAAGGTGCCGGGGCCGACGATCCCACTGGTCGCGGTCCCGACGACGTCCGGCACCGGCTCCGAGCTCACACCCGTGTCGGTGTTGACCGACCCCGACCGCGAGCTGAAGGTGGGGGTTTCCAGCGTCCACATCGTGCCCGACTTCGCCATCGTCGACCCCGAACTCACCTACACCTGCCCCGCGACAGTCACCGCCCACTCCGGCATCGACGCGTTCTGTCACGCGGTGGAGAGCTACACCGCGCGAGGGCGGGCCCACGGACCGCGCGACCCGGTGGAGCAGGTCTTCCTCGGCCGCAACCCCATCACCGACCATTACGCGCTCCTGGCCGCCGAGAGGATCGCCCGTAGCCTGCGTCGTGCGGTCAGGGACGGAGGCGACACGGACGCGCGGGCGGACATGTCCTACGGGTCCATGCTCGCCGGGCTGGCGTTCTCCCACGCGGGCAACGCGGCCCCGCACGCTCTCCAGTACCCCATCGGCGCAGCCACGCACACGCCGCACGGCCTGGGCGTCGGGCTGCTCCTGCCCTACGCGCTGGACGCGGCCAGGGAGGCCATCAGCGACCGGTTGGCCATCCTCGCCCGGGTGTGCGGGCTCGACGTGACCGACGCCTCGGATACCGAGGCCGCAGATATGTTCCTCACCTGGCTCGACGGGCTCCTTGCCGACATCGGCATCCCTGCCACCTTGGCGGACATCGGCGTGGCACGCGCCGACCTCCCGCGCTTCGCGGAGATGGCCAGTGGCGTCACCCGCTTGATCCAGAACCATCCAGGCCCGACCGACACCGCCAGCCTGACCGCGATCCTCGAAGCGGCCTGGACCGGGGACCGGATCCGACACGTCACGTCCTGACTTCGAACAGAGGCAGTGGCGGGCCTTTCACACGACGACGAGTGGTCGGGGGCGCTCCCCTCGACGGCCTGGCTCCACCACCACGTCAGCGGCACGGGAGCTGCCGCGACGGCGCGTAACGACCCCGATTCTCGCCGTCGGCGCCCGAGCCCGGCTACCGGTGCGGAGCACCGATGACCCAGAGCGAAGTCCCGCGGCGAGAGCTGAACGGACAAGCTGGCTGAGGGCAATCCAGTAAGTGAGGTCGCGCTACGGTGCGAGGGGCACCGGCGACGGCGGAATCAGCTGGTCGGCTGAAAGACGGCCCGTACGCATCCGTCGAGTTTCTGTTTGAACATCTCGTAGCCGCGCGGCGCTTGGTCCAACGGCATCGTGTGTGTCGCGAGATGCTCCGTGACCAGCTCGCCGCGGGCCATCCGCTCCAGCAGCATGGGAATGTAGCGCTGTCCGTGCTGCTGTGCGCCGCGCAGCGTCAGCCCCTTGTTCATCACCGCCCCGAGCGGAAACTTGTCGACCAGGCCGCCGAACACACCCAGGATGAACACGCTGCCGCCCTTGCGGCAGTTGTAGATCGCCTCCCGGGCGGCGATCGGTCGGTCGGACTCGATGCGCAGCTGCTGCTTGACCTGGTCGTACCAGAACTGCGGACCGCTGCTGTGCGACTCCATACCCACTGCCTCGATGCACACGTCCGGGCCTCGACCGCCACTGCGCTCCAGCAATTCGCCGCTGACGTCCTGCTGCTCGTAGTTCAGCGTCTCGACGCCGAGATGTGTCTGGGCCATCTGGAGCCGGTTGTCGAGTCGGTCGATCACGATCACCCGATCGGCACCGAGCAGCACGGACGCCCGAGCCGCCATCTGCCCGACCGCACCAGCACCCCAGACCGCCACGACATCGCCCGGTTTGACGCCGGCGAGGTCGGCGCCCATCCAACCGGTCGGCGCGGAGTCGGAAGCGAAGAGCGCGCGCTCGTCGCTCACCTCGTCCGGGACGGTGAAGGCGCCCTGATCGGCGTAGGGGACGCGGATGAACTCGGCGTGGCTGCCGGCGAAGCCCCCGAGTGCGTGCGAGTAGCCGTAACAGCCTCCGGGCGCGGCGCCCCAGACGTTCTCGGTGATCATCGGGTTCGTGTTCCCGTTGTCGCACAGCGAGAACTGTTGTTGCTGGCAGTACCAGCACTTGCCGCAGGAGACGAACGAGCAGACGACGACCCGGTCGCCTACCTTGTGCTTGCGTACCTGCGAACCGACCTCGACGACCTCGCCGAGGAACTCGTGCCCGAGGACATCGCCGCGTTCCATGAACGGGATGTACCCGCCGAGCAGGTGCAGGTCCGAACCACACGTCACAGTCCGCCGGACCCGCACAATGACGTCCTGCTCGTTACGCATCTGCGGGTCCGGCACCTGCCGCACCGCGAGCTCGTTGGCTCCCTCCCAGACCAGCGCCTTCACTGTCGTCCCTCCCGCCGACCCTGCTGGGTGGCCATTCGCAGTGGCTTGTTCATCGGTGTCGGCTCGGTCGTGGGCGGATAGTCCGGATGCAGGACCTCACTGGTTTCGATCAGTTGCTTCGACTCGCGCAGCGCAGCCCGGATCGCCTGTTCAGGATCCCGGCCGGTGACCCGTCGGGCCGCGGCGGCAACAGGGAGTCGGGCGCCGTCGCGCAGCCGTACGGCGATCTCGGTCCCCCGGCCGCCGGGGGCAGGCCGGACCTGGACCTCGACGGCGTCGCCAAGCCCGGCCAGCGGCTCGGGGAACTGGCCGCCCGGGGCGACGTCACCCGCCGGTCGGTTCACCGTCGCCACGTGCCACCGCGCCCCGCGCCGCCGGGCCTGAACCCGTTGCCACTGGTCATTGCCCCGGCCAGCCCCACCGAGCAGGCGCCGGACAACCATCCCCCCGGCAATCGCGGCCGCACCACCGATCAGCCACCTCATGTCCGCCCCTGTCACTTGATCTGCTCGTGCGGGTGCCGTCGATAATCGGCAACGTTCTGAGCAAACCCTTTCATAAAGGGCGGACCCCGCAGGGGCGTTTGCAACACTCGCGGAGTTTCCACTGGCCAGGGCATTCTGCGAGGAGACCGTGCCCGTGACGCCGGCCGTTGACCCGGCGGTACGTGTGCGGACCGAGCGGGGTGCCCGAACGGCGTGGGCGGGCAGGGCCGGATGGTGAGGCGCACGCCTGCGGCGACGCCTCCCCGACGGTCATCGAGCCGGTGCGACACATCGGGTAGGCGTCGAAGTTCAGGTCTTTCGCGCCGTACGCCGGTTGCCGAACGACTCCATGGTGGTCGCCTTCTTGGCCGGTGCCCTGGTGGCGGACGTGGTACGGGCCCGGGTCGGCGCGGCCTTCTTCGCCGGCGCCTTCTTCGCCGCGGCCCTCGCTGAGGGCGCCTTCTTTGGTGGTGCGTTCTTGGCGGCGGCCGCCTTCGCCGTCGGCCTGCGGCTGGGCGAGGCCGTGGTGGCGGAAACGTCCTTCTTCCGGGCGACGCGGGGCGTGGTCGGCGTGGGCTTCTCGCCGGGCGTCTTGGCTGCGCTCGCGCCGGTGGCCCGCTTCGTGGCAGCGGCGACCTTCTTGGCCGCCACCTTCCGGCTCGGCGGCATCTTCGTCGCCCCGGTGGCCTTGGTGGCTCCGGGTGATCTGCGTGCCGGGACGGTTGTCCTGCGTGGGCTCATCCTCGCTCCTCTCGGGTCTCGCCGGCATCACCAGCGCTGCCGGACGACAGACGTGGCGGGTCGCCTGGGCCCGATCGGCGAGGTGTTCCCGCGCCTCCGGCCGCCAAACGCGGGACGGAACGGCCGCGTCCAGCAGCCCGGGCCGGTCAGCCTGCTCCGCACGGCACGCGCACGAATGAGGAATGATTGGTTCATGACCGTGCGTGACGTGAGAACCGACGAGTCCCTTTCCGGGGTACGGGTCCTGGTCACGGGGGCGACCAACGGCCTTGGCCGCTCGATGGCCGAGGCGCTGGCCGACGGCGGCGCGCGGGTGGTCATCACCAGCCGCGATGAGGGCCGCACCGCCCAGGTCGCCGAGCAGATCGACGCCGAGCGCGGGCGGGTCGGTGGCGTCGCCATGGACGTCCGGGATGAGCGCTCGGTGGCCGACGGTGTCCGCCGGACGGTCGACCTCCTGGGCGGACTCGATGTGCTGGTCAACAACGCGGGGATCGGCATGCGAACCGTGAACCCGGAGTTTTTCACCGAACCTCGGGGCTTCTGGGAGGTCACGCCCGACGGTTTCCGGGACGTGATCGACACGAACCTCACCGGCTACTTCCTGGTCGCCCGCGCGGTCGTACCGACCTTCTTCACCGCCGGCGGCGGACGCATCGTGAACATCTCGCTCAACGAGGAGACCATGATCCGTAGAGGTTTCGTGCCCTACGGCCCGTCACGAGCGGGGTCCGAGGCGCTGTCCCGCATCATGGCCGCTGATCTGCGCGAGCACTCGGTATGGGTCAACGTACTCCTGCCCGGCGGGGCCACCCGTACCGGCATGATCCCGGACGGGATGCCCCAGGCGGTTCGCGAGCAGATGCTTGATCCCGCCGTCATGGCCGCGCCGATCCGCTGGCTGTGCTCGCCGGCCGCCGACGGTGTCACCGACGAACGCATCGTGGCCCGCGACTTCGACGCGTGGCTGCGTACCCGGACGACCGATCCGTCCCGGGTCCGCTGATCGCCGCTGGCGCGAAGGACAGGTCGGTGACGCGAAGGCCAGGTCAGGGTCCGGGCACTACCAGGCCGGCCAGGTCGGCTGACGGCTACACATGGCGCGCCATCGCTGCCTCCGCCGACGACGCATGGGGCACCGACTCCCGCGGCAATCAACTGTTCGGCGAGAACCTGTGCCTGGAGAGCGCGCAGCTGCTCGGCGACGATCCGAACGCCGATCCCTGGAACTGACCCGGGGTTGACGAGCACCCCTCGCTCGATGCTGTGCCACCGCTGCGAACGCTTGATGTGGACGGCCTGAACGCGTCTGTTATCGACGCCCTCCCGACGGAAGTCCCACCGTTGCTCCGCTGCGAGTCCGCCGGCGGCGAGTAGTTCAGCCGCGCAGACGTCGGCGGCGTCGAGGTTCCCCGGGAGCGCCAGGATGTCGGCCGTCACTGGGCCTCGTCGGTTCCTGCACGGCTCGCTCGCGGCGCGCAGCCCGCCGGCCAGCCCAGATCCGTGCCGCGATCACCAGCGCCACAACCGCGAGCAGCACCTCCCCGCCCAGGCCAAGTCGCCGCTCCAGCAGTCCGTACGAGGCGCCAGCCAGGTAACCCAGCGCGGCCACCGCCGCTGCCCACAGCGCCCCGCCGGCAACGTTGGCCAGTGTGAACGTGCGCTGCGGTATGCCGCTCATGCCCGCCAGACCCGGCACCAGCGCCCGCAGCGCGGCCGCCCAGCGGCCGAGCACCACTGCGCCGGCGCCCCGCCGACGGATCAGGTCGAGCGCACGACGCAGCTCACCAGACCGAACGAACCGGCGCGGCGTTCGGTCCAGCAGCCGCCGGCCGTAACGGCGGCCAATCAGATAACCCACCTGGTCGCCGAGGGCCGCCCCGGCCAGCGCCACAACCACCACCGCCCACAGCGGCAGCCTCCCGTCGTGGGCGAGGACTCCGCCGACCAGCACGGCCACCTCCCCCGGCACCACCAGGCCAAGGAAGGTCGACGCCTCCAGCGCCGGGAGGAGGAACGCCAAGACGAGCACCAGGGCGGGTGGCAGCGACACCAGCAGGTTGAGCACCTGGTCCATCCGGCAATTGTCATCCCATGACCAGGGGCTGGGCGCGGTGACGGCCAGACCGCTCCCTCCGTTCTCCCCGCACCTCTGGCAGGACACCGGCAGCAGGGCTTTCACGATCGCCGTCACCGCACTCGCCCCGGCAGCGGCCCGCTGTCCGCCGGCACTGACCGCCGCGTCGCCACCCTCGCCGACCTGAGAAGGTGCCGACCAGCATCGGCATCCCGGCCTGCCCGGTCAGCGTGGCGGCGAGGCCTGCTCCAGTGGGCGTCCGTGGGCTCGGATCGCGTCCGCGACGGCGACGCCGAGCAGGACGGCGGCAGCTGCCACAGCGACCCTGAGTGGCGGCAGACGGACCATCAGCGGCGCTAGGGCCACGAGGGCGAGGATCCCGATCGGCCGCGGAAGGGACACGCGGGCGAAGGCCACGTACTCGAATAGTGAACGCCCGGCGAGGTAGAGCGCGGGCCCGCCGAGGATGGCGCCGACCCAGGCGGGTTTGGCGTGTCCGGTTGGATCCAGCAAGACGAGTTCGGAACCGGCTGAGGTCACGAGGATGCCGGACACCATGAGCAGGTGACAGAGCTCGGCCGACCGACCGAGTCGGCCTGGGTCGCCGGATGCCACGACGGCCTCGCCCAAGATCTGGCCGGCTCGGTAGAAGTAGATCCGCCACAGCAACACCGTGGTGAGGAACGACAAGGTAAGAGCCAATATTCGTTCATGCACAATCGGACCACGTAGAAGACTCGAGCCGGAGGTCAGGATCGTCTCACCAAGCGCGACGATGACGAGCTGCCAGTAGCGTTCGGCCAGGTGCTCGCCGGCGACGGCCCACGGGGACACCCGCGAGCGGCCCAGCCCCGGTACCGGCCAGCCGAGTCTGCCCCCCAGGTAGTCGATCGCCAGGGCCAGCGCCCACAACGAATTGCGCGTCAACTCGGGTTCGAAGGCTCCGATGAGCCACGGCACGGCCGACGCGCCGAACCAGACGAGCGCCAGCATGTTGACGCGGCGCAGATCGTGGCCCCGCAAGGTAACTACGAAGAAAAGGGAGCGGCCCACCTGGATCGCGACGTACGTGCTCGCGAAGAGAAAACCGGTCTCGGCGAGAGCCCCGGATATCGCGACCGCCAGGAGCAGACTCCCGAACATCGTCGCGAGGACAAGGAACTGGATCTCCGGCCGGAACGGGTCGAATCTGCTGGTCATCCACGCCGTCTGGGTCCAGATCCACCAGACGGCCAATAGCAGCAGCAGAGTCTCGCCGTTTTCCGAAAGGGTGGTGGTCAACGTCTCGGCGACGTGACCCCTGGTGTAGTCCAGCACCAACTCGTGCACGATCCGGGTGAGCGCGAAGACGTACACGAGATCGAAGAACAGTTCCAGGAAGGTCGGCCGCTGCGGACTCTCCCGCCCACGCAGCAGATTGGCCACTCTGTTCGTCGTCACCGGCCCGCCTGCTTCGTCGGCTTGTTCTTGAAGCAGTCGTACCACGTGGCCGCGCCGTCGACAGATAAGACGCACTCCCGATGACTGAAGGCCTGACTGCCGACGAGGGCTGCGGCCCCGCCGCGTCCCCACCGCCGCCCTCGATCAAGCCTGCGGCACATCCGGGACAAGCGCACCCAACTCCAGACGCCGGCCACCCGGTCGTGACGGTTCCGCTCAGCCGCACCGGCAGGATCGGCCGCCTGCGGGTCCGTCGTCGTCGCGGCGGGTCAGTGCGACAGGCAGCGCGGGGGGCACGCTGCCCCTCAACCCTTGGCATGCATACCCCCGGGGGGTACGGTGTGGGCGAGTGAAGGAGGTCGGACATGGATCACAGCAGCCACGTTCAGAGCCCCACGGCGACTGCGGCACCGGGCTCGGCCGGCCACGCCGGGCATGGGCACGAGGGCCACAACCAGCACAGCCCGGACGCCGACCGGCAGCAGATGCGGGTGGTGGAGAGCTGGGCGGTCGCGGCGTCGGCGACGCTGCATTGCCTGACCGGGTGCGCCATCGGTGAGGTCCTGGGCATGGTCATCGGCACCACGGCCGGGCTGCACAACGCCGCCACCGTGGTGCTGTCGATCGCCCTGGCCTTCGTGTTCGGCTACGGGCTGACCATGCGCGGCGTGTTGCGAGCCGGTGTCAACGTCCGCACCGCGCTGAAGGTGGCCCTGGCCGCCGACACCGTGTCGATTGCGATCATGGAGCTGCTGGACAACGCGTTCATCGTCGCGATGCCCGGGGCGATGAACGCCGGGCTGACCAGCGTGCTGTTCTGGGCGTCCCTGGCCGGGTCGCTGGTCGTGGCGTTCCTGCTGACCACGCCCGTCAACCGGTGGATGATCAGCCGGGGCAAGGGGCACGCGGTGGTGCACCAGTACCACCACGCCCACTGAGAAACCGGCGACCGCGGCGGCCGAACCCGTCCCGGGTTCGGCCGCCGCGGACCGTCTAGACCTTCGTCAGCAGCTCCTGCATCTGGGTGATCTCGGCCTGCTGGTCCGTGATGATCTTCGCCGCCAGAGTCTTGGCGTCCAGGTTGCTGCCCTGCGCCGTCTCCTGCTGGGCCATGGTGATCGCACCCTGATGGTGGCTGATCATCATGGTGAGGAACTGCTTGTCGAACTCGGCGCCCTTGGCCTTCGCCAGTTGGGTCATGTCCGCGTCGGACATGACGCCGGGCATCGGGCCGTGGCCCATGCCCATGTCCATGCCGCTCGCGCTGGCCATCGGGGCCGGCCTGCCCCAGGCGGTCAGCCACCCGTTCATGGTGTCGATCTCAGGCTGCTGCGCCTGCTTGATCTTCGTGGCGAGCGCCTTGACGTCGCTGCTGGCGGCCCGGGTATCGGCCAGCGACGCCATCTCGATCGCCTGCCGGTGGTGGACGACCATCATGTGAGCGAACATGACGTCCGCGTCGTTGAATACCGCGCCCGCGCTCGCCGAGGCCGCCGGCGCGGTGGTGCCCATGCCGGAGCCGTGGCCCATCCCGGAGCCCGTGGAGTCATCGCCGCCGCAGGCCGACAGCAGCACCGCAGCTGTCACCGCCACGCCGGCCAGTCCGGCACGGCGCAGCACAACAGAACGTGTCAACACAACAAGAAGCCTTTCGGTATCGGTGAACGTGCGAGAAGAACCTCGGCGCACGCCCTGCCGTACGCGCAGCGCGTACGGGCAGCAGCGGCGCAGCGCAAGTTCTATGTACGCAGCACCGACAACCGAGCGAGACTCAGACCCACCGGCCGCGGCGGGCCCCGCGATACCCGCGACAGCGCGCTGACGTTGCGGATCTGCGAACCGACCGGACGCGGCCTCGCCCACCACCGCGCGATCAACAGCACGAGCACCGCCAGACCGGTGAGCACCGCCAGGCAGACACTCCAACCGGGCATGCCATCGCGCCCCGGGCCCTGCGGACCGCTCACGTGCGCGCAGCCTGGACACTCATCGGTCACGGCAGTCACCGCGGCCGCCACCTCCGCCGGCACGTCCATCCCGCCAGCCACGGCCACCGCACCGGCCGGCCCGTGGCCATGGTGGGTGCCCATGCGCATCCCGGCGTGTCCGAGGGTGTGCATCGCCGCGAGCCCGAACAGCGTGCAGGCCAGCAGCACCCACCGGGCCATCGGCCCGGCGCCCACTGCCCGCGCGCCTGTCACGCAACCACCGTACCCACCCACCGGGCGGGGATCCCTGACACCCGCACCGAACGTGACGGACAGTCGACGGTTGACCCACCAGATCGACCAACGCACGGGCGCACCGATACGGGTGCGAGCTGCGACGCGACCCGATCGTGGCCCTCCTTTACGGAGGTAGCGGCGCGGTCCGGCAGCGGCCTCGAAGGTCGTGTGGACCCAGGGGTTGCATCCGGTACCCAGGTACAGGCTTACCGTCGACCGACGGCGCCGATGGCGCCCAGGTTCGAGGAGGCGGCATGTCTTTCGTGATTCCGGACGCCTGCACGCTACCGACGGCGCAACAGCCGTTGCGGCTGGCGGAGTTTGCTGAACTGTTCGCCACCGCTGTGCGCGAGGTGGACCAGCTCGACGCGACCCACACGCGCCTGCGTCTGGCCGGCCCGGCGGGCCTGGCGGCCACGGTGCGTGACCTTACCGCTCGCGAGACCGAATGCTGCTCGTTCTTCGACTTCACCGTCGCAGTCGAGCTTATCGGCGACGGGGAGGCCGTGACCCTGGACGTCGCGGTGCCGCCCCAGCATGGCGAGGTCCTGGCCTCTCTCGCGGGCCGCGCCCGTGACGCTGCCGCTCGCACCGCGAGCCGAGAGGAGCGTCGTGCAGCGGATCAGTTGTGAGCGGCTTCGCGAACTGCTCGATGCCGGTGAGGTCACGCTCGTCGAGGCAGCTCATTTCGAGGCGGACCATCTGCCCGGTGCGGTGAACCTGCCCGGTGAATTGTCCGCCGATCTGGCGGCCCGGCTGACGCCGGACCATGACCGGACCGTGGTCACCTCCTGTTCCGGCCCGGCCTGCTCGCGTTCGAAGGCCGCCGCCGCGGCGTTCGAGCGGCTCGGCTACACCGACGTACGCGGCTACGACGGCGGCAAGGCCGACTGGGCCCAGGCTGGGTTGCCGTTCGCCGGTACCCGGTCGACGGCACGGGCGTCGTGATGGACGGGCTGCGCACCGGCGAGGTCGCCGAGCAGGCCGGCGTCAACATCCAGACGCTGCGCTACTACGAACGCCGCGGCCTGCTCGCCGAACCGTCACGGACGAACGGCGGGCACCGCCTCTACCCAGCCGACACGGTCGCCCTGCTCAACGTGATCAAGGCAGCGCAGCGACTCGGATTCACCCTCGACGAGGTCGCCGAGCTGCTCGACGCGGGCCGCCACCGGCACCCGAGCGCGGATCTGCGGCAACGCGCCATCGACAAGATCGCCGAAATCGATCTGAAGATCGCCGACCTGACCGCGATCCGCGCCACGCTCACCGAAGTCGTCGACGCGCGCTGCAACAGCCTCACCAACTGCACCTGCACGGACTGCCCGATCCCGTATCTGACCATCGGCACCACTCGACCCTCCGGAGAACGCGAATGAGCCAGCCCGTCCCGCCGCCGACCCGCATCCCGAACCCAGCCCCGGGGGAGATCGACAACACGCCGCCGCGGCGCAGCAAGGTTGCCGGCGGACTCGCCGTACTCGCCTGCGCCGCCTGCTGCGCGCTGCCGCTGCTGATCGCCGCCGGGGTGCTCACCGGCGCGGGCGCCGCGATCCTGGAGAAGACGCTGTTCGCCATCGCCGCCGGACTGGTGGCTCTTGCGCTCGGCATGTGGTGGCTGCACCGCCGTCGCTCGGCCCAGCGTGCCACCGCTGAAGCGGGATGCGGCTGCCATAGCACTGGATGCGGCTGCTGACCCCCCGGGGCGCGAGGGTTTACCTGCGGGGCCGATCGCACACCGATGAGGTTTTCGCGCCGCGCCCGTCTGTACGTACTAAATGGACTTACGGGAGGTTGGCACGGTGCGGAAACTGATCTTCGCTATGAACGTGAGCCTGGACGGCTATGTCGCCGCGCCTGGCGATGACCTCGGCTGGAGCGTACCGAGCGACGAGCTGTTCCAGTGGTGGTCCGACCGGGTGGGGGCGACCGGCCTGGCGCTGTACGGGCGCAAATTGTGGGAGGCGATGAGCTCCCACTGGCCGACCGCCGACCAGCAGCCCGGCGCCACACCGGCGGAGATCGAGTACGCCCGCCGCTGGCGGGACATGCCGAAGGTGGTGTTCTCCTCGACGACCCGCACGGTCGACTGGAACACCCGGCTGGTCACCGGCGACGCGGTCACCGAGATCACCCGGCTCAAGGCCGAAGACGGCGGCCCCATGGACATCGGCGGCGCCACACTTGCCGCAGCGGCCATGCGTGCCGGGCTGATCGACGAGTACGTGCTGGTCACCGCACCGGCCTTGCTGGGCGGCGGCACGCCGTTCTTCACGGCCCTGGACAGCTGGGTGAACCTCAACCTGGTGGAGACGCGGCCGTTTCCCGGCGGCGTGGTACTGACCCGATACGAGACGAGGCGATGAGCACGGGCCGGACTCACCTGATCACCGTGTCGGAGGCAGGCCCAGCCATGGTTTGTCGGTGGCGTCGAATCCGGTGAGCTCGGCGATCCTCCCGTCGACGATGTGCAGGACCGCGATGGTGAACAGCCGGTACTGCGGGTCGTCGGGGGTGCGGAGGTACAGCGCGGCGGCAGGCATGCGGTTGATCGTCGTGGTGATACCGCGCCAGTCGTCGTAGCCGCGTTGAAAGAGCCCATGGGAGACCCAGCCGTCCACCGCTTCCCTGGCCGTCGTGGTCACGGTGCCCGGATCGGGCAGCATCGCGAAACGCAGGTCGTCGCGCAGTAGGGACGTCAGCCCGTCGAGGTCGTTGCGCTCATGGGCCTCGATGTACGACTTCACCGCGCCGCGCTCGTCATTCGACAGCTCGTGGGTGGCGGGGCTCCGCCAGTCGAGACGGCGGTCGGGCAGCTGCTCGCGCATCGTCACACGGGCCCGCTGCAGTGCGCTGGTCACCGAAGCGACGGTCAGCTCAAGGGCGTCGGCGGCTTTCGACGCCGGCCAGCCGAGGACGTCGCGCAGGATGAACACCGCCCGCTGCCGCGGCGGCAGGTGCTGGACGGCGATGATGAACGCCAGCTCGATCGTCTCCCGCGCCACCACCGATTCCAGCGGGTCCTCGGGGAGCATCCGGTCGGGGTACGGCTGCAGGTACAGCAGCTCGGAGTCGGGGTTCGGCAGCTCGAACGGTACGGGTGTGCGGTCGTTGCGCTTCTCCAGGAAGTCGAGGCAGGCGTTCGTCGCGATCCGGTACAGCCAGGTCCGCACGGCCGCGTGGCCCCTGAACGACTCCCGCTTCTTCCACGCTCGCAGGAACGTCTCCTGCGTCATGTCCTGGGCGTCCTCGTAGTTCGCGAGCATCCGGTAACAGTGCACCTGCAGCTCACGCCGGTGGCGCTCCGTGATGAGCGCAAACCGCGCCGTGTCGCCTGAGTGGACCGCCGCGATGAACGCGGCCTCGGTGGCGCTTAGCGGTCTGGCGTCGGTCATGGTCGTTGATCCTTCCACCGGTGCGTGAGTGCTAAAGGAACCGACGACGTGGCGGAGGATTTCTGATCGGTGAAGCCGCCGACACCTAGGGCCGCATCGGCGCGCCTTCGACCGGCGGAGAACAAAGACGAGTGCCAGGACCAGCTGGTGCGGGCACACCGCCGGAGCCCGCTCAGGTCGCCACGGCAACCGCCGGCACCACGTCGGGCGCGTCCAGCCGGAAGGCGTCGGCCGCCGCGTCGTCGGGCTGCTCGTGCGCGGCCCGCTCGGCCCGGACCCGCGCGACGTAGTGCGCCACCTCCCGGTCGACCCGCTCGTCGTCCCAGCCAAGGACCGGCGCCATCAGCGTCGCCGCCGGCCGGGCGGCCATCAGGCCCCGGTCGAAGCTCTCGATCGAGATGTGGGTACGCCGGGTCAGCACGTCCTCCAGGTGCAGCGCCCCCTCGGCGGACGCCGCGTAGACGACCTCCACCCGCAGGTAGTCCTCCGCGCCGTCGAGCGGCTCGCCGAGCGTGGGGTCCTCCCGCAGCAGCGCCAGCACCTCGTCGACGGCGGCGCCGTAGCGCCGCAGCAGGTGCTCCACGCGCTCGGTGTGCAGGCCGGACTGCTGCGCCAGCCGGCGGCGCTGGTTCCACCGGGCGACGTAGCCCTCCGCCCCCAGCAGGGGCACCCGGTCGGTGCACGAGGCGGCCACCGCGCCGCCGAGGCCGCGCACCGCCTCGTCGACCGCGTCGCGCGCCATCACCCGGTACGTCGTGTACTTGCCGCCGGCCACCACCACGAGTCCGGGCGCCGGACTGACCACGGTGTGCTCCCGCGACAGCTTGGCGGTCGCGTCGGACTCTCCGGACAGCAGCGGGCGCAGGCCGGCGTACACGCCCTCGACGTCGTCGCGGGTCAGCGGGGTGGCCAGCACCGCGTTGACGCGCTCCAGCAGGTAGTCGATGTCCCGGCTGGTCGCCGCCGGATGCGCCTTGTCCAGGTCCCAGTCGGTGTCGGTGGTGCCGACCAGCCAGTGCCGGCCCCACGGGATCACGAACAGCACGCTGGACTCGGTGCGCAGGATCAGGCCGGTGCTGGACCGGATCCGGTCGCGCGGCACCACGAGGTGGATGCCCTTGGAGGCGCGGACCTGGAACTGGCCCCGCTCGCCGACGAGGGCCTGGGTGTCGTCGGTCCACACCCCCGTGGCGTTGATGACCTGCCGGGCGCGCACCTCGAACACCCGGTCGGTCTCCAGGTCGTGCACCCGCGCGCCGGTAACCCGGGCGCCCTCGCGCAGGAAACCCACGACGCGGGCCCGCGACAGCGGGTACGCCCCGTGCGCGGCGGCGGTGCGGACGAGGAAGGTCACCAGCCGGGCATCGTCGACCTGGGCGTCGTAGTACTGCAGAGCGCCGACCAGCGACTCGGGCCGCAGCGACGGGCAGGCGCGCAGCGCCCCGCGGCGGCTCAGGTGCCGGTGGGTCGGCACGCCGCGCGCGTGGCGGCCGGACAGGCTCATCGTGTCGTAGAGCAGCACGCCGGCGCCGGCGTACAACCTTTCCCAGCCCCGGTGGCGCAGCGGGTAGAGGAACGGCACCGGGCGGACCAGGTGCGGGGCGAGCCGCTGCAGGAGCAGGCCCCGCTCGCGCAGGGCCTCGCGGACCAGCCCGAAGTCGAGCATCTCCAGGTAGCGCAGGCCACCGTGGATGAGTTTGCTGGACCGGCTCGACGTACCGCTGGCCCAGTCGCCGGCCTCGATGAGCCCGACCGACAGACCTCGGGTGACGGCGTCGAGAGCGCAGCCGGCGCCGGTGACGCCGCCGCCGATCACCAGGACGTCCAGTTCCTGGCCGCTGCCGAGGGCGGCCAGGGACCGCTCGCGGGCGGCCGGTGACAGTGTCGCGGAAAGCATCCGTCTTCTCTCTCCTGAGGAGGGTGGGGCGGCCGGCGACGGGCGCCGGCCGCCCGGATCCTTGAGGGGGGTGGGGCGTCAGTCGACGTCGACCCAGTCGAGGGTGCGCTGGACCGCCTTCTTCCACCGGCCGTAGCCGTTCTCGCGCTGCTCCGGCGACCAGCCCGGCTGCCAGCGCCGGCTCTCGTTCCAGTTCTCGCGCAGCTCGTCGGTGTTCTTCCAGAAGCCGACGGCGAGGCCGGCGGCGTACGCCGCGCCGAGGGCGGTGGTCTCGGCGACCACCGGCCGGCTGACCGGTACGCCGAGGATGTCCGCCTGCATCTGCATGCACAGGTCGTTGACGGTGACGCCGCCGTCGACCTTGAGGCACTCCAGGTGCACGCCGGAGTCCTGCTCCATGGCGTCGGCCACGTCCCGGCTCTGGTAGCAGATGGACTCCAGAGTGGCCCGGGCGATGTGGGCGTCGGTGTTGAACCGGGAGAGGCCGACGATCGCGCCACGGGCGTCGGAGCGCCAGTACGGTGCGAACAGGCCGGAGAACGCGGGCACGAAGTACACCCCGCCGCTGTCCTCCACCTGGCGGGCCAGGATCTCGCTCTGCGCGGCGGTACTGATGATCTTGAGCTGGTCGCGCAGCCACTGCACGGCCGAGCCGGTGACCGCGATCGAGCCTTCGAGCGCGTACACCGGGGCGTCGTTGCCGAACTGATAGCACACCGTGGTGAGCAGCCCGGCCTTCGACCGCACGATCTCCGTGCCGGTGTTGAGGAGCATGAAGTTTCCCGTGCCGTAGGTGTTCTTCGCCTCACCCGGGGCGAAGCAGACCTGCCCGACCGTGGCGGCCTGCTGGTCGCCCAGGTCGCCGGTGATCGGGACTCGGCCGGCGAACGGGCCGTGCTGCCGGGTGCTGCCGTACGAGCGGGGGTCGGACGACGGCCGGATCTCCGGCAGCATGGCGCGAGGGATGTCGAAGAAGGACAGCAGCTCGTCGTCCCAGTCCAGCGTCTCCAGGTTCATCAGCATGGTGCGACTGGCGTTGGTCGGGTCGGTGACGTGCACCCCGTCCTCGACGCCACCGGTGAGGTTCCACAGCAGCCAGGAGTCGGTGTTGCCGAAGACGGCCTCGCCGCGCTCGGCGGCCTCCCGGACCCCGTCGACGTTCTCGAGGATCCACTGGATTTTCCCGCCGGAGAAGTACGTCGCCGGAGGCAGGCCGGCCTTGCGTCGGATGACGTCGCCCTTGCCCTCGCGTTCCAGGGCCGAGGCGATGCGGTCGGTACGGGTGTCCTGCCAGACGATGGCGTTGTAGTAGGGCCGGCCGGTCCGGCGGTTCCACACCACGGTGGTCTCGCGCTGGTTGGTGATGCCGAGCGCGGCCAGATCGGAGGCGGTCAGGCCACGGGCGTTCATCGCGGTCTGGATGACCGTCTGGGTCCGCTCCCAGATCTCGAGTGGGTTGTGCTCCACCCAGCCGGCCTGCGGCAGGATCTGCTGGTGTTCGAGCTGGTGGCGGCCGACCTCGTTGCCGCCGTGGTCAAAGATCATGAAGCGGGTGCTGGTGGTGCCCTGGTCGACCGCGCCGACGAAGTCAGCCATTCGGGTGTCTCCTTCTGTGTCCGTCGTAAGGATTCGGGTCGGCGATGTCAGATGCGGGCGAGCTCGTCCTCGGCCGAGGTCTTCTCGGTGGCCAGGGCGCCCGGCTCCAACTCGTCCTCGCTGGGCAGGAAGCGGCCGATGATCAGCTCGTAGAGGCCGGCGCCGATGATGCCACCGACGAGCGGCCCGACGATCGGCACCCAGAAGTACGGATAACCGCTGGTGTCCTGGAAGGCCGTTTCGTAACCGGTCAGGAACGAGGCGAGGCGGGGGCCGAAGTCGCGGGCGGGGTTGATGGCGTAGCCGGCGTTGGCGGCGAAGGCCATGCCGATCGCCACCACGATCAGGCCGACGATCAGCGGGGCGAGGTTGCCGGCGGGCAGCGAGTTACGCGCGTCGGTGACGGCCAGGACGAGGAACAGCAGGATGGCCGTGCCGATGATCTGGTCACGCAGCGCGCCCCACTCGCTCACGCCGGCACCGGGCAGGGTGGAGAAGACGCCCTGACTCTTGCTGGTCAGGCCTGGGTCGAACCGGGACAGCACCTCGCTGTAGTTCCAGCGGATGAGCAGGGCCGCGACGAACGCGCCAGCGGTCTGGGCCAGGGCGTACGGCATCACCTTGCGCCAGGAGAAGCCCTTGAAGACCGCCAGGGCGACGGTGACCGCGGGGTTGAGGTGCGCGCCGCTGATGCGGCCCGCCACGTACACGCCGAGCGTGACGCCGAGGCCCCAGGCCCAGGCGATGCTGTCGAACTCGCCGGTTCCCGCCGCGGCCACCTGGGCGACCACGCCCACGCCGAACAGGATGAGAATCGCGGTGCCGGCGAACTCGGCGGCCAACTCGCCAACGAGCCCGGGCGCTTTCAACCGTTGCGCCATCTTGCCTCCAAAAACGGTGGGGGTGGCAGCCCTCCCCTCGGGGGAAGTGGAGGGTCGGTCGGTGACGCCGCGGTGCAGTAACGTCACTGTGCGGTGAACCGTAGGAAACCCTCGGTGCCGGGTCAACGAACCTCGGTCGACAATGCCGAACACTGTTGCGGCCGCCAAAACGCGATTAGCATTCCGCCCCATGCCGGGTCAGGTGCAGTCCATCACGCGGGCCGCGGCGATCCTCCGCCTGCTGGCCAGCAGCTCCGGCCGCCTCGGCATCGGGGAGATCGCCCGCTCTCTCGACCTGGCCAAAGGCACCGCGCACGGCATCGTCCGCACGCTCCAGGACGTCGGCTTCGTGGAGCAGGACAAGACCTCCGGCAAGTACCAGCTCGGGGCGGCCCTGCTGCACCTGGGCACCAGCTACCTCGACGTCAACGAACTGCGCTCACGCTCCATCAACTGGGCCGACCCGCTGGCCGCGCGCAGCGGCGAGGCCGTCCGCATCGGCACCCTGTTGGACGGCAAGGTGCTGGTGGTCCACCACGTCTTCCGGCCCGACGACACCCTGCAGACCCTCGACGTCGGGTCCCTGCTGCCCCCGCACGCCACCGCGCTCGGCAAGGTCCTGCTCGCCTACGACGTCGGCGCCGCCAACGCGGTCATGCAGGGCGAACCCGAGCCGTACACCCGGCGCACCCTGGTCACCGCCCGGACCCTCAGCCGGGCGCTGACCGCGATCCGGGACAACGGCTGGGGCGCCGAGATCGAGGAGATGACCCTTGGCGAGGCCGGTATCGCCGCGCCCATCCGCGGCTACGGCGGCCTCGTCGTGGGCGCGATCGGGCTCTCCGGCCCGGTCGATCGCGTCTGCGACGCGCAGCGCCACCCCCGCCCGACGCTCGTCGCGTACGTCCGCGACGCCGCACGCGCGGTGTCCCGGGACCTCGGCGCGGCGCGCTGGTGATCCGTCCACCCTGCACCGCCATCCGCCCAGAGAGGACGAGGAATGACTGACAGCTACGTCGTCTCCATCGACCAGGGCACCACCTCGACCCGCTGCATCGTGTTCGACCGCCGGGGCAACCTGGTCTCCGTGGCGCAGCGGGAGCACCAGCAGCACTTCCCCCGGCCCGGCTGGGTGGAACACGACGCGCTGGAGATCTGGCGCAACGTCGGCAAGGTGGTGCCCAGGGCCCTCGCCCAGGCCGGCATCGTTCCGGGCCAGGTCGCCGCGATCGGCATCGCCAACCAGCGGGAGAGCACAGTGGTGTGGGACCGGCGAACCGGCGTCCCGGTGGCGCCGGCGATCATCTGGCAGGACACCCGCACCGACACACTGGTGGAGACGCTGGCCCGGGCACCCGGCGCCGAGGACCTCCGGCAACACTGTGGGCTGCCGCTGGCCACGTACTTCTCCGGCCCCAAGCTGCGCTGGCTGCTCGACCACACGCCCGGGCTGTACGAGCGGGCCGAGCGCGGCGAGGTGCTCTTCGGGACGATGGAAAGCTGGCTGATCTGGAACCTCACCGGCGGCCCGGACGGCGGTCTGCACCTGACCGACGTCACCAACGCCAGCCGGACCATGCTGATGGACCTTCGCGCGCTCGGCTGGCACCCGGACTCGCTGGCCTTCTTCGGCATCCCGGCCGCCATGCTGCCCGAGATCCGCTCCTCGTCAGAGGTGTACGGCACCGCGACCGCCGTCCTGCCCGGCGTGCGGATCGCAGCGGCGCTCGGCGACCAGCAGGCCGCCCTGTTCGGCCAGACCTGCTTCGCGCCGGGCGACGCCAAGTGCACCTACGGCACGGGCAGCTTTCTGCTGCTCAACACCGGCACGGAGCCGGTGCACTCCAGCCACGGGCTGCTCACCACCGTCGGCTACCAGATCGGCGGGCAGCCGGCCGTCTACGCCCTCGAAGGCTCCATCGCGATCACCGGGTCCCTGGTGCAGTGGTTCCGCGACCGGCTGGAGCTGATCAGTTCGGCGCCGGAGATCGAGACCCTCGCCCGCACTGTGGACGACAACGGCGGCTGCTACATCGTGCCGGCCTTCTCCGGGCTGTTCGCGCCGCACTGGCGCAGCGAGGCGCGCGGCGTGATCGTCGGGCTCACCTCGTACATCACCAAGGGGCACCTGGCCCGCGCGGTGCTGGAGGCCACCGGCTGGCAGACCCGCGAGGTGGTCGACGCGATGAACGCCGACTCCGGCCTGGAGTTGACGGCGCTGCGGGTGGACGGCGGGATGACCGCCAACAACCTGCTGATGCAGTTCGTCGCCGACGTGGTCGCGGTGCCGGTGGTGCGCCCGATGGTCGCCGAGACGGTCTCCCTCGGCGCGGCGTACGCCGCCGGGCTGGCGGTCGGCTACTGGCCCGACCTGGAGGGGCTGCGCAGCAACTGGCACCCCGCCGCCCGCTGGGTGCCCAAGATGGACAACGCCGTGCGGGCCGAGGAACGGGAGAACTGGCAGCGCGCGGTGGAGCGCACCTTCGGCTGGATCAAGCCCGAGGCCCGGGCCGCCAACGAATGACCTTCGGGGGCCACCTCATCGATACGCCGATCCCCCATGCCTGCACCACCCGATTCCCGTTCGAGCCGTACGCCCGAGGATTAAACGGCGACACCGCGGCGGCCACCACTGGCACGTACTCGGCGAACGTCGGGGCTAGCGGACGGGCCGGCCCTACCTCCAGCCCGGCCGGCGACGGTCTGGCTCACGCCGCCTCACCGCCCGCCACGGCGGCGTGCACCCGCACTCCATGGGTGCAACTGCACCTCGGCTACCTCTGCCCGGAACCGGTCCGGTCGGGGACGTTCTCGACGCAGACCAACCTTCGCCGCCCGCGGACCGACACGTGCGAGCACTACGGCACCCGTCGTCCACAGTCACCACGCGCCCCGCATCCAGCTCCAGACCTAGGGCTCCGTGCTCGTCGGCCCTCTAATTGATCCGACCCGTCCGACCAGGGCTGGTAGCGTGCGCCGAACATGAAGATCATGGGGGAAACATCGATGAACCGAACTCGACTCGTCCTGACTGGCTCGGCCGTTGCGGCGGCAATCGCGCTGTCCGGCTGCGATCCGCAGCCCGAATCTGCGGGCACTGCAACCTCGCCGTCCCCGGCGGCCTCGAGCGCCGCCCCGACCGGTAGTGCGGCCACCACCGCGACCAGCACCGCGGCCAACGACGCGGCCACAGTGAAGGCCTGCGCCGACATCAAGAAGGACATCAAGGACAACGCGGCTAAGGTCACCAAGGCCGAGAAGATCGGCCCGCCAGCCGGACACTTCGCGGTCAGTGCCCAGTGGGCCGCCGGCTCGGTCGCGATCCTGGCGCACTCGATGGGCGCCAACGAGGCAGTCACCGCCGCCAGCGAAAAAATCCAGAACGAGATGATGGGCCTGAGCGACGCGTACAACAAGTCCGCCGGCGCCAAGCCCAGCAAAAAGGCCCTGGAAGCCGCTATCAAGGAGCTGGACACCGCCTGCTCGGCCACCTGACCGGTTCGACCACGCAATCGGCGGTGACCCTCACCCGGACGGTCACCGCCGATTCGCGTGTCCGTGCGGCCTGCCGCACTGGTCGCGATGGACGACGCCGCCCGTCACACCCCGTACGCCTCGGCTTCAGCCCGGCGTACGGGGGTGCGACGAATAGTGGTTTCGGCGCGGGTTCAGTCCTGCGCGCGCCAACGGTAGAAGACGGTCGCGACCTGGTCCTGCGGGCCGTGGCAGAGGTCCGGCCGGTACGGCTCCACGTAGGGGCCGAGATCCTGCATCACCTTGCCGAAGGCCGGCTTCTCGGCGTGCTGGTCCCGGGTCGCCTCGGCCGCCGACGACTCCTGCTCCAGCAGGTGCACGTAGACATCGTCGATGGAGTAGAGCCAGCGTCCGGTGACACCCAGGTCGGTCGGGAGCGACCCGGCGTCCGACTCGCCGAACACCCGGGCCACGTCCGGCTCGGCGCCCGGCTTGATCCGCCCCACGATCACGGTGAGCGTGGTGTCCTCGGGCGGCTCGCCCTCCGGCGCCCAGTGGTAGAACTCCTTGGCCACCGAGTCCGACGGGTTCTTCCAGTAGCGCGGGTACGGCGTCACGTACGGGCCGATCTCCTCGGCGATCTTCTGGAAGGCGGGCAGCCCGCGCGTCTGCCCGGAGATCCGCGGGTCCTGCTCGCGCTCGATCACGTGCAGGTAGAGGTCGTGGTGCGACAGCAGGTACCGGCCGATGACGCCGAGATCCTGGGGCCGGGTGGCCTGGTCGTAGTGGCCGAAGACGTTGCCGACGATCTCGTCGCTGCCGGGGACCATGTGGCAGACGATCACGTTCCGGAAGACCATGACGTGCTCCTTGGCTGGGTAGGCGGGCTAGACGGTGAAGGTGATCGGCAGTTCCAGCAGGCCGCGGAAGGGCGAGGCGGCGGGCAGTCGGCGCACCTCGGCGAGCGGGACGGCAAGCCGCAGCCCGGGCAGCCGGCGCAGCAGCGCGGAGAGCGCGAGCAGCGCCTCCATCCGGGCCAGCGAGACGCCCAGGCAGTAGTGCACGCCGTGGCCGAAGCCGAGGTGCGGGCCCCGGACCCGGCGCAGGTCGAGCCGGTCGGGGTCGGTGAAGTGGGCGGGGTCGTGGTTCGCCGCGTTGATCGCCACCCCGACGATCGCGCCGCGCGGGATGCGTACCCCCTGGTATTCGACGTCCTCGGTGGCGATGCGCGGGCTGGCCACCGGCAGCGGGCCGTCGAACCGCAGCAGCTCCTCGATCGCGGTCGGCAGCAGCCTCGGCGTGGTCCGCAGCAGCTCCCACTGCTCCGGGTGGGTGAGCAGCGCCAGCACCGCGTTGCCGAGGAAGTCGGCGGTGGTCTGGTGGCCGGCGAACAGCAGTAGGAACGTGGTGGTGACCAGCTCCGCCTCGGACAGCGTGTGGTCCCGGTCGACCGCGTCCACCAGCGCGCCGATGATGTCGTCGGCCGGGTCGTCGCGCTTGGCCCGGACCAGGTCGGCCAGGTAGTGGTGCAGCCGCAGCTGGGCCTCCTGCACCGCCGCCCGTTCCTCGGCCGGGGGTCGGCTGGTCGAGCCGGAGGTGCGGATCACCTGGGTCCAGTCGAGCACCCGGTCGTGGTCGACCGGCGGCACGCCGAGCAGCTCACAGATGACCGTCATCGGCAGCGGGATGGCGAAGTCCCGCATCAGGTCCGCCTCGCCCTGCGGCACCATCTTGTCGATCAGCTGGTCGACGATCGCGGCCACCCGGGGCCGCAACGCCTCGATCCGCCGCGGCGCGAACGCCTGTGACACCACCCGGCGCAGGCGGGTGTGCTCGGGCGGGTCGGAGTTGAGCATGTTGCGGTTCAGGCCCTCCGAGTTCGGGCCGAAGATCCGCAGGTAGTGCTGGTCGGGCCCGTAGAGGTCCTTGGACAGCCGCGGGTCGGTCAGCGCCGTGCGCGCGTCGTCGAAGCTGGTGATCAGCCACGAGTCGAACCGGGGCGAGCCGACCGGGCAGACCGGCCGCTCGGCACGCAGCCGGGCGAAGGTGGGATAGGGATTGGCCGCGAACGCCTCCGTGTACAGCTCGCTCGCCGGCACCACGTCGTCGGTCATCGGGCCTCCCCCGGCTCGCTGTTCACACTGTGCAGCACCTGGTAGGTGTGTCGTTCGGCGGACTCGCGCAGCTCCCGGACCACGCGCAGCAGCCGGTCCCGGTGCGCGCTGCGGCCGAAGGCGTCCAGCCGCTCCCGGTCCGCCCAGTCGCTGATGACCAGATAGCTGCTCGGGTCGTCGGCGTCGCGGACCAGGTCCTGGTGCAGGCAGCCGTCCAGGGTGCGGATCTCCTCGGCGGCGGCGCGCCACTCCGCCTCGAAGCGCTCCTCGCACCCCTGCCGGGTCCGCATCGCCAGCACCGTGCGCACCCGGCTCACCGCGCGCCGCCGAAGACCAGGTGCAGGTGCTTGCGCAGCGCGTCGGCGTCGACCGGGGCGCCGCGGAAGCCGACGTGCCCGTCCGGACGGATCAGGTAGAGCCCGGTGCCGGCCAGGCCGTACCCGGCGCGGAACCGGCGGTCGCCGTCGCGCAGCACCGGCGGGTCGGCCAGGCGCGGCTCGGCGACGTCCGGGTCGAGCAGCAGGTACGCGTCGAGTTCCCCGCCGGCCTGCCGCCGCGCGTCGGCGCACAGGTCGGCGAACCCGGCCAGCTCCGTCGCGCCGGCCGTGGCGTCGGCGTAGAGCAGCAGCGTGTGCCGGGTGCCCCGGGTCAGGTCCCGCAGCCGCAGCGGATGCCCGACGCCGCGCCGGCGCAGACCCTCGACGTCCGGCGCGCGTTCGCCGGGACGGGGCGCGTCACCGAGCCCGGCCGGGTCGGAGACGGTCTCCCCGACCAGCGGGCTGCCGGCGTAGCTGAGCAGCAGGGACATCTCCTGGAGGAACTGCCGTTCCAGGTCGGCCCGGTCCAGTTCCTCGGTGCCGGCCAGCCGCACCGCGCGGCCGACGATCTCCTCGCCCTCCGGGCGCCGCTCGGCCTCGTAGCTGTCCAGCAGTCCGGGGGCGGCCAGCCCGCGTACCGCCAGGGCCAGTTTCCAGGCCAGGTTCCAGGCGTCCTGGATGCCGGTGTTCATGCCCTGGCCGCCGGCCGGCGGGTGCAGGTGGGCGGCGTCGCCGGCGACGAAGACCCGGCCGTGGCGGTAGCGGTCGACGATGCCGTGGCTGATCCGGAACACCGACGACCAGCGCAGGTTCGTCGCCCGGGTGCCGGGCGGGGCGAGGCGGTCGAGGGCGGCCTGCACGTCGTCGAGGGTCGGCTCGCCGAGTTCCTCGCTGAAGCCGGGCGGGGCGTCCTGCCCGCCGGTCCGGGCGAAGAACCGGGGTGGGGCCAGGGTGGCGATGCGGTAGCGGTGTTCGCCGCGCAGCGGCACACAGACCAGCATCCCGTCCATCCGCCCGTCGGTGGTGTGCAGGAAGCGCAGCAGGTGCCCGTCGGGCATGTCCCAGTCCACGTCGACGTCCACCAGCATGAACAGCTGCGGGAACTGGCCCAGCCCGCCGGTGAAGGTGAGGCCGAGCCGGTCCCGGACCCGGCTGTGCGCGCCGTCGCAGCCGATTAGGTACGCCGCGCGTACGGTCTCGGTGGCGCCGTCGGCGGTGCGCACGGTGGCGGTCACGCCGTCCGCGTCCTGGGTGAAGTCCACCAGTTCGGCGCCGCGCCGCGGGCGCACCCCGAGCGTGGCCAGCCGGGCGGTGAGGATGCGTTCGGTCTCGTACTGGGGCAGGCCGAGGTGGTCGTAGGGCAGGCCGGGCAGCTCCCAGCTCATCCGGTGGGTCTGCTCGCCGTTGACGAAGACCATGTTGCCGGTGAGCCAGATGCCGGCGTCCATCGCCTCCCGCACGACGCCCTGCTCCTCCCAGATCTCCATGGTGCGGCAGTGCACGCCGATCGCCTTGTCGGCCTGCCCGGCCGGGGTCGCCCGCTTGTCGATCACCCGGCAGTCGATGCCGCGCCGGGCCAGCTCGACGGCGGCGGTCAGCCCGGTCGGGCCCGCCCCGACGACCAGTACGTCCGTTGTCCTCTGCACATCGGCCTCCCTGCCTGTGGTGTCGAGTCGCCGGCCGTCCCCACCGGGCACGACGTGGAACAGGCGGCGTCGGATGTCGAGAAGGAACGGTGCGATCGGCCCGGCCTGCGCCGAGGCGTGAGCCGGGTCGCCGATCCAGTCGAGGAACTCGGCCGCGGTGTCCCACTCGGCGAAGATGTGGTGCACGTCCGAGCCGGGTTCGTGGAGCAGCTGCTCACGCCGGTAGCCCGGCACGGCGGTCATCCGCCGCACCACCTCGGGGTAGCCGCGATGGAACTCGGCGAGCCGGGCGCTCGGCACGGTCAGCTCCACGTCCACGTAGACCGGGCCGGTCCCGTCGCCGGTCTCGACCATCGGCGGGTAGTCGGGCGGGCCGGCCGGTTCGGTCAGCGGCCGGAGCAGGTCGGACAGGCGGGCGGCCACCGGCCCGTCCCGGTAGGCGCGCAGCGCCTCCTCGTCGGCCCACTCGGTGACCACGACGAAGCCGTACGGGTCCAGCGCGTCCCGCAGCAGCTCGTGCCGGAGGCCGCCGGGGAGCGCGCCGAGCTGTCCGGCGACGTCCTCCCAGGCCGGCCCCACCGCGGGCGCGCAGCCGGGCCGCGCTCGCAGCCGGAGCATCGTCCTGATCATGCCGCCCCCTCGCACCGTGCCGTCCTCGTGCCGCGACCCTGCCAGAGTCCGCGTCACCCGGTCGTCACCGGCGGCCCGGGCGGTGTGGCCGTGCGGTGACGCGGCCGGAACGCCATCTCCTCCCGGCAAGCCGCCGTCATGTAACTATCTGCTTGGGCATGACTCCTTACGACTTGGATACCCGTGCCTGGCAGGCCCGGCGCTTGGGTAGCTGTCCCGGCCCGCCGACATGTTTTCTCGGTCCTAACGGGATGCGAGGCTGAACGCGTGGCTCCCCGATCGACGTACACGTGGGCAACCCCCGGCCGCCCGGTACGCACCGTGGACACGTCGGCCGTCCTGGTCGCGCTCGGCGCGTCGCTGCACCGCACGGCGCCGTCGCGAGCAGAGCCGACCAAGCTCGAGCTGGCCGTGATCACCGCGCTGAAGCTCGTCGCACAGCCGGTCATCGCGTACGCGGCCGGGCTGGCCCTGCACCTGTCGGCGCCACAGTTGCTCGCCGTGGTGGTGTGCGCGGGCCTGCCGACAGCGCAGAACACGTTCATCTTCGGCCAGGAGTACGGCGTCGGCGAGGCGGTGGCCAACCGGGCGGTGGTGGTGACCACGACGCTGTCGCTGGGCACCCTGGCCGCGGCGGCGGCGCTGCTCGGGTAGGTCCGCCGGCTGACTCGTTCAGCAATCCTGGTGAGTCACGCCGACCATGGCGCTGGCGGACACGTCTGCGGCCACGATCATCGCCTGGTGATGTAGCGAGCGATCTTGAGTGAGAGTGGACGGACGGCTGTTGCGCCATGTCGGCGGCAGATCCGGATACCTGTGAGCCGTGGGTCTCGGCTAACGACACACGGGCGGTAGGAGAAATCCGCGATTGGATCAGACGTTGTCGGTCCAGGGTTTCCCGACGCCCGCGCGTGACACGCTGCGCCCACCTGGCAGGTCAAGAACATCGATGAGGCTGGGGTCCTCGTCGACGGCATGGTGCAGGTGCCCGACTTTGCCGTTGCTGCCGCTCGCGTCGGTGGCTCCGACCAACTGCCAGACCCCGTCGTCCGCATCGTGACTGACGAACAAGACAGGCTCATGACGTTCGAACACCTCAGGGGTCTGGACACAGACCGTGCCAAGCAACCAGTGCCGCATCCACCAGGCTCGCCGGTCGTGCTCCATGACATGGTCGGTGACCCACCAAACGAACGGCAGGTCCTCGTGGGCACGCGACTGCTCCGCGGTCAGGTCCGGGCCGCCCTGCGGGACCCGCTCAAACGGCTCGTCGACCAGGGAGAACGCATGACCACCGTCGTTCACGAAGACGACGGCGTGGAAGGTGCCACCACCCGGATTGCCGACACCAATCCCAACGGACAGTCGGGCGACATGCGGGTCCGAGCCGGTGGTCCAGCCGAACGCGTACGAAGCCAACTCCCCACGCGGCCCCACGAACTCGCCGAATGCCCGCCGGTCCATGCCGCTGGCATCGGCCGTCGGCACCTCAACGAACGCACCCTCGAGCACCTGGATATCCACGCCGGCAACCTATCCGATCGCGCACATCAACCCGCAGTCGCACGCCTCGATGCCGCAGATCCGGATGTCCGCCGTACGCGACCGTCGTCGCGCTGGCGACCGGCCGCACCTCGAGATCAGGTTCTGTCGCGGTGACGGCGGGCTTCGATGTCGCGCAACACGTCCGGGTCCCATTGGCTGGCGTTCCAGTCGTCGCTGGTCGGAGTGGGCGACAACGGCCACGCCGGGTCCTGCCCGGCGACCGCTGAGTAGTGTCCGGCGACGACGCGGTCGACGTGGGCGATCAGCCGCAGAACCCGCCTTCGGCTGTGCAGCACGCCGCCGATCAGCGCGGCGGCTCCGAGGGTACGCAGGGCTGCCTGGCCGAACAGGACGGGCGGGGCGGTTCGGTCGGCGGCCAACCAGGCCGTGGCGGCGCTCAAGACGACGCAGGAGGAGAAGACGCGTATGCCCCAGTGGCGGCTGTACGAGCGGCCCGAGGAGCCGTGCGCCTCGGCGATCTGACGAGTGCCGCGGCCCCAGATCAGTCCGCTGATCCCCAGGCCGATGACGGCGACGATCAGAGTCAAATTGGCCAGGACGTAACCGATCGCCGCCCCGGTTCCGGACGGGGGCAGCGGGCGGGCACGGTCGCTCACGGCGCTGCCGAGGATCGCTGCGGCGATCGCGGCTAGGGCGAAGAGAATGGCGAAACCGGCTACGAACCAGGTCGCGATGTCCCAACCCGCTGTCCTGGGCGCGGGTGGAGGTGTCGAGGACCGGCACGTATGGCCTTGGCCGGGACCTTCGAGTTCGGTTCCGCATTTCGTGCAGTGCAAAGTGTTCCCCTCAGCGGCGCGACCAAGCCTCTGCCAGGCCAGATGAGCTGGGTGTCGCGCATCTTCCCGCACAGGACGGAGGGCCCGCCGGGTTCGGTGCCTAAAGGATCATGCCCGGTCGGCGCCGGTCCGGCGACCCCGAATCCCGCTGCTCGTCCTCGCCCCGGTTCCGCGCGGGTTGCCCGATGCCGCACAGGTGTCGGGTTGCTGCCGGTAGGGACAGTTTCTCGACGGCGACGTTGGCAACTCATAGCCGCCACCAGCACGGCTGCACGAGCATCAGCTCAGGCGGAACCGCCCCCCGATGTTCGCCATGCGCGTGGATGCTTCGTGTCGTCGTCTGCCGATTCGCAAGGATCGGTTGATCTCGCGAATCTCCACAAATACTGGTGTCCGAGGGCGACGAGCACCGCCACCACGGTCGCCTACTGGCGCCGCTGCGGCCCTCATCTGCACCCGGCGGACATCGCCGTACGGATCGGCAAGTCCGAACGCACCGTCGGCCGCTACTGGTCGCGACCGGCCACAAACCGCACTTCCCACGTCAACGGGCGCCTTGCTGACAGCCTCCGCCGCTGACACCACCGGCCGGCCCTGTTTTGGCCCGACGACCACATCCGCTGGCAGGTTCCCGACTGCGATCCGCTGCGGGGGAATGGCGGACCATGGCGTTTTAGCACCGTACAGCGGCGGACACCATCCCCGGGCGAGACTCAGCTCGCCGCGCGAGAGGCCAACAGGTCGAGCGCGATGTCGACGATCATGTCCTCCTGTCCGCCGACGAGTTGCCGCTTACCGACCTCGAGCAGGATGGTGCGTACGTCGATGCCGTAGTGCTTCGAGGCTGCCTCGGCGTGCCGGAGGAAGCTGGAGTAGACGCCGGCGTATCCGAGGGTGAGGGTCTCGCGGTCCACGCGTACCGGGCGGTCCTGGAGCGGCCGGACGAGGTCGTCGGCGGCGTCCTGGAGCGCGAAAAGGTCGCAGCGGTGGGTCCATCCGTGCAGGTTGGCCACGGCGATGAACGGCTCGATGGGGCAGTTGCCAGCTCCGGCACCATGACCGGCCAGAGAGGCATCGACGCGGGTCACGCCCTCCTCGACTGCTACGACCGAGTTGGCCACCGACAGCGAAAGGTTCTCGTGGGCGTGGATGCCGATTTCGGTCTGGGGGTCGAGGACGTCCCGGTAGGCGCGGATCCGCTCGCGTACACCGTTCATGGTGAGGCGACCGCCTGAGTCGGTGACGTAGACGCAGTGCGCTCCGTAGGACTCCATGAGCTTCGCCTGCTTCGCCAGCTCGTCGGCCGGGGCCATGTGGCTCATCATCAGGAAGCCTGAGACGTCCATGCCGAGGTCGCGGGCGTGGGCGATGTGCTGGGCGGACACGTCGGCCTCGGTGCAGTGGGTCGCGACCCGCACCGAGCGGACGCCGAGCCGGTAGGCCTGCTCGAGTTCTGCGACCGTGCCGATGCCGGGCAGCAGCAGGGTAGTGAGAGTGGCGGTTTTGATGTTGTCGGCCGCGGCCTCGATCCACTCCCAGTCGCTGTTCGACCCGGGGCCGTAGTTGAGTGACCCCCCGGCGAGGCCGTCACCGTGGGCGACCTCGATCGCGTCGACGCCTGCGGCATCGAGGGCGGCGACGATTTTCGCGACGTCGTCCGGCGAGACCCGGTGGCGCACGGCGTGCATTCCATCGCGCAGGGTGACGTCCTGAATGTACAGATTCACGGGGGCGGAGCCGGTCATGGCGTTGGTCTCTCGGTCGGCAGGGGTCGTCAACGGGTCACCTCACGGGCGACCTTGGTGGTGAGGCGGGCGGCGATGGCCTCCGCGGTACGGAGCGCGGCGGAGGTCATGATGTCGAGGTTGCCGGCGTAGGCGGGCAGGTAGTGCGCTGCGCCCTCGACTTCGAGGAACACCGTTACTTTGGTCGTCGCCGGTCCGGCGCCCGCGGGGAGCAGCGTGTGCACCGGCTCGTCGTCCGGGATGGGGGTGAACTGAACCTCCTGCTTCAGGCGGTAGCCAGGCACGTACGCCGCGACCTGCTTGACCATGTCCGCCACTGAGGAGCGGATCGCGTTGTGGTCGGCGTCACCGATGAGCGCGAAGACGGTGTCGCGCATGATCAGCGGGGGTTCGGCAGGGTTCAGGATGATCACGGCCTTGCCGCGCAGGGCGCCGCCGACCCTCTCGATCGCTGCCCTGGTGGTCTCGGTGAACTCGTCGATGTTCGCGCGTGTGCCCGGCCCGGCGGAGCGGGACGAGATCGAGGCGACGATTTCGGCGTAGGGGACCGGTGTGACGCTGGAGATGGCGTGCACGATCGGGATGGTGGCCTGGCCACCGCAGGTGACCATGTTGACGTTGGCGACGTCGCTGTCGAGGTGTTCATCGAGGTTGACCGGAGGCACTACGTACGGGCCGATCGCAGCGGGGGTGAGATCGACTATCTTCTTGCCGTAGGGGGCAAGCTTTTTGGCATTGACCACGTGCGCGGAGGCGGAAGTGGCGTCGAAGACGATCTCGATGTCGTCGAAGCCGTCCATCGCGATCAGCCCGTCCACGCCCTCGTGGGTGGTGGGCACGCCTAGCCGTCGGGCTCGAGCCAGACCGTCGGATTCCGGGTCGATGCCGACCATCGCGCCCATCTGGAGGGTTTCGGAGAGTCGCAGCACTTTGACCATCAGGTCCGTGCCGATATTGCCGGAGCCGATCACGGCCACCTTGATCTTGCTCATCGCATTTCCTTCGCCGAGAACGTGGCGGTCACGGTGCCGAGGGAGGAGATCTCGGCTCGGACCCTGGCGCCGGTGGGAGTGGCAACCATCGGGCCGAGCGCGCCGGAGAGTACGACCTGGCCGGCACGCAACGGCTCGCCGAGCTCACGGGTGGTACGAGCCAACCAGAGCAGCGCGTTGAGCGGATCGCCGAGGCACGCGGCGCCGTCGCCCTCGGACACCAGGTCGTCGTCGACGTACATCCGCATCGTGACGTCGACCGGCTCGAAGTCGGTGAGCGTCACCCGCTGCGAGCCGAGCACGTAGAGCCCGCTGGAAGCGTTGTCGGCGACGGTATCGGTGATGCGGATGTCCCAGTCCGCCACCCGGCTGTCGACGATCTCCAGCGCGGCGACGGCGTAGTCAACCGCGGCACGGACGACGTCGACCGACAAGTTCTCGGAGTTGAGGTCCGCTCCTAGTACGAACGCGATCTCCGCTTCCGCCTTGGCCTGGAGCAGTCGCCCACTCGGGATTACGGGCAGGTGGGAGACATCCATGTCGTCGAACAGCACCCCGAAGTCGGGCCGGTCCACCCCCAGCTGCTGCTGTACGGCGGGAGAGGTGAGGCCAATCTTGCGGCCGACGATACGCGCGCCTGCAGCGAGCCGGTTTCTGGTGAGTCGTTGCTGTACCGCGTAGGCCAGCTCCATGTCGCTGTCACCGAGCAGGTCACGCACCGGCTCGCACGGCGTGCCGTTGCGCGCTGCGGATTCGAGCCGGTCGGCCGCCTGAGTGATGGCGGCGGCCCGATCGGTGCTTGTGGGTATCTGGGTCATCTGTGTCCTCGTGTCGGGTCGCCGCCGAGGACTCGGGCAGGCCCGCGGCTGGGTTACCGCTGTCATCGGTACGACGTGCGATGGGCGGACGCGTCCGGTGTCTGCTGTGGAGCGTCGGGGTCTCCGGAAATGCGGCAGGCATGGCCGGAGACCCCGAAGATGGCGCGCGCGGGCGATTCGCTGGCGCGCCGAGCGGTCAAGACAGCTGAGAGGTGAACTCGTCAACGGTTGCGACGGCGGCGAACAGCCCCATCGAGCCCAGAGATGCTTCGTGGGCGCCGGCGTCCGCGGCGGATGACGCGTCCGAAAGGACCACGGTGTGGTAGCCGAGGTCGGCGGCCTGTCGCACGGCGCCTTCGACAGATGCGTTGGTTGCGACGCCGCACACGATGACGTTCTCGATTCCGCGCTCGGTGAGGAGGTCGGCCAGTGCGGAGTCGGTGAACGGGCCCGGTCGCTTGTGCGTGATGACCACGTCGGAGTCGGTGACCGTGAGGTCGGGAACGAGGGCTGCGCCCTCCGTGCCGTCCTTGAGACAGCCTGCCTGCGCCACCATCTGCAGCAGCGGAAGCGTGGGGTTCAGGTCGGAGTGATCGGGTGCGAACGCGATACGCAGCGGAACCACGACTCCGCCCCTGTCGCGCAGGTGCTCTGCCGCGGCGTTGACCTTCGTGATGACGTCGCGGGCGGTGTACTCGGCAGAGAAGATCGTCCCGAAGGCGGTCCCCTCCGTGACGATGTCGTGCTGGAGGTGGACGATGAGAAGCGCGGTTTTGGACGCGTTGAGCTGGTTCATCAGTGGGTCCTCACTTGTGGGGCTGGACGATGACGCTGGCGAATCCGCCGTCGCGGTGGTTGGCCGCCGCCTGCACGGCCTCGTTGGCCTGCTCGAGCGGGAAGTGGTAGGCGTCGAGGTGGCTCAGGTCGAGAGTGCCCGCAGCCGCCATCCGGGCCATGTCCTCGCCCTCGGCGGTGGTGAACCACAGGGACCCGATGATGCTGATGTGCATGGTCATGAGCCGGTACATGGGGATGGGGAGGTCCTCGGGCATGGCGCCGATGCTGACCATCCGGCCTCCACGGCGCAGCGCCCAGATTCCAGCCATCGTCACGTCAGCCGTCGCGGTGTCACCGGTGGCGTCGAGGAACACGTCGACGCCGCGTCCATCCGTGTGGGACCGGACCCACTCACCAACCTCCTGCTCGCCGAAGGAGAGGACCTTGATGCGTGCCGGGTCGATCTGACGGACCCGCTCCAAGCGCTCCTTGTTGCGCGCCACGGCGAAGATCTGGGTTGCCCCCATGGCGCGCGCCAGGAGGACGGCGTTGACGCCGAGAGTCCCGGTCGCACCGTGGATCAGGACGCTACTGCCGGCGCGGACGTCGCCCTTGCGTAGGCCGCTGTAGGCCGTGCCCAGGTAGCCGAAGCGCGTGGCGTGGTCGAGCGGAACGTTCTCCGGGATGACGATGACGTTCTTGACTGGCGCCTTCACGTACTCCGCAAGCCCGCCGTACGGATAGTCCTTGTGGATCTCGGCGGAATCCGGTCCGAAGCCGAAGTAGCCCATGAAGGTGTAGGCCGGGTCGTTCATCGGCTCGCCGTTGCGGGCGGCCCACGAGTCCCCGGAATCCAGGCCCGGGTTGATGTAGACCCGGTCGCCGGGCTTGAGGTTGCGTACCCGGGAACCGACCTCCGTGATGACGCCGGCGCTGTCCATGCCGAAGACAGCAGGCAGCTGCGGCAGGGGGAGGAAGGGCTTGACTGTCGGGTAGGTGTTGATGACGTTGCGCAGGTTCTGGACGATGGCCGCCGCCTCGACGCGGACAATCACGTCCTGGTCACCCGGGACCGGCTTCTCAATCTCGTCGATCTGGAACTTGCCGCCGACTTCGTGCAGCCGCGCGGCTCGCATCGTTGCCATGTTCGGACTCCTCACAGGTAGCGTTCGGCAGCCTCCCGGGGAACGGGGCCGCCGGAGATTGGCATGCCACATCGTGGCACGAGGTGATCGCTACCACAACTGCCACCCTGCAAAAGTTCTATCACGCGCCACCCGGTATGGACATTACATCGGCCAGCTAGCATGCTAGTTGAGACGTCGAGGGGAAGGACGGACATGACCGAGCGTGAGTTCACCAGTGTGTGGTCAGACCTCGCCCAGGTGGAGTTCAGCCAGGGCTTCATCCAGGCGGGGCCCTACCGGACCCGCTACCTGAAGGCAGGGTCGCAGGACAAGCCACTGCTGCTCATGCTGCACGGTGTCACCGGTCACGCCGAGGCCTACGTGCGGAACCTGAAGGCGCACGCCGAGCACTTCAACGTCTACGCCATCGACTTCATCGGGCACGGCTACTCGGCCAAGCCCGACCACCCTCTGGAGATCCCCCACTACATCGACCAGGTCCACCACGTCATGGACACGCTCGGCTACGACAAGGCGTACTTCAGCGGCGAATCGCTGGGCGGCTGGGTAACGGCCCGTTTCGCCCAACTTTATCCCGACAAGGTGGAGCGGATCGCGCTCAACACCATGGGTGGCACGATGGCCAACCCGCAGGTGATGGAGCGCCTCTACACGCTGTCCATGCAGGCCGCGGAGGACCCGTCCTGGGAGCGGGTCAAGGCGCGCCTGGAGTGGCTGATGGCCGACCCGTCCATGGTCACCGCCGACCTCATCAAGACCCGCCAGATGATCTTCCAGCAGCCGGACTGGCCGCGGGCCTGCCGGATGAACATGGCTCTGCAGGACCTCGAGACACGCAAGAGGAACATGCTCAGCGACGACGACCTGCGTGCGATCAAGGCGGAGGCGCTGGTGATCTGGACGACCAAGGACCCCTCGGGCCCGGTCGACGAGGGCCGGCGCATCGCCGAGCTGATCCCCAACGGCCGCCTGCAGGTCATCGAAAACGCCGGCCACTGGCCACAATACGAGCAGACCTCGGTGTTCAACCGCGTGCACCTGGACTTCCTGCTCGGAAACGAAGCAGTGTGAGATGACCGTTGCACTGATTGCCACCTCTCACAGCCCTCTGCTCGAACACGCCGACCTTGAGGCTGGGGTGGCAGCCGAGCTCGATCAGGCGTTCACGACCGCCCGGCGCTTCGCGGAGGACTTCGACCCGGAGCTTGTGATCAGTTTCGGGCCGGACCACTACAACGGCTTCTTCTACAACCTGATGCCGCCCTTCTGCATCGGCTATGCGGCGAACAGCGTCGGCGACTACGGCACCCAACCGGGCCCCCTCAACGTGCCAGAGGAGATCGCACGAGGGATCGCCGAGGCCGTCATGTCGGCAGGCATCGACCTCGCGGTCTCCCTTCAAATGGAGCTCGACCACGGCGCGGTCCAGCCCATGGAGATCCTCTTCGGCGACATCGCCGCCCGCCCCGTGGTGCCGATCTTCCTCAACTCCGTCGCACCACCCTTCACCCCGCTCCAGCGAGTCCGGCTTCTCGGCGAAGCAGTCGGCCGCCATGTTGCCCAACTGGAGATGAGGACCCTGCTCATCGCCTCTGGCGGTCTCTCCCACGACCCGCCCGTCGCTCGACTGGCAACTGCCACGCCTGAGCAGCGCCGGGTCCTGCTGGGTCACCATCTGCCCGCGACTCCGAGCTGGCGGAAGGAACGAGAGCAGCGCGTCGTCGAGACCGCCAGGGCCTTCGCAGCAGGCACCGCCGATATCCAGGACCTCGCCCCCGACTGGGACCGCGCCCTCATGGCCACCCTCGCCTCGGGTGACCTGACCAGCCTGGATGCGTGGACGCCAGAGGAGATGGCCAGGATCGCCGGGAACTCCTCACACGAGGTGCGGTCCTGGATCGCGGCCTATGCCGCACTAGGATCCTGTGGCGCTTACAGCGTTCAGTACAGCTACTACCGACCGATCCGTGAGCTGATTGCGGGCTTCGGCCTGACCACTGTGACCCTCGACTGAGCACGACCGACGAGACTCGTCGACATGGTTGGCTTGTGCCCAGCGCCAGCACCTGAGATTGGGAACCGCGATGAGCATAGCCACCGAATCGGGAAGAACAGACGTCCCGTTGGGACGTCTGCTGTTCGACCGCCTGCGAGAACAGCTCGTCGAGGGCACGTACCCACCCGGCTCCCGCGTGCCGATCGATGCGATCAAGGAAGAGTTCGGGGTCAGCAAACAACCCGTCATGGAGGCGCTGCGACGACTCGCCACGATGGGACTCGTGGAGATCGTGCCCCAGAGCGGCTGTGTTGTCCGGCAGTACACCCAGCAGGAGGCGCGCGACTTCTTCGGCGTGTTCGGCTCGTTCGAGGGTGACATCGCAGCAGCAGCGGCCCGTCGACACACTCCAGAGGAACTCGTAGAGCTCGACCACGCGTTCGAGCTGCTACATCAAGCGGAACACACCCCCGAGGTCGCCCAACGCAGTCGCGACTACTTCCAGCACAACGCCGGCTTCCACCGGGTCATCCACCGGATGGCCCGTTCGCCGCTCATAGCCGACCTCAGCCAGCGCATGTGGGTACTGTCAGACTTCCTGATGTACGGCTTCGCCGGCGCCGCACCCATCGCTGGCGCCGTCGATGCCCGAAATCACGACCACGACTTGATACGAACCGCAATCCGGGATCGCAACGACACCGTCGCCAGAGCCGCCATGGACCACCACATCCGATCCATCACCCGGCTCTTCGCCGACTGATCGTAGCTACTATCGGAGTTGGTGCTTGTCGCCGACATCGCGTTGCGGGATAGCAAGCAGACGCGAGGGCGTCCCATGATCGGCGTTGGTCGGCGGTCGGAAAGCCAGACCCTCCTCGAGGGCCGCTACCTGGGCGGGCGCCCGCCCGCCCTACGGCTACACCCTCCGCGATCTTGGGCCCCTGGGCGGCCTCGTCAACGAAACCGAGTTCGACGGGGACGACTGATCGCCCACTCCGCACCCGCGCAGCGATCTCCGAAAGCAGAGGGCGCTCCCTTCACTGACGCCTTCGAGCGTAAGCAGGACGCTGCACCGACTCTGACCTGCACAGACGAGAAGCCGCAGCTAGGGGTGGGGCAGCTACGCGCCGTTGAGTGCCGTTCGGTGCAGTTGCAGGCCGTTCAGTGCACCCCTGTTGCTCCCCAACCTGCTCCCCCGCTCCGGCCCACATGAAGACCTTCAAGATTCTCCGCGACTACCGCCACACCCGCGTCCCACCACGCGCAGCATGATCGGCAACGGGCCGCGGTCCCGCACGATGCCGAGCACGCTGCGGGGACGAGCGACGTCGATTGCCCGCCGCCCGAACTCGGCACTTCGGACCGCGCGGGCGGCTGCACGATAGCGATGAGCGGCGCCTCGGGCCCCGGCCTCGTACCGCAACCCGGCCGGCGGCCGGGATGGCAAGAGGTCCAACGAGCAGGAGTAGGGGCGGCCACGAGGTGGTTCGCACTGGCGGGCCGGCCCGCTCACCGCCAGCCGGCGACCTCACCCGTCAGTGGTCCGGTCAGTCGCGTTGCCTGTCCCGTGCTGCTGGTTCTGCCGCAGAGCTTCCTCGAGTTGGTCTTCGAGGATGATGATCCGGCAGGCAGCCTCCAGGGCGGTACCCTGGTCGACCATCTCCCGGGCCCGAGCGGCCAGGCGAAGCTGGTAGCG
>NZ_JBEXIA010000035.1:0-67272 GCF_040608335.1 Micromonospora sp. NPDC005194 | reverse complement strand
TGGCAGGACATGCCCCTGACCCAGGCCGCGCAGACCGTACAGGTCTCCGCCTACCCGGACGCCTACGCCCAGTGGGAGCAGCAGGCCACCGACCTCGTCACCCAGCACTGGAACAGCTGACCCACCGCACGACCCGACCAATGGCCGGCACCCGAGAACGGGTGCCGGCCATTGTCATGCCCAGCCCCGGCTCGGGTCAGAACAGGACGGTGGCGAGCGTGCCGACCGGTTGGAAGCCGCAGCGCTCGTACACCCGACGAGCCGGCAGGTTGAAGTCGTTGACGTACAGGCTGACCGTGGGGGCGACCCGGAGCAACGCGTCGCGTACGACGGCGGCCATCGCGGCGGCCGCGATGCCGCGGCCCCGCCACTCCGGTGCGACCCAGACGCCCTGGACCTGGGCGGTCCGTTTGGTCACCACGGCCAGCTCGGCCTTGAACACGACCTTGCCGTCGACGAACCGGGCGTACGCGCGGCCGGCGCGGACCAGGTCGTTGACCCTGCGGCGGTAACTGCGGCCGGCATCCTCGGCGAGCGGGGAGACACCGACCTCCTCGGTGTACATGGCGACCGCCGCCGGAAAGAGCCGGTCGACCTCGCCGGAGCGGACGCGGCGTACCTCTGGATCGGCCGGTACGGCCGGCAGTGTGTCGGTGGCCAGCAGCGGCTGGTTGGGCCGGACGTCGCGGGCCGGGCCCCACGTGTCGGAGAGCCGGTCCCAGAGGCCGAGGACGGCGTCGGCACGGCCGACGATGGAGGAGCAGAGCCGCTCCTCCCCCGCGAGCAGGTCGGCGAAGGCGGACACGGCGGCGTCGGTGGCGAGCACCGGCGTCAGGTTGCCACCGAGCCAGCACAGCGATTCGAGGTTGCGCCGGGCGCCGTACCCCAGGATCCGCCCTTCGGACCGCCACCAGGAGAGCCCGCGCGCGGCGATACGCTCCGCGACCTGCGCGCCCGCGAACGGGTCACGGTCGAGCAGGCGCTCGACCGCGCGGCGCTCCGATTCCCCCAGTTGCCGTACCGGCACCGTCAGCACGCCTACCAGCCTGCCAGATCGACCCCCCGCCCCGCCGGCCGAGTGGCGAGCCCGCCGTCACACGGTCATCGGCTCGGCGACCGGGCTGGTCGGACGGGTCCGGCCGGCCCACCGGACGACCGGGGGCACCAGGGCACCGAGCAGGAGGAACAGCCCACCCAGCGCGAGCCATCCCGGTACGCCCCAACCGAGGGCGAGGCTGGTCACCACGACGGGCGCGAGCATCTTGCCCAGCTCGTAACCCATGCCGTACGTCCCCTGGTACTGCCCCTGCGCGTCGGCGGGCGCCAGCCCGAAGGAGATCCCCCATCCGGCGGCGGAGTGCCACAGCTCCCCGATCACGTGCGCCAACGACCCGCAGCAGAGCAGGCCGATGGCGCCCGGTGTGGGCAGCGCACCGCTGGCGGCGAACAGTACGCAGGCCAGGGCGATGACGACCCCCGCCCGGCGGGACGCGCGGGCGGCCCCCGGCAGGGTGACGGCGCTGCGTGCCGCGCGTACCTGCAGGAGCACCACCAGCGCGGTGTTGACAAGCGTCAACACCGAGATCATCCAGGCCGGTGCGGTGGTGTGCCCGGCGATCCACAACGGCAGAGCGAGGGTGAGCAGGCTGAAGTGCATGGACATCAGCCCGTCGAGCAGGGTGAAGGCGAGGAACGGGCGGTCCCGTAGGGCGACCAGCCGGGGTCCTCGCGTCGGGGCGGCGACGGGTGCGACGGTGGGCAGCCGGACGGAGATCGCCGCTGCGGCCAGCGACGCCGCCGCCGTGGTCAGGATCAGCGCGAGGTAGCCGGCGCGGGTGTCGGCGGCGATGGCGAAGCCGCCCAGGACGGCGCCGACGGAGATCCCGACGTTGGTCGTGGCCCGCAGGTAGGCGCGGGTGTGCACCCGCTGGTCGGCCGGGATCGCGCCGGCGATGAGCGCTCCCCGGGCGCCGCGGTCGACCGCGTCGGCGAGCGCCGTGGCGGCGCCGACCAGCAGGAAGGCGGGAAACGATCGGACGGCGATCAGGCCGGCGGTCAGGACGCCGGCCGCGATCAGCCCGCCGACCTGTGCGCCGCGCGGCCCGACGCGATCGGCCAGGTAGCCGCTCGGTGCGCTCGCGAGCACGCCGACGAGCGCCGAGATGGTCAGGCCGACACCCACCTGGGTGGCCGAGAGGCCGACCGAGCGGGTGAGGAAGAGCGCGCTGGCGACCAGCCACAGGCCCCGCCCGACGGTCTTGATCAGGGTGCTGAGGGTGAGGATCCGGGCCGGACCGGGCGGTGGGAGCAGGCGCATGCCGGCCACTCTAACAAGACGTACGTACGGTTTGCAGATAGGAGCTTGTCGGCGATGCATTGCCGATATATCGTTGATGCATCAGCGACAGTACGCAGAGAGGAAGAACCTCATGAGGTTCCATCGACAGCACCACCCGATGCACGAGGCCCGGATGCGGGGCTTCGGCTTCCCGCCGGTCCCGCCCGGCCCGCATGGTCACGGCCACGAACACGGCGGCCCCTGGGGCGGACGCGGTCGCGGACGGGGCAGGGGCCGACGCCCCAACGTCCGTGGCGCGGTGTTGGCCCTGCTCACCGAGCGGCCGATGCACGGCTACGAGATGATCCAGGAGATCGACTCCCGCACCGGCGGCGCCTGGCGGCCCAGCCCGGGTTCGATCTACCCCACCCTTCAGCTCCTGGAGGACGAGGGTGTGATCGCCGCCAGCACCGAGGAGTCCAGCGGTGGGCGCAAGCGGTTCACGGTCACCGAGGCCGGGCAGGCGGAGGCCACCGCGGCCGCGCAGACCCCGGCGTGGGCGGACGTCGCCCAGGGCACCGTGAGCAGTTGGCACGACATCCGCGACTCCGGCGCGCAGGCGATGAACGCCCTGCGCCAGGTGATGATGAACGGCACCGACGACCAGCGTGAGCGGGCCGCCCAGGTGCTCGACGAGACCCGGCGCAAGCTGTACGCGATCCTCGCCGAATCCGAGTGAGATGCGCCAGAACGAATGCGGGCCGCTCCCCGAGGGGGAACGGCCCGCGTTCTTCGGACTGACTCAGTGCACGGTGACGGTCGGGCCGGTGACCAGCCCGCGCAGCTCCTCAGGAAGCTCGGCGCCCATCTCGTCGGCGATGCGCAGCGCCTCCTCGATCAGCGTCTCCACGATCTGCGCCTCGGGCACCGTCTTGACGACCTGGCCCTTGACGAAGATCTGGCCCTTGCCGTTGCCGGAGGCGACCCCGAGGTCGGCCTCGCGGGCCTCGCCCGGGCCGTTCACGACGCAGCCCATCACGGCGACCCGCAGCGGCACCGGCAGCCCCTCCAGGCCGGCGGTGACCTCCTCGGCGAGCTTGTAGACATCCACCTGGGCCCGCCCGCAGGACGGGCAGGAGACGATCTCCAGACCGCGCTCGCGCAGGCCCAGCGACTCCAGGATCTGGTTGCCGACCTTGATCTCCTCGACCGGCGGGGCGGACAGCGACACCCGGATCGTGTCGCCGATCCCCTCGGCGAGCAGCGCGCCGAACGCCACCGCCGACTTGATGGTGCCCTGGAAGGCCGGCCCGGCCTCGGTGACGCCGAGGTGCAGCGGGTAGTCGCACTGCTCGGCGAGCTGCCGGTACGCGCGGATCATCACGACCGGGTCGTTGTGCTTGACCGAGATCTTGATGTCGCGGAAGCCGTGCTCCTCGAACAGCGAGCACTCCCACAGCGCCGACTCGACGAGCGCCTCGGCGGTGGCCTTGCCGTACTTGGTCAGCAGGCGCTTGTCCAGCGAGCCCGCGTTGACGCCGATCCGGATCGGCACCCCCGCATCCCCCGCGGCACGAGCGATCTCCTTGACCTTGTCGTCGAACTGGCGGATGTTGCCCGGGTTGACCCGGACCGCCGCGCAGCCCGCGTCGATCGCGGCGAAGACGTACTTGGGCTGGAAGTGGATGTCGGCGATCACCGGGATCTGCGACTTCTTGGCGATCGCGGGCAGCGCCTCGACGTCGTCCTGGGACGGCACCGCCACCCGGACGATCTGGCAGCCGGACGCGGTCAGCTCGGCGATCTGCTGCAGGGTCGCGTTGACGTCGGAGGTGAGGGTCGTGGTCATCGACTGCACGGACACCGGCGCACCGCCGCCGACGGGCACCGAACCGACCATGATCTGGCGGCTGGCCCGGCGGGGAGCGAGCGGCGGGGGCGGCACGGCGGGCATACCGAGACTGATAGCGGTCACTTCAGGCACTCACCTTGAGAAGAGCGTGATGGGGTTGACCACGTCCGCGGCGATGGTGAGCAGCGTGAACGCGCCACCGATCAGGATCACCGCGTACGTGAAGGGCATCAGTTTGAGGTAGTCGACCCGGCCCGGGTCGGCCCGGCCGATCCGCGCGTAGACCCAGGAGCGGGCCCGTTCGAACCAGGCGATGGCGATGTGGCCGCCGTCCACCGGGAGAAGCGGCAGCAGGTTGAACACCCCGATGAAGAAGTTCAGCGACACGAAGAGCATGAAGAAGACCAGCCAGGCGTTGTTCTGCACGGCCTCCCCGCCGAGCCGGCTGGCGCCGACCACGCTGATCGGGGTGTCCACGTCCCGCTCGCCACCGGTGAGGGCGGTCCACAGGGCGGGGACCTTCTGCGGGATGCGCTGCAACGCCTGCGCGGTGCCGACGGCGAGTTGGCCGGTGAAGTCGGCGGTGGCCCCGAAGGCGCCGACCGGCCCGTACGTCACGCGGGTGGGGGTGCTGGGCACGAGGCCGACGCCGAGCGCGGCCACCGGCGCGGCGGCGCCCTTCGGGTCGTCCAGGGGCGGACGCTGGGTCTGCGCGAGCACCGTGCTGGTGCTGCCCGCCTGCCCGTCGCGGACGTACTCGATCCGCGTGGTGTCGCCCGGCTTGAGACTGCGCAGCGTGGTCAGCAGGTCGCCGTAGTTGCTGATCGGGGTGCCGTTGATCGAGGTGATCCGGTCGCCGTCGCGCAGTTGGGCCTGAGCGGCCGGGCTGGCCGCGTCAGCGGGGGTGCACTCCCGCAGCGTGTTCTCCGGCACCACGCAGGGGCTGAGCTGGATGACCGCCGGCTCCTTGCGGGCCTGCGCGTCCGTGGTGGGGAAGTCCGGGTTGGGCAGGCCGGCGGAGACGGCGAGGATCCAGATGGTGATCAGCGCGAGCGCGAAGTGCGTGATCGACCCGGCGGCCATCACGATGGTGCGCTTCCACACCGGGTAGCGCCACATCACCCGCGACTCGTCGCCCGGCTCGACGTCGTCGTCCTGCGGCGTCATCCCGACGATCTTGCAGAAACCGCCGAGGGGAATGCCCTTGAGGCCATACTCGGTCTCGCCCCGTCGGAACGACCAGATGGTGGGACCGAAGCCGACGAAGTACTTGGTGACCTTCATCCCGAACATCTTGGCGGTGAGCAGGTGCCCCGCCTCGTGCAGACTCACCGAGATGAGGATGGCCAGGGCGAAGAGGACCACCCCGAGCAGGTACGACATCAAGCTCCTTCCACCGAACCCGCGATGATCTCCTGCGCGTGCGCGCGCGCCCACGACTCGGCCACGAGCACGTCCTCGACGGTACCTGGTTCGGCGAAGTCCGGAGCGTCCTCCAACACGCGTTCGAGGGTGTCGACGATGCCGAGGAACGGCAGTCGGCCCGCCACGAACGCCGCCACGCACTCCTCGTTGGCCGCGTTGTAGATCGCCGGGCGGCAGCGCCCGGCCTCCCCGGCGGCCTTGGCCAGGGCCACGGCCGGGAACGCCTCGTCGTCGAGCGGCGCGAACTCCCAGGTGTGCGCGGCCGTCCAGTCGACGGCGGCGGCGGCCTCGGGCACCCGGTCGGGCCAGCCGATGCCCAGCGCGATCGGCAGCCGCATGTCCGGTGGGCTGGCCTGGGCGATCGTCGACCCGTCGGTGAACTCGACCATCGAGTGGATCACCGACTGCGGGTGCACCATCACGGTGATGTCGGCGTACGGCACGTCGAACAACTCGTGCGCCTCGATCACCTCAAGGGCCTTGTTGACCATGGTGGCCGAGTTGATCGTGACGACCGGCCCCATGTTCCAGGTCGGGTGCGCGAGCGCCTGCTCGGGTGTGACCTGCGTCAACTCGTCGCGCCGCCGACCCCGGAACGGGCCACCGCTGGCCGTGACGATCAGCCGCCGCACCTCGCCGCGCGACCCGGACCGCAGGCACTGGGCCAGCGCCGAGTGCTCCGAGTCGACAGGCACGATCTGCCCCGGCCGCGTCACCGCAGCCTTGACCAGCGGGCCGCCGGCCACGAGCGACTCCTTGTTGGCCAACGCGAGAGTACGACCACCGCGCAGAGCGGCCAGCGTAGGAGCGAGGCCCAGCGAGCCGACCACGCCGTTGAGCACGACGTCACACGGCCACTGCGCCAACTCGGTCATGGCGTCCGGCCCGGCGACAATCTTGGGAAGTTTGAAGTCGCCGGTGGCCCAGCCCCGGCGGCTCGCCTCCGCGTAAAACGCGAGTTGCAGGTCCTGCGCCGCGGATGCCTTGGCCACCCCGACCGCCTCGACGCCCAGTTCGAGGGCCTGCGCGGCGAGCAACTCGACGTTGCCACCGCCGGCGCCGAGCGCCACCACCCGGAACCGGTCCGGGTTGCGCCGGACGATGTCGATGGCCTGCGTGCCGATCGAACCGGTGGACCCGAGCAGAACAAGGTCGCGGGGGGAAGTCACGAGGCCATTCTCCCCCACCGCCGCTGCACGCCCGCTGGGAGCCTCAGCCGCCGCCGCGCGGCGCTCGCGGCATGATCAACTCCAGATCGCCGATGTCGGGCTATCCGCAGCTCTCGGATACCCCGACATCGCCGAAACCGTGTCGATCAAGCGGTGCCGGACTCTTCTGGGACCGCCTCCTCGTCCAGCAGTTCGGCCGGATCGATGGAGAACTCGAAGGGCTCGCGCATCGCGAAGGTGCTGCCCGCTGCTGCGGCGGCCACCGGCCGGTACTCCCCGTTGACCAGCTCGAACAGAGCCAGTGTCGGTACCCGATTGCGCAGGTCCACCCGGAGGAAGAACGGAACTCCGGCAGCCGCGTACTCCCGGGGCCGGTCGATCACGTCCTTGCGTCGGTTGCCCGGCGAAACGATCTCCCCGAGTAGTACCGCCTCGACGATGGGAACCGTCGTGCGGCCACCCCCGGAGCTGGGCAGCACAACGATGTCTGGAATGAAGAGATCATCCCCGGAGAGGACGTTGATCTCCGGATAGACCCAGAAGCCGGCCTTTCGCGCAGCACGGTGCAGCACGTAGGGCAGTTCCCTCTCGACCGACTGGTGGTCGATTCCCGCGTGTGGTGTCACGATCACGCTTCCGCTCAGGACCTCAACCTTGGGGCCGTTGGTCTCCGGCAACAGGTCGAGGGCGAGCTGCGCGGTCCACGGCTCGTCATGCCACCGCAGCACGTCGAACGACGGCTCGGTGTGCTGCGGCGCCGGCTCCGGCGCGAACGCTGCCTCGGCCATCCGGGCTCACCCCCTCAGCGGACCATCATGCTCAGGTCAGCCTAGCCACCGCAGCCCCCGCAGCACGTCATCGCACACCGAGTCCGCCGCCGCTCGATCCGCAGCATCCCGCACGGCACGAATAGATCTTGGACAGTTTCCGTTAGGTCCGAACGGAAACTGTCCAAGATCTGCGGCTGACAGGGCGCGGTCATCGCGAGGGTTGGCTGACCACCGTGAACTCGATGAAGGCGGCCCAGGCCGAGGGGGTGAAGGTCAGCACCGGCCCGTGCCGGTCCGTGCTGTCGCGTACGCCGACCAGGTGCGACAGATTGGTGGCCACCTCCACACAGGTGGAGCCCCCGTTGTCGCTGCGGGTGGACGTGCGCCACACCGCACCGGTCAGGTCCATGACTTCGCCAGCTCCCGCACGAGATCCCGTGAGGCCCGCCGGGGCAACGCCTCGCCCCGCAGGCTCTCCCACCTGCGCTGAAGGTTATCAACGTCCTCCGGGCGATCGGTCACGTGCGCGCGCACCGCGGTGTCGAGGTGCGCGACCTCACCGCTGTCCGGTGTCCGGGCCAGGATGAACGGACCCGCCAACCCGGCATGCATGCCCGCCCCGGCCGGCACGACGTAGAGGTCCACGTGCGGCTGCTCGGTGATCTGGAGCAGGTGCTCGAACTGCGCCACCATCACGGCCGGTGCGCCGATCCCCCGCCGCAGCACCGCCTCGTCGACGACGGCCACGAACTCCGGCGGGTGCTCCCGGCTCAGCACCGACTGCCGGTCCAACCGTGAGCCCACCCGTTGCTCGACCTCCGGCTCCCGCAGCATCCTCCCGCCGCGCAGCACCGCCCGGGCGTACGCCTCGGTCTGCAGGAGGCCGGGGATCAACGACGGCTCGAACCAGCGGATCATGGTCGCATCCCGTTCGACGGTGATCCACTCACGCAACCACGGCGGGGCGGCGTCGGCCCGGACCAGGGTGAGCAGTCGCTCGAACAGCCCACCGGCCTCCAATATCCCGTCGACCCGGGCGATGAAGTCCTGCGAGGGGGTGCGGTGACCGATCTCCACCATCCCCACCAGCGACGACGAGTAGCTGATGCGCTGCGCCAGCTCCTCCTGGCTCAGCCCACGCTCCCGGCGAGCCCGTCGCAGCTCCGCCCCGAGAAACTCCAGCGTCGACACCGGGCCGCTGTCCATCACACCTCCACCACATCTCGCCCACCAGTCACCACCAGCCATCACCGCGTCTCGGCGGATCGGCACACCCGGCGCTGAGGGCGCTCGCCACCTTCCGACGGTAGTCGCGTCCACACCAGAGTGTGAACAGGCACGAGGAAGGTGGACGTGATGGGCAAGCAGGTCGGGTTGGTGCCAATGACACCGAGGCATCGGCGCAACTGGGCACGGTGGGGTCGGTACTGCACCTGCGGGCTGCGCTGGCCCTGTCCGGACCGGCAGCGTCGTGCGGCCCGGCCGCTGTGGCCCTGCCGGTGGACGCGGTGACCGCGCCACGGTGGATCATCCACCTACCGACCACCCTGACCAGTCTCGACGACGCCACCGCCCTGGCCGTGGCACTGTGCGACTCGCTCGGTCACCTCGCCGTCGTCGACTTCGGGGAGACGACGCTCAGCGAGGAGGACGCGCAGTTCCTCCGTACCCGAGTGTTCTGTGACGCCCTGCTCGGCGGCGCGGGCCGGTGCCGGCGTCCCGACGCCCACGACGGCCCCTGCGGGCCGGCCCGAAACCGCGGGTGACCCGACGCCGACCCTGGCCGACCGTCATGATCATGCGTCTGATCGACGGATGGCCCGGGGGTGTCCTGCTCCGCGAGCATCAGCGGCGATCACGGTCAAACACGGAGGGGACCACATGAACCAGAAGCTTCAGGCGCGCGCGTTCGAGCGGGTGGCGTCGATCCTGCAACCCGGGGAACAGCCGGTCAGCGCGACCCGGGCGATGGTCGGCAGTTTCTCGGCCGGCCGACTCGGGACGGTCGTCTCGCAGGGACTGATCACCGCGGGCGCCGGGGCGGTGGGCCACGCGCTGTCACGGACCAAGAAGCAGTTCGTCGTCCTCACCGACCGGCGGCTGATCTTTCTGCCGCAGACCTTCCTCGGCGGGCCCGGCACCGGTGTACTCGGCGAGGTGCCCCGGGAACACGTCGCACTCGCCGAGGCGAAGATGGGCATCGTCAGCCTGCTGCGCCTCGCCTTCGGCGCCGGCGGGGACGGCGTCACGCTGACGTTCCCCCGGGTGGACAAGAAAAACGCCGAGGCCCTCGCGGCGGCCCTGGCACCGGTGCCGAGCGCCTGACCCGTTCCGCCCAGGGCAGGGGCACCTGCAGATCTTGGCGCTGATGTGCCCAGCACGGAAGACGGGGTGTCCGCAGCATGCGGACACCCCGACTGCACGGAAACCGTGTTGATCAAGCAGAGGTGGAACGGTCGGGGGCCACCGGAGCGGCCCCCGACCAGGACTAGCCCTCGTTGATGACGAACTGTGAGCCCGGCTCGATGACGATGTTGCCGTCGGCCGAGTTGGTGATGGTCACGTTGGTCAGGTTGGCGTTGCCGCGCGCCCCGCCCATCGCGAGGATGCCGGCGCCGTTGTTGGATTTGTCGATCCGTACGTTGGTGATGGCGACGTTCGGCATGTTGCCGCCGCCGTTCTTGAACTGGATGCCGTCGTACGTCGAGTCGATGACGTCGGTGTCGCGGATGGTGACCCCGACGATGTCCCGGGTTGCCGGGAAGAGCGTGATGGCGCCGAACTCCTGGTCCTCGTTCCAGAACGCGCCGCCGGTGCGGTAGAGCCCGTTGTTGGCGATCAGCGTCGTTCCGGAGAAGGGCAGCGGGTCGTGGTCGGTCGCCAGCATGATGCCCGGGTAGTTCGCGGTGTCGTAGATCAGGTTGTTCTCGATCGAGTTGTCGTAGCCGCCGTAGATGGCGATGCCGTTGGCCCGCCAGGGCAGCTGGACGGTGTTGTTGACGAAGTGGTTGTCGTGGGCGATGTCGACGCTGCGGTCCTTGACGTACGGGTTGGCCCAGACGGCGAGCGCGTCGTCGCCGGTGGTGCGGAAGGACGAGTTGAACACCCGCGAGTTGCGCGTGCCGTTGCTGAAGTTGATGCCGTCGGCGTACGTGTCGCGGATCCGCATGCCGGTGAACTCCAGCCCGTCGGCCGGGCCCCACAGCTCAGGGATGTTGTCGTAGTCGCGGCCCACCCAGACACCCACGTTGGCGTGCTCGATCCAGACGTTGCTGATTTTGGTGCCGGTGCCGAAGCGACCGTTCAGACCGACGCCGCCCTCGGCGTTGCCGTCACCGCCACGGATCCGGCCCGAGCCGAAGATGGCGATGTCGGAGATCTGGGTGTTCTTGTCGATGTCGAAGCCGAAGTTGCCCTCGTGCGGGTGGTTGATGCCGCCCACCACGTTCTGCGGTTCGGTCAGCGTGTAGAGCTGCGAGTGCCACATGCCGGCGCCCCGGATCGTGACGTTGCTGATGCCGACCTGGTTGTACATGCCCCGGTTCTGCGGGTCGTCGGTCAGGATCTTCTGCTCCTGCCGCCACTGCCCGGCGGGGATCCAGACGCAGCCGATGACACCGTTCTGGTCGTCGGTCACGGCCCGCTGGATGGCGGCGGTGTCGTCGAGCCCGTCGTTCGGAACCGCGCCGTACGCGGTGATCGAGGTGCAGCCGGCGGGCTGGCTGGCCGGCGGGGCGACCTGCTCCAGGTCGATCATGTCGATGACGTAGAAGGAGGCGGTGTCACCCGAGTCGCGTTGCAACTTGAACCGAGTGCCGGCCGGGTACGACTGCGCCAGCAGGGCGTTCGACTCGTCGAAGAGCCGTCGGGCGTCGGCCTGCGGGGTGTTGGTCAGCGCCTCCGGCCCGTCGGTGTTGCCGTAGAGCCAGCTGTGCTTCGACGACAACGTCAGCTTCCGGGAGAACACGTCGTTGACGTAGAGGCTGATGGTCGCCTCGATGCCCCCTCCACCGGGCGCGTCCGGGATCGAGTTGCGCACCACGATGGAGTTGGCCTGGTTGGCCGAGGTGAACTCGACGAACTGGCCGGTGCTGGTGAGCCGTACCGACTTGCGGCCGGAGGACTCGCTGGCGAAGTTGGTGTGCCCGAAGGTGCGCAGCGGGTCGGTCTCCAGCAGCGTGCCCTGGTAACGGCCGGCCTCGGCCTCATAGGAGACGTACGGAACGGCGGCCCCACGGCCGACCACTATCGACTGGCTGAACGCGTTGTTGCTCTCGTTGGTCTCGGTCACCACGTTTGTCGCGTCAGCGGTGGCGGTGATGGTGGCACCGCCGCTGGTGGCGGTCCAGCTGCCGGTGACGGCCACGGTGACCGTCGCGCCAGCCGCGATCGAGGCGGTGCTGGTGTTGAGCGTGGTGCTGCCCACCACCAGCCGGGTGACGGTGGTGGCGCCGGTCGCGGTGGTGCCCCGGTTGCGGACCGCCACGGTGAAGGTGACGGACGCCCCGACGGCCGGGTTCGGCGGGTTCGAGGCGATGCTGAGCACCTGGAGGTCGGGCCCCGGTGCCTGCGCGATCACCAGCGGCGACGCCGCCGTGAGGCTGTTGTTGCCGTTGTTCTGCTCGACGATCGTGTTCGTCGGGTCGACCACCGCCGAGACGGCGTAGCTGCCCATCGGCCGCGTACCGGCGTTGAACGACACGGTGGTCGAGCCGCCCGCGGCGAGCGCGCCCACCGTGGCGCTGCCGACGACCGCGCCGGCCAGGCTGAAGTTGACAGTGGTCGCGCCGGCGGACGCTGAACCAATGTTCTGCACGACGGCCGAGAGGGTGACCGCGCTGGCCTCGGTGGGCGACGTGGGTGACCAGGTCACCGAGCTGACGACCAGGTCCGGGTTGGGCGCCGGGGTGCCGCACACCTCCAGCTCGGCCACCTGGCCGGACGGGGCGCCGGTGTTGCCGGTGAACCGCAACTGCACGTCCGCCGTGGTCGCGGTGACCGGGATGGTCACCACGTTGGCGCCCTGGACGAACTGGTAGGCCGCCGCCGACACCAAACTGGTGTACGCCGACGACGCCTGGTCGCGGCCGAGGACCTGGATGGTCTGGGTACGGGTGCCCCAGGCCGGGTCGGGGTTGAGCTTCACAGTGACGCCGGAGATCGAGTGGTTCGCGCCCAGCGCCACGGTCAGGTTCTGCGGGTAGCTCGCCGCGCCCTCCCAGTAGGTGCTGAGCTGCCCGTCGTTCGCCTTGTCCGGGGTGAAGCTGAAGGTGGAGCCGCTCGCGGTCATGCTCTTGCCCTGCGCCACGTTGGTGCAGGCGGGCGGGTTGCTGCCGGTCCGGGTCACGGTGTTGCTGTTGCCGGAGAGGTTGCCGGCGCCGTCGCGGGCACGGACGTAGTACGACACGGTCGCCGTCGCGGGCTGGGTGTCCTGATAGGTGAGGACGGTGCTCAGCGTCGCGATCAGGTTGCCGCCCCGGTAGACGTTGTAGCCGGCCAGGCCGCTGCCACCGGAGTCGGTCGACGCACCCCAGGTGAGCGTGATCGTGCTGCCCGACGTGCTCTGCGACAGCGTCCCCGGGACGCTCGGCGCGGTGGTGTCACCACTGCCGGTACGGGTGACCGTGTTGCTGTTGCCGGAGAGGTTGCCGGCGGCGTCGCGCGCCCGGACGTAGTACGACACCGTCGCCGTGGCCGGCTGGGTGTCGGTGAAGGTGGTCACGTTGCCGACGGACTGGAGGAACGCGCCGTTGCGGTAGATGTCGTAGCCGGCGATGCCGCTGCCGCCCGCGTTGTCGGTGGACGCGACCCAGTTGAGGGTGATGGTGGTGCCCGACTGGGTGTACGAGAGGTTGCCCGGGACGCTCGGTGCGGTGGTGTCCGGGGTGGTCGTGCCGCTGCCGTACACCTCCAGCTCGGAGAGCTGCCCAGCCGGCCAGCCGCTGTTGGCGGTGACGGTGATCCGCACATAGCGGGTGGAGGCCGAGCTGAAGTTGATCGTGACGGTGCTGCCGCTCGCCGGGTTGAAGGTGTACGTCTGCGACCCGACCAGGTCGGTGAACGACGAACCGGTGGCGCTGCCCTGCACGCTCAACGTCTGCGTACGGGTCGCCCAACCGGAGGTCGGCAGCTTCAGCACGACCTGGTTGACCGACTGCGACGAGCCGAGATCGACCTGCACCCACTGGGGAAACGAGTTGTTGAGGCTCTCCCAGTAGCTGCCCGCGTTGCCGTCGACGACCTTCGACGAGTCGTAGACGTCGGCGTGGCCGCTCTCCTGGGTGGGACGCCCCTGGGCGAGGTTGGTGGCGGCCGGGGCGAAGGCGCTGCTGGCCGGGGCGGCGGGGCGGGCGGCGCCGGCCGGGCTCGCGATCGCGGTCGCCCCCGCCGTGGCCATCAGCGTGGCCGCGGCCATGGCCGCCACCATCCTGAACAGATTCGTTCGTCTCATCACTGTCCTTGTCGTGGGGGACGGTTGCCGCGGCGGCGTGACCACGGGGGTGGGGGTGCGGCGGTGCAGCGCCGGCCCGCAAGAGCGGGCCGGCGTCGAGAGAGACGGGGGTGGTACGGACGGCGCGGGGCACGACCAGCAACGGACCCCAGGGAGACCCGTTGAATCTTCCGGATACGTGCTCGGAATCGTGCACGTCTTTGTCGAAATCTTGCGTTACTTTGGCCAAAGGTTACTGACGTGCTACGGGAGCGTCAACACTTCGACCGCTGTGACTATTGACGGGCTTGCCTGCCCGGTCAGGTATCTGGTGCCGCCAGGACGAAGGTCTCCAACAGCTCTCCGCCGTACCAGTCGGTGCGCTGCCCCACGTGCGCCATGCCGAGTCGCCGGCAGACCGCCATCGACGGCTCGTTGCCCGGCGACACCACCGCGTAGATCTCCGGGGTGCCGGCGGCGAACTCCCGCGCCACGACGGCACGCGCCGCCTCGGTGGCGTAGCCGTGACCCCAGGAATCCGGGTGCAGGTGCCAACCCACCTCGATGTCTGACGTACGGCGCGTCTCGTCCCGCCCCGGGAGCGGCTTGAGCAGCACCGTGCCCGCCACCAGCCCGCTGTCGCGCACCTCGATCGCCCACGTGCCGTACCGGCCGCGGTCGGCCGCGTGCCGGTCCCGCCAGAGTCGCAACCGCTCGGCGGCCTGCGCCGGATCGGTCAGCGGCAGCCCGGGTGCCATGCCCAGCCAGCGGGTGATCTCGCTGCGGGAGTAGATGTCGTAGATGCGGGCCAGATCGGCCGGATCGTCGGTCCAATCGCGCAGGATGAGACGTTCGGTGGTGAGAACAGTCATGACCGGCGATCTTAAGGAGTGACCGCACCGAGGACAGGGAAGGAAAACCCGGTGGGCAACGGATGGCAGCGCGCGAAGCGGATCACCAGTGCCGCGTTCCGTCCGGTGCGCGGGCGGGACCTGTCGCTGCACGCCGCCGCGATCACCTTCTACGGGGCGATCGCCGTGGTCCCGGTGGCGCTGCTGGCCCTCTGGCTCACCTCGCTGATCGCGGGAGCCGATCGGGTACGCCGGCTCACGTCGTACGCCGTGGAGGCCCTGCCGACGGCGATCGGCGCGCCCCGGGCGGTGGCCGCGCTGGTCGACGCCGGGGTGGAGTTGACCCCGGTGCTGGCCCTTGCGTCGCTGCTGCCCGCGTCGCTGTACGGCGAGGGGCTGCGCCGGGCGTTCGTGTCGGTGGCGGCTCCGCGCAGCGACGAGCACCTGGTCGGTTGGCGAGGTCGGCTGCTGCTGCTGCCGTTGCTCGCACCGGCGCCCGCGCTGCTGCTGTCGATCCTGCTGGCGCTCCCGCTCACCACCCACCTGGTCACCCAGGGCGGCTGGGTCGGCGCTCTGGGCGTGGTGCTGTCGTTCCTGGCGGTGTGGCTGGTGCTCACACCGGTGCTGGTGTGGGTGTTCCGGGTGGTGGGGCCAGCATCGCCGGACTGGCTCTCCACCCTCGTTGTCGGGTCGTTCACCGCGGCGAACCTCTCCGGGTTCCTGCACGGCTTCGTGCTCTTCGCGTCCCTGCCGCTGGATCTGGGAGCGCCGTTCGGCGGCTTCGACGAGATCGGCGCCGGCGTGGCCGTGCTCCTGTGGCTGTACCTGTTCCACGTGATCGTCCTGGCCGGCTATTCCGCCACGCTGGCCCTCTCCCGCTGGCGCGCCCAACGCACCCCTTCGCAACGCGGGGTGGGCTGACCCGGCGGGGTGGTGGGGCTAGGCTGCGGCGGCATGAGCAGTGAACTTCCCGGCCGGACCGACGTCGTGATCGTCGGTGCCGGGCACAACGGTCTGGTCTCCGCCATCCTGCTGGCCCGCGCCGGCCTGGACGTCCTGGTGCTGGAGGCGGCCGACGTGATCGGCGGCGCCACCCGCACCGAGAACCCGTTCCCGAAGGTGCCGGGGCTGCGCCACTCCACCGGGTCGTACCTGCTCGGGCTCATGCCGCCGGAGCTGCTCGCCACCCTCGACGTGCGGATCCCGGTGCTGCGCCGCGACCCGCACTACTTCCTGCCCACGCCCGGCGGCCTCGGCTCGCCGTACCTGCTCTTCGGCAGCGACACCGCCGCCACCCGGGCACAGCTCGCCGAGTTCTTCTCCCCCGCCGACGTGGCCGCCGACGACGCCATGCAGGCCGAGCTGGCCGCGCTGCGCGAGGACCTCGCCCCGGCCTGGCTGGCCGAGCCGCTGACCGCCGAGGAGACCGCCGAGCGGCACGTCCGCCCGGCGCTGCGGCAGGTCTTCGTCGACCTCGTCCGGGGCTCGGTCGCGGACTACCTGGCCCGGTTCGAGTTCCGCTCCGAACTGCTGGTCAGCATGTACGCGGTCACCGACGGGCTCTCCGGCCTCAACGCCGGCCCGGACGACCCCGGCACCGGCCACAACTTCCTCGTGCACAACATGTGCCGGCTGCCCGGCTCGGGCGGCACCTGGATGATCGCCGAGGGCGGGATGGGCACCGTCTCCCGCACGTTCGCCGACGCCGCGCGCGCCGCCGGAGCCACCATCGCGACCGGTACGCCGGTGCGCGCGGTGACCCTCGACGGCGGCGCGGCCAGCGGAGTCGTGCTGGCCGACGGTCGAGAGGTCGCCGCCCGGGTGGTGCTCGGCGCGTGTGACCCGTACCGGCTGATGGACCTGGTGCCCGACGGCGCGCTCCCGGCGCGACTCGGCGAACGGATGGCGGCGGTCCGCCGCCCCGGCACCACCCTCAAGCTCAACCTGGCGCTCACCGGCCTGCCGCAGTTCTCCTGCCTGCCGGCGGGTACGCCGAGCCCGTTCGGCTCGACCATCCACCTGCTGCCCGGGTCCGCGTCGCTGGTCGGCGGCGACGCCACCTCGCCGATGACCGCGCTGCGGGACATGTGGGCGGACGTGCAGGCCGGGCGGCTGCCGGCGGAGCCGACCATCGAGTGGTACCTGCACACCACAGTCGACCCGTCGCTCTCCGACGCCGCCGGGCACCACTCGTCGGCGCTGTTCGTCCAGTCGGTCCCCTACGAGCTGGCCGGCACCAGCTGGGACGCGGAGCTGCCCGGCTACGTCGACCGGCTCGTCGAGATCGTCGAGCGGTACGCGCCGGGCACCGCCGACCTGATCGCCGACGCGGTGCCGCTGCCCCCGCCGGGCATCGAGAAGCACTTCGGCATCACCGGCGGTCACATCCACCACGTCGACAACACCGTCTCGTTCACCGACCGCATGCCGTACGCCACCGGCATCGACGGCGTGTACGCGGGCAGCGCCGGCTGCCACCCGGCGGGCAGCGTCATCGGCGCCGCCGGCCACAACGCCGCCCGACGCATCCTCGCCGACCTAGGGCGCTGACCGGTCCCCGCTCGGTCCGGCGGACGGCCGGAGGTCACCCGGGCCGCCGATCAGGTAGTAGCCGACCAGCAGGAGGTACGCGCAGAGGCTCAGGATGGGGTCGATGAAGACGACGGCGAAGGCGACGAGGTAGAGCAGGGGCTTGAGCAGCACCCGACGTGCGATCGCCCGGGCCAGCCGGGGATCCAGGTCGGGGTTCAGCAGCCCGCGCCTGCGGGCCCACCACCAGCTCAGGTTGACGAAGATCGCCTCACCGAGCACGGTGCCGAGGTACAGGGCGGCGGTCAGTCGCTGCTCGGTCGCCCCACCCCGCAGGTTGTCCGACAGCAGGTCGGCGGTGAACGGGAGGGTGGCGATGAAGAGCAGGACGCCGAGGTTGAAGACCAGCAGCATCTGATCGACCCGGACCACGTACCGCCACAGGTTGTGGTGGGCGAGCCAGACCTGCCCGGCGAGCGCGAAGGTGATCACATACGCCAGGTAGGACGGCCAGGCGTGGGCCAGGGCGTCCGGAACCTCTCGTCCACTGTCCCTGGCGGGGCCGGTCTGGAGCAGCTCGACGGCCATCACCGTCAGGACGACCGCGAAGACGCCGTCGCTGAACGTCTCCACCCGGGCGGCGTCCCGGGCCTTCTCCCGGCCGCGTTCGTACCGGTACTCCTCCTCCTGCGCGTCCGCCCCCGCCACGCCTGCCCCGCTCCCGGTGGTGCGTCGCTCGCGCACCCCTCCCCGCGATCTTGCGCTTCCGGTCGCCGTTCCGGGGCGATTGCCGAACTTTGCTGCCGCGGGAAGTGCAAGATCGCGGGGAGGGGGGTCAGCTCAGGGCTTCGCCCGCCGGGGCCGGGGTCTCCGCGTCGACGCGGTGGGCGCGGACCTTGTGGCCGACGCTGGTCAGGCAGCGGCCGCTGGGCAGATCGAAGCGCCAACCGTGCAGCTGGCAGGTCAGCTGGTCACCCTCGACGATGCCGAACCGGGTCAGGTCCGCCTTCAGGTGCGGGCAGCGCCGCTGCACCACCCAGTCGCCAAGCGTGATGTCCTCGGCGTCGGTGCTGCGCTCGTGCTCGTCGTACCAACCCTCGGCGTACTGGAGGCGCTCCTCGGAGAGGCACTTGAAGAACGCGTAGACGAACTCGTTGTACTGGCCGATCCGGGCCGCCGAGAACCGGCAGGACAGGAAGAGCGAGTTGACCCAGTCCACCTCGTCGATGAAGAGCAGGTGCTCGATCAGCGACCGCTCGGTCCGGAAGCGGTAGCGGACCTTCTCATCCGCGTACGGCCGGACCTCCTTGCCCGGGAAGTCCACCACGATGGATTCAATGGTCTCCCCGCCCGAGTCGTCGGTGCCCACCAGGTCGAAGCGGACCGGGCCGCCGACCCCCTTGGCCAGGTAGATCGACTCGTCGAGCAGCGGCTCGATGCGGCGCTTCATCTCGCCGAGCACGTCCACCTCGGGGTGCCGCCAGGACGCCTTCTCCGCCTCGATGATCGGGCGCTTGCGCTCGCGCATCTCCTCCAGGTGGGCGACCTTGTTCGCGAAGAACTCCTCCACCGGCACCGGGTGGGTGGTGCTCGCGCCCTCGGTGGTGACCTCGGCGACGCTGCCCGGCAGCAGCACGATGCCGTTGGTGCCGCCGACCTTCGCGTACTCGCTCAGGAAGACCGACTGGTCCGGGAAGATGTTGCCCTCGTCGCCGTGGATGTCGTTGAACTGCCACAGCGCGTCGTCGAGGAAGCACGGCGGGCCGGCGATCGGGAAGACGTGGTCGGCCTTCAGGTCGTCGATGTAGCGCCACGTCCGGTCGAACTGCCGGTCGCGCTTCTGCTTGCCGAACGCGGTCTTCGCCGCCTGCGGCAGCTCGTAGACCATCGGGTACCAGATCGCCCCGGAGAACTGGAGCAGGTGCGCGTGCACGTGCCCCAGCTCGGCGAAGACGCTCAGGTCGGTGGGGCGGGCGTCGTTCTGGTTGAGCAGCCGCACACCGTCGTACTCGACCCAGAGCGAGGAGTCACCGATCGGGCCGTCGGTGGGGCTGGTCAGCGCCTGGATCATGATCTTCAGGCCGCCGTCCAGCTCCACGACCTGCTCGTTGGGCGCCTTGAGGAACTTCGTGAAGCCCAGCGCCCGGAACTCGTCCTCCATCTCCGAGGTGGGGAACTCGGGGAGCAGGACGGTGGCGTCCTTCGAGACGAAGTCCCGCAGGTGCTTCGCGTCGAAGTGGTCCCGGTGCAGATGGGAGACGTACAGGTAGTCGACCTGGCCCAGCGTCTCCCAGTCGAGCAGGGAATTGTCCGGGAAGGGAAACCACGAGGCGAAGTAGGCCGGGTTGACCCACGGGTCGCACAGGATGCTGCCCGCGGCCGTGTCGATCCGCATGCTGGCGTGCCCGGTTCCGGTCACTCGCACCGCACAGTCCCCCTCAAACAGACAATCAGGTGTACGCCAAACGCTACCGGAGGGAGTCTGACCGCCACCCCGCGACGCCCGTAGTGCCGTCCGGCCTGGGCGGGCAGGGCCAGAAGGCGGGGAAACCCCCACCGCGCCGCCCCGTGCGGGAGGCGTGCCAGACTAACCAAAGATCCGATCGCGAGGGAAGGACCGACAGTGGCAGGAAGCGAGCCGGTAACGTCGCCGGACCAGCACAAGCCCGGGCACCGCAAGTCGGGGCGCATCGGCGCCGTGCTGTCCGCGCTGGCGCTGGTCGTCATGGCGTTCTGCGGCAACCACGAGGGCAGGGTCGAGGACATCTGGCTGGTCGGCCTGGCCGCGCTGCTGCTGGTCATCGTGATCGGCGACGCTGTGCTGCGGCGCAACGGCCTGCGCTCCTGACCCGACCGGCCGCCGGACGACCGGCCGACGTACGCCGAGGGCCCGCCCCCCACCCGGGGACGGGCCCTCGTTCGCGTACGTGTCGGGGTCAGCGCCCGAAGAGGATGTCCTGCACGTCCTTGAGCGCGGCGTCGACCTCGGCCTCGAAGTAGCCGCCGGGCACCAGGCCGAACCGGAGCGTGTCCAGATCCTTCGGGTCGACCGGCATCGGGTTGCGGCGCTGCATGCCGCCGAGCAGGGTCTCGAAGAACCGGTCCACCTGGTCCGGGTCGTACCCGCTGCCGAACCGGCGCACCTGGAAGCTGCGGCGGATCTGGTCGACCCGGTACAGGTCGCTGCCGGGAGGGCCGGCCATCGGCGGGCCACCCATCGGCGGCCCGGCCATCGGCGGGCCACCCATCGGCGGGCCGGCCACGGCGGGCGGACCCGCCATCGGCGGGCCACCGAGGCCCTGCTGCGGCATCGGGGGCGGGCCGGCCGGGCCACGGCGCATGTCGCGCAGATCCCGTTCGGGCATCCGGATCTCGGCGGTCATGTCGGCGCGACCGTGCCGACCGGCCTCGAAGCCGTCGAAGCGGGGCTCCTCCGGCGGATAGCCGCCACCGGGCCCACGCTGGTCGTCGGGCGGGCCGTAGCCACCGGGCCCACGCTGGTCGTCGGGCGGGCCGTAGCCACCGGGCCCACGCTGGTCGTCGGGCGGACCGTAGCCACCGGGCATGCGCTGCTCGTCCGGCGGACCGTAGGCCCCCGGACCGGCGGGCAGACCGCGCGGCGGGACGCCGTGGCCACCCATCGGACCACCGGGCCCCATCGGGCCGGGGCCGCCGGGGCCGCGCTGCGCGTCGTAGCCGCCGCGGGGGGCGTCGTACCCGCCGGCGAAGGCGCCGGTGGGCTCGTCGTACCGGCCGTAGCGGTCGGCCGGCGGACCGGCCTGCGCGGGCATCGGCCGGGGCGGCATCGGCTGCGGAACCATGCCCCCACGGTCGTCGCGCAGCGGCGGGCCCATCCGATCCGGAGGGCCCAACCGGTCACCCATCCGAGGGTCGCCGCCGCGCCCGGCGCTCGTGCGCTCCTCCAGCTCGGCCAGCTGTCGCTCGACCCGGTCCAGGTGCAGGTCGACCTGCCACTCGTCGTAGCCGTTGAACCGGACCCGGAAGACGACGTCGTGGACCTCCTGGGAGGCCACCGGCGCACCCACCTGCCGGCCGTCGAGCGTCGCCTCGACCCGGTCGAGGAAGGCATCCACCTCGTCGACCTTGTATCCCCGGCGGAGCGCCTTGCGCCGGAAACGCTGACCCTGACTCGCCACTATGTCTCCTGGTCTCGTTCGCCACGCCCGGTCACGCCGGTGCCTCTCCGGCGCGGTCGGTGAAGGTGTCGGTGTCCTCGGCGGCGGCGAGCTGGCCACACGCGCCGTCGATCTCGCGACCCCGGGTGTCCCGTACGGTGGTGGAGACTCCCGCGTCACGCAAGCGCCGGACGAACTCCCGCTCGACCGGCTTCGGGCTCGCGTCCCAGCGGCTGCCCGGCGTCGGATTGAGCGGGATGAGGTTCACATGCGCCAACTTGCCGGCCAACAGCCGCCCGAGCAGGTCAGCTCGCCACGGCTGGTCGTTCACGTCCTTGATCATTGCGTATTCGATGGACACGCGACGGCCCGTCCGGGCGGCGTAGTCCCACGCTGCGTCCAGCACCTCGGCTACCTTCCAGCGCTGGTTTACCGGCACGAGTTCGTCGCGCAGATCATCATCGGGCGCGTGCAGCGACAACGCAAGGGTCACAGAGAGGTCTTCGCTGGCCAGTCGGCGGATGGCCGGAACCAGGCCGACCGTGGAAACGGTGATGTGCCGCTGGGAGAGGCCCAGGCCCTCCGGAGCGGGGCTGACCAGCCGACGGATCGCCGCGATGACCCGGTTGTAGTTGGCCAGCGGCTCGCCCATGCCCATGAACACGACGTGCGACAGCCGCGGCGGTGAGCCGGCGACCGCGCCCGAGGCCGCCACCCCGGCCAGGTAGACCGCCTGGTCGACGATCTCCGCCGTGGACAGGTTGCGGGTCAACCCGGCCTGGCCGGTGGCGCAGAACGGGCAGGCCATGCCGCAGCCCGCCTGGCTGGAGATGCAGACCGTGACGCGGTCCGGGTAGCCCATCAGCACGCTCTCCACCAGCGCGCCGTCGTGCAGCTTCCAGAGCGCCTTGCGGGTCGCGCCGTCGTCACAGGCCAGCTCGCGCACCGGATTGAGCAGCGTGGGCAGCAACTGGTCGGCCAGCCGCTCACGCGTCGCCGCCGGGAGATCGGTCATCGCCTGCGGGTCGCGAACCAGCCGCCCGAAGTAGTGGTTGGAGATCTGCTTGGCACGGAACGCGGGCTCACCCAACCCGGCGACCAGCGCCTGGCGGCCGGCCAGATCCAGGTCGGCGAGGTGCTGCGGCGGCATGGAGGCCCGGCGTGCGGCGGGGGCTTCCGAGATGGCGGGGATCAACGGCAGGCTCGTCATGGCTGGTCCAGTGTGTCACGCCTCCGGCGCCGGGCACCCCTCCGGAGGTGTGGAACCGCTCCCGGCCGGCGGTCGCGAACGCTCGGGCCACGGTGATCCATGCCTCACCCCACCGTCGGCACGAAGATCGCCAACAGCAGGTACGCGGTCGGCACCGCGAACAGGATCGAGTCCAGCCGGTCCATCAGGCCACCGTGCCCGGGCAGCAGGTTGCTCATGTCCTTGACGCCGAGGTCCCGCTTGATCATCGATTCGGCGAGATCGCCGAGGACCGCCGCACAGGAGACGGCCACCCCGAACACGGCACCCCACCAGGGGGCCACGTCGAACATCAGCCACAGCAGCAGCGCACTGCCCAGCGCCGCCGCGGTGACCGAGCCGGCAAAGCCCTCCCAGGACTTCTTGGGGCTGATCGACGGGGCCATCGGGTGGCGGCCGAAGGAGACGCCGGCCGCGTACCCGCCGGTGTCGGAGAGGACCACCGCGATCAGCGTGGCCAGGATGCGCAGCCGGCCGTCGTCGGGGGCCGCCGCCAGCAACGCCGCGAAACCGCCGAGGAACGGCACGTAGACCGCGATCAGGGTGGCCGCGGTGAGATCCCGCTGGAAGCCGGCCGGGCCGTCGCCCAACCGCCAGACCATCGTGCCCAGCACGGTGACCAGCAGGCCCAGGCTGAGCGCGTCCGGGCCGGCGAACCACGCCAGCCCGATGGTCAGCACGCCACCGGCGAGCAGCGGCACCAGCGGCGGGTGGGCGCCGCTGCGGCGGACCGCGCGGGCCATCTCCCAGATGCCGACCGCGATGGCGGCGGCGATCACCGGCAGGAACGCCAGCGGGTAGAAGACCAGCGGAACCACGATCAGCGCGCCGAGGCCGAGCCCGACCCCGATCGCCGCCGGCAGGTTCCGGCCGGCCCGCCCGGTGCCCACCTGCTGGGTCGCCGGCCGGTCGAGGCTGGCCCGTCGCCGGCCTTTCGGCCGCCGGCCGCTCGGCGGCTCCGGCTCGGTCACCGGATCGTCGTCCGGCAGGATCTCGGCGCCGATGGGCGCGAGCTGCGCGGTCGGGTAACCCGCATCGTCGTCGAAGCGGGACGGCGCGTCACGGTCGTCGAAGCGGGACGGCGCGTCACGGTCGTCGTAACGCTGGCCGGCGCCGGGGTCGGCATAACGTGGCGAAGCGTCACCCGCTGGCGGGCGGTCGCCGTAGCGGCCGGGGCGACCCCGGTCGTCGTACCGGTCGGCCTGGTTGCCGTCGTCGTAGCGGTCCCGGTCGTCGAAACGGTCGCGCCGGTCCCGGTCGTCGAAGCGGTCCCGGTCGTCCGGGCGGACCGTCCGGCCGCGCTCGTCGTACGGGTCCGCGGGGTACGGGTCTGCCGGGTACGGATCGGCGTACGGGCGGCTGCGGGGCTCGGCGTACAACTCGGGCCCGGCGGCCGGACGGCGGCTCCACTGGCCCGCCTCAAGCTCCTGCTCGGGCCAGGGCAGGGCCACCGGGCGCTCGGGCCGGTCCCAGCCGCGCGGCTCGTCGGTGTAGGGGTCGGGGTGGGACATCACGCACCGCGACGCGGCACGAGTACCACCACATGACGCAAGACCACAAGCATCCCCTACACGCGCGACTGTGTTCCTCCGGCTCGACCGCCCCGACGGTCGGTCGATTCCCGGTGTGCACCGCCCGGTGGCCGGGAATCCTGCCGAGCCTACTGCACCCGCCGCCGGGGCGAGGCGGACGATGGCGCCCCTGACCGCCGGGGCCCCTCCGGGGGTCGCGGTGGGCGAGATCCGGCGAGTCGCCGCGCTGCCACGACGGCGGCGGCCGCACGGCCGGCCCGAGAACCGCGCCCGCCGTGAGCACGAGCACCCGCGGTGCATCGACGCCTATCCGACCGAGCATCCGGGCGAACAGGGGATGACCCGCGCTACCCGTCGGTGGTCGGCTGTCGGTGTGCTGGCGTCCGCCGGCGGTTTCCACCACAGCAGCGGGGAGGAACGTTCGTGCGCAGAATCAGCCTGGCGGTGCTGACGATGGTCGCCCTCGTCCTGACGGCGGCTCCACCGGCCACCGCGGCGACGCGGAACGCCAGCATCAGGATCGACCACCGCACCAGCGAGATCTACCTGTACGACGGGAGTCCCGACGGCACCGGGCCGGCGTTCCCGGCCGCCACCGCCCGGGGGGAGGTGCGCAACTGCCCGACCGGCGTGTACTTCCTGTCGGCGTCGCTGACCCAGGACGGCCTGCCGACCTACTGGGCCACCGGCGGCCTCGGCGCCGGCGAGATCGTCTGCGACGGTGGCACCGCCAGCATCTCGATGGGCTTCTACCGGGGCGGCCCGGTGCTGCACCCGGGTCGGGCCACCGTGCGCTTCGAGCTGCACGACGCGTACGTCGGAACGACCCTGACCGAGACGACCCGTACCGTCCGGATCCCCCGCTGACGCGCAGACGGCACGAGGCCCGTCCCCGGATCGGGGGCGGGCCTCACGTCGGCTGCTCACCCGGCGGACGCCGGGTCGGGCCTCAGACCTCCAGCAGCTCGGTCTCCTTGTGCTTGACCAGGTCGTCGATGCTGGCGACGTAGCGCTGCGTCAGGTCGTCCAGTTCCTTCTCGGCGCGGCGACCGTCGTCCTCGCCGGCCTCGCCGTCCTTGACGATCCGGTCCAGCTCCTCCTTGGCGCGGCGGCGGACGTTGCGGATGGCCACCTTGGCCTCCTCGCCCTTGTGCCGGGCCACCTTGATCATGTCGCGGCGGCGCTCCTCGGTCATCTGTGGGAGCAGGATGCGCAGCTGGTTGCCCTCGTTGTTCGGGTTCACCCCGAGGTCCGAGTCGCGGATCGCCTTCTCCATCGCGTTGATCTGCGAGTTGTCGTACGGCTTGATGATGGCCATCCGCGGCTCGGGAACCGCGATGGACGCCATCTGCGTCAGCGGCGTGGGCGTGCCGTAGTAGTCGATGATGACCTTGGAGAACATGGCGGCGTTGGCGCGACCGGTACGGATGGCGCCGAACTCCTCCTTGGCGTGCTCAACCGCACGCTCCATCTTCTCCTCGGCCTCGAGGAGGGTGTCGTCGATCACCGGTCTCCTCGCCTCCTTCTGTGCTCGTCGTGGGCCTTGCTGAAAGTCGTCAGACCGCTGCTGCCGTCGCCACCGGCGGGGCTCAGGCGGTGATCAGGGTGCCGATCTTTTCGCCACCCACCGCGCGGATGATGGTGTCGTCACCCTGCGCGCCGAAGACCAGCATCGGCAGGCCGTTCTCCATGCAGAGGCTGAACGCCGCCGCGTCGGCCACCCGCAGGTTGCGGCGCAGCACCTCGGAGAAGGTGATCGAGTCGAGCTTGCTGGCGGTGGGGTCGATCCGGGGGTCGGCGGTGTAGACGCCGTCCACGCCGTTCTTGCTCATCAGCACCACGTCGGCCCGGATCTCCAGCGCCCGCTGGGCGGCCACCGTGTCGGTGGAGAAGTACGGCATCCCGGCGCCGGCGCCGAAGATGACCACGCGGCCCTTCTCCAGGTGCCGGATCGCCCGCAGCGGGATGTACGGCTCGGCGACCTGGGCCATCGTGATCGCGCTCTGCACCCGGGTCTCGATGCCCTCCTTCTCCAGGAAGTCCTGAAGGGCGAGGCAGTTCATCACGGTGCCGAGCATGCCCATGTAGTCGGCGCGGGCCCGGTCCATGCCGCGCTTCTGCAGCTCCGCCCCGCGGAAGAAGTTGCCGCCGCCAACCACGACGGAGACCTGTACGCCGCGGCGGACCACGGTGGCGATCTGTCGGGCGATGGCCTGGACGACGTCCGGGTCGACGCCTATCGCGCCGCCACCGAACACCTCACCGGAGAGCTTCAGCACCACCCGGCGGGCCCGTCCCGGCGGCGGCGCCGTCGGATCGTCCACCGCCAGCGTCCGGTCACTCACAACCTGCGTCATCCGCCCCGCCTTCCCCCACGCGCACGCCCCGCGCGACGCGTTACCGCGAACCTGCCGCTGCCGACCCTATGTGACGAGGAGGCCGCGGTGCCTGTCACGTACACCGGCGGCCTCCTCGTCGACGTCTTGCGCCCACGGGCGCGCGCGGCGCCCGGTGGCGGCTCAGGCCTGGCCGACCTCGAACCGCACGAAGCGGGTGACCTCGATGCCGGCCTCGGCCAGCACCTGCTTCACCGTCTTCTTGTTGTCAGCCACGGACGACTGCTCGATCAGGACGTAGTCCTTGAAGAAGGAGTTCACCCGACCCTCGACGATCTTCGGCAGGGCCGCCTCGGGCTTGTTCTCCTCGCGGGCGGTCTGCTCGGCGATGCGCCGCTCGGACTCGACGACCTCGGCCGGAACCTCGTCCCGGGTGAGGTACTTCGGCCGCATCGCGGCGATCTGCATCGCGACACCACGGGCGTCAGCGTCGCCCGCCTCGTCCGACTTGCCGGTGTACGACACCAGCACGCCGACGGCCGGCGGCAGGTCCTGCGCCTTGCGGTGCAGGTAGACCGCGGTGGTGCCCTCGACCTTGGCGAACCGGTTGAGCACCAGCTTCTCGCCGATCTTGGCGGACTGCTCCTGGACCAGGTCCGCGACGACCTTGCCGTCCAGCTCGGAGGCGAGCAGCTCCTCGGCGTTGTTCACGCCGGAACGCTCGCCGTGCTCCACCAGCTGCTGGGCCAGCGCGATGAACGACTCGGTCTTGGCGACGAAGTCGGTCTCGCAGTTGAGCTCGAGCAGCGCCTTGCCGGAGTGGGCGACCAGGCCGTTGGCGGCCGTACGGCCGGCCCGCTTGCCGACGTCCTTGGCGCCCTTGACGCGCAGGATCTCGATGGCCTTGTCGAAGTCGCCCTCGGCCTCGGTCAGCGCCTTCTTGCTGTCCATCATGCCGGCGCCGGTGAGGTCGCGGAGCTTCTTGACGTCCGCGGCGGTGATTTGGGACATGGCTCTCTCTTCGGTGTTGAGACGGCGTGTGGATGGTCAGAGGTGCCGGTTACCCGGATCCGGGCGGATCGTGCCCGGCGTACCGCCGCTGCCCGCCGTCTTCGGAAAACGGACGGACGGGCAGCGACGGTGCGGGTCACTCCGCGGTGGCGGCCGCCGGCTGCTCGGTGGCGGCCTGCGCCGGCTGCTCCGCAGCGGGCTGCTCGGCGGCGGCAGCGGCGGGCTGCTCGGCGGCGGCAGCGGCGGGCTGCTCGGCCGGGGCGGCCGACTCGTCGGCCTTCTTCGGCTCCAGCAGCTCGCGCTCCCACTCGGCCAGCGGCTCGTCGCTCGCGACACCCTCGGGCTTCTCGTCCCCGCCCCGGCGACGACCGGAACGCGCGATCAGACCGTCCGCGACGGCGGCCGCGACCACCCGGGTCAGCAGCTCGGCGGAGCGGATGGCGTCGTCGTTGCCCGGGATCGGGAAGTCGACCTCGTCCGGGTCGCAGTTGGTGTCGAGAACGGCGATCACCGGGATGCCCAGCTTGCGGGCCTCGTCGACGGCGATGTGCTCCTTCTTGGTGTCGACGATCCAGACCGCGGCCGGCAGCTTCTGCATGTCCCGCAGACCACCCAGCGTGCGGGTCAGCTTGATCTTCTCGCGGGAGAGCTGCAGGGTCTCCTTCTTGGTGTAACCGGCGGCGGTGCCGCTGAGGTCACCCAGGCCCTCCAGCTCCTTCATCCGCTGGAGCCGCTTGTACACCGTCTGGAAGTTGGTCAGCATGCCACCGAGCCAGCGGTGGTTGACGTACGGCTGACCGACCCGGGTCGCCTGCTCGGCGATGGCCTCCTGGGCCTGCTTCTTGGTGCCGACGAAGAGGATGCTGCCACCCTCGGCGACGGTCCCACGCACGAACTCGTACGCCTTCTCGATGTAGTCGAGAGTCTGGCGCAGGTCGATGATGTAGATGCCGTTGCGCTCGGTCATGATGAAGCGCTTCATCTTCGGGTTCCAGCGCCGGGTCTGGTGTCCGAAGTGGACACCGCTCTCCAGCAGCTGACGCATGGTCACGACGGCCATGGTTGGGGTACTCCTCAAGATCCCTGGTTGTCACGCCCGGCCGGTGGTCGGGCGTCCTGGCGCCTGGTCGCCGGCCCATGGTGGGCCCGATCAAGATCGGGACCAGGGAGGCCGTCGCTTCACGACGATTCGTGAAGAGGGCGCGCGAGGTCGACCGCGCGAGGCGGTCGCCAGTTGGCCAGTGTACGCCCCTCCCCCGCCCGACGGCCCCCGGGTGCGCGTGGGCGGGCTGCCGGGCGGGGCGGCCGGGCGGGGCGGCCGGGCGGGGCGGCCGGGCGGGGATCAGCCGGCGGCGAGGGCGGCGGCGACGAAGAGCACCAGGCCGACGGTCAGGTACGCCGTGGGAGGGCGCAGCCAGCCCCGTCCGCTGTCGGAGAGCGCCATTCCGCCGGTTTTGAGCCCGTACAGTCCCGATGCGAAGATCGGCAGCGCGGCGACCAGGCAGATGCCCACCACGACGTTGCCGGCGTCCAGCGGGTCGCCGGTCACGCCCGCCAGCAACACCCGCAGCGCGGGGACCTCGAAGATCAACGCCAGCAGGGCGAAGAGCGCGGCCAACGCCGGGCGACGGGTCCGGTAGACACCGTCTGCCGGCTGGGGGTAAACCGGCGGCTCGCCGGCGGGCAGGTCGGGCCGCGGGCCGATCCCCGGCATCGGGCCGGTCGGCATCTCCAGCGGGTGCGGCTGCTCCCCGCCGCCCCGGTTCGGCTCGATGATCGGATATCCGGCGAGCGGGGCGGGCCGAGCCTGGTCGGCGAGCACACCAGCCGCTGGCCCGACATCTCTGCCGGCCGCTGACCCGGCGTCTCGGGCGGCCTCCGGCGTGGCGTCTCGCGCCACCTCCGGCGCGGCGGGGCTCAGCGACTCTCGGGCGGCTCGGCGGCCGGGCAGCTCCCCGGAGATCTCCGAGGGGTCCCGATCCGCCCTGCGCGAGCGGGTCGCCCGGTAACCGTCCCCGTCCGTACGCGCGTCACCCAGCGGGTCGACCGCGCCGAAGCGTCCAGAGTCGGCCTCGCCGCTGCCGAACATCCCCGCTTGGGCGTCGACGGCGCCGAACCGCCCGGAGTCCGACTCGGGCGGGCCACCGAACCGGCCCGCGTCCACCGCGCTCAGACGGCCCGAGTCCGACTCGGGCGGGGCGCCGAAGCGGCCTGCGTCCACCGCGCTCAGACGGCCCGAGTCCGACTCGGGCGGGCCACCGAAGCGGCCCGCGTCCACCGCGCCGAATCGGCCCGAGCCCAGCTCCGGGGTTGCGCCGAAGCGCGTCGAATCCGGCTCCCGGCGTCGGCCGACGCCGGTGTCCTCGACGGATCGACCGTCTTCGCCGCCGCGCTGCTCGGGGATCTCGCTGTCCCGGTATCGCGGCTCACCCGCACCGCGCCACTCGGAATCGCCGTAACCGCGACCCCGCTCGTCGGGATACCAGCGCGACTCCTGATCTTCCGGAAAGCTCCGTCGTCCGTCCACGTCAGGCACCGTATGCGACCGGCCACGCCCGCGCCATTTCGGCCCGGCCGGCCGCCAGCGATCAGCGGGGAGGCGTGCGGCACGGCGTCCGGGTCGGGGTCGCCGCATAGCACAGCCCGGGCTTGATCGTCCGGTTGTCCACAGGACACCCGTCGTCCACAGCCGGGCCGTCGTGGGGTCGCGACGCCCGCCCTCGGACGGGCACCGTCGCGGCCATGACGAAGCGGAACCAGGCGGTCGGCGCGTACGGCGAGCGGTGCGCCGCCCGGCACCTGAGCGAGGCAGGGCTACGCCCGATCGTCCGGAACTGGCGCTGCCCGCAAGGCGAGATCGACATCATCGCCTGGGACGGGCCGGTGCTCGCGTTCTGCGAGGTGAAGACGCGTCGGGGGGACGTGTTCGGCACACCGGCCGAGGCTGTCGTACCGGCCAAGGCCCGTCGCCTGCGCGGGCTCGCCGCGATCTGGCTCGCCGAGACCGGCACGAGCGCCGACGAGGTGCGGTTCGACGTGCTGTCAGTACGACTGCCCGCCGCCGGTCCCGCGCAGGTCGATCACCTCAAGGGCGCGTTCTGAGATGCGCCGCCGACGGATCGGTGACGCGTCATGAGCTACGCGAAGGTGCTCTGCGTGGGGCTGGTCGGCGTCACCGGCCACCTCGTCGAGGTCGAGGCGGACCTGGCCGCCGGACTACCGGCCGTGGTGATCTCCGGCCTGCCGGACACGGCCCTGCACGAGGCCCGCGACCGGGTCCGGGCCGCCGTGGTCAATTCCGGCCAACGCTGGCCGAACCGGCGGATCACGCTGAACCTGCTGCCGGCCACGCTGCCGAAGTTCGGCTCGGCGTTCGATCTGGCCATCGCCGCCGCGCTGCTGGGCGGCTCGGGTGAGCTACCGCTGCTTCCGCTGGAGGGGGTCGTGGTCCTCGGCGAGTTGGGACTGGACGGGACGGTCCGGCCGGTGCGCGGGGTGCTGCCGATGGTCGCCGCCGCGGCCAGGGCCGGCGTCGAACGGGTCATCGTGCCGACCGGCAACGCCGCCGAGGCCGCGGTCATCCCCGGCGTACGGGTGCGGGCGGTGGACACGCTGCACCGGCTGGTCGCCTTCGTGCGCGACGGCAGCCCGCTGATCGAACCACCGCCGGACGCCCCGGCACCGGTTCCCGGCGGCCCCGACCTCGCCGAGGTCGCCGGGCAGGAGCTGGGCCGGCGGGCGCTGGAGGTCGCCGCGGCGGGCGGGCACCACATCGCGCTGCTCGGCCCTCCAGGCGCCGGCAAGACGATGCTGGCCGAGCGGCTGCCGTCACTCCTGCCCGAGCTGGACGACGACGCGGCGCTGGAGGTGACCGCACTGCACTCGGTCGCCGGGCTCCTGCCACCGGGTGGTCAACTGCTGCGCCGCCCGCCGTTCCAGGCACCGCACCACACGGCCACGATCCCGTCCCTCGTCGGCGGCGGTTCCGGGCTGGCCCGCCCCGGCGCGGTGTCGCTGGCCCACCGCGGGGTGCTCTTCCTGGACGAGGCGCCGGAGTTCAGCAAGGGCGCGCTGGAGGCGCTGCGCCAGCCACTGGAGCACGGCCGCATCCAGCTGAGCCGCAGCGGGGGCGGCACCGAGTACCCGGCCCGGACCCAACTGGTGCTGGCCGCCAATCCGTGCCCGTGCGCGAAGCCGTCCGGCGACGCGTACTGCGAGTGCTCGCCGCTGGTCCGCCGTCGCTACCTGGGCCGGCTCTCCGGGCCGCTGCTCGACCGGATCGACGTGCAGGTGCGGCTGATGCCCGTACGGGCGGCGGAGCTGATGGCGTCCGTCGGCGACGCCGAGTCCTCGGCCACGGTCGCCGCCCGGGTCGCGGCGGCCCGCCGCGCGGCGGCCAACCGCTGGGCCAGCCTCGGGCGGCGACTCAACGCCGAGGTGGACGGCCCGCTCCTGCGCCGCCCGCCGTGGCGGCTACCGGCGCTGGTCACCGCCGAGCTGCGCGGCCGACTCGACTCCGGCTCGCTCTCGGCACGGGGCTTCGACCGGGTGATCCGGATGGCCTGGACCATCGCGGACCTGGACGGCCGGGACCGGCCGGACCGCGACGACGTACGAGAGGCGATCCAACTACGGACAGGGGAGGCGGCATGAGCGCCGACGAGGAGAGCAGACTGGCCCGGGTGGCGCTGACCTGGTTGGCCGAGCCGGGCACCCGGGCGGTGTACCAGCTGGTCGACCGACTCGGTCCGGTGGCCACACTGGATCTGTTGCTCGACGGCGGCAGCCCCGACGGCTGGCTGCACAGCACGGTGGCGGCCCGGTCGGCCGCCGGTGACGCACGGGCGGTCGCCGCCGAGGCGTTGGAGCGGGCCGACCGGCTCGGTGCCCGCCTGGTCACCCCCGACGACGCGGAGTGGCCGGCCCGGGTGGCCGGCCTGAAAACGCTCCGGCTGCCGGACGCCACCCGCCGGGTGGACGGTGAAACCGCGCCGCCGCTCTGCTTCTGGGTACGCGGAGCCTGGCCGCTGGGCGAGGCGCTGGAGCGCTCGGTGGCGGTGGTCGGCGCGCGGGCGGCCACCGGTTACGGCCAGCACGTCGCCACGGAACTGGGGTACGGGCTGGCCGAGCGGGACTGGACCGTGGTCTCCGGCGGCGCGTTCGGCATCGACGCGGCAGCCCACCGGGGTGCCCTCAACGCGGGCGGGTTGACCGTCGCGGTGCTGGCCTGCGGGGTGGACCGGCCGTATCCCATGGGCAACACCGCGCTCTTCGACCGGATCGCCGACACGGGGCTGCTGGTCAGCGAGTGGCCACCCGGCGCCGAGCCGCTACGCCCCCGGTTCCTGATCCGCAACCGGGTCATCGCCGGGGGCACCCTCGGCACCGTCGTGGTGGAGGCGTCGGCGCGCAGCGGCGCGACGCAGACCGCCCGACGGGCCATCCACACCGGACGGGTCGCGATGGTCGTGCCCGGGCCGGTGACCTCGGCGATGTCCGTCGGCGCACACGAGTTGCTCCGCGAGTGCTCCGAGGTGCGGCTGGTCACCGGGGTGGCGCACGTGCTCGAGGAGGTGGGCCGGGTCGGCGCGGACCTGGCCCCGCTGGCCCGTGGCCCGCAGCGGCCGACCGACGCGTTGGACGACGACGCCCGGTCGCTGCTGGAGGCGTTGCCCCGACGGGGCGTACGGGGAGTGGACGCGCTCGCCGCCCGCGCCGGCGTGAACGTGCGTACCGCGCTGCGCAAGCTGTCGCTGCTGGAGGAGCTGTCCATGGTGGTGCGCCGCGACGACGGCTACGCCCTCGCCCCGGCCACCACACCGAAGGGCGGCGGATAAGCAACGAACCGCCACGGCGCACGGTCATGGGTGTGGCGACACCGGCACCAGTGTGGACTGCGGCGGCGGATACTCGGCCGTGCGGGGGCCATCTCCGCCGTCCGACGGATATGCGTGAGTCCCCGACCGGAGGAACGAAAGCTCGGCGTTACTGCGCTATAGCGGGAACCGGCCGGCATTGCGGAACCGGTTGATCGCGAGGTGCCGGACCCAGCCGAGGAAGCGGGCGTACATCTCGACTGGGTTCGGGGGCTCCGGGTAAAGCCCGCACAGGTCCCGGGTCGCCTCCCCCAAGCAATCAGCCATGTCGACCGCCAGTAACCGGGGCTCGTCGGCGTATTCGCCGGCCAGATCGGCGCGGGCTCGACCACACGGCCAGGGCTGGGCATCCGCCGCGCAGAACCAGAACGGTCGGACCGGGGCGTGCCGCTGAAGGTCGCTCACCGCTGGATTCCCCGGTACCGAACCGGCGACCAGCGGCTCAACCGGCGCAGGGGTGGATGCGCGTTGTTCAGGACCGAGTTCACCGAGCCGAAGACCACCCCGGGTGCCCGCTGGGACCCGCTCAGTTAGTCGGTTTAGTTCGTCGTCTGGTGCCACGTCAACCTCCCGGGTCGGGGTCGGAGGGGCACCCCCGCCCGCCCCGCCCGACCGACGGGGACGAGGAGTAGGTCCTTCCGCCCGTCCGGAGGCCCTCCCGAGACACGGAGCGGCCCCGGGGCGGTAGCCGCACCCGGGGCCGTCTCCCTGCCTTCGGGGGACCGAAGCCGCGGCCGGGCTTCCCGCGCTCCGTCACGGCGGGGATCAGCCACTCCACGCCGCCGCCGGCTATCTGCCGCTTCAGGCGGACCAGCTCCAGGTCCGTCCCGCCACCTTCAGGCCTAGACAAATAATTCCTAACCTTTGCTGCGGCGGTTGGCGCAGCCGGCGGCCGGCGGTGACCCTCGGTCACCTCCGTGGGGGCGGATGCGGTCGTAAGCGGTATACCTCAGAGTCATATTCATACCTCTGAGGTATACCGCTCAACAGCACATCGACACGACGGGCAGCCACAGCGGATCATCGGCGCCCTTCGCCGCAGCCCCAGCCCCGTCTTGAGTTAGGATTTATTCGTCTAGGCGAAAGCTGTCGTTGCTGAAGGAGCCGTCCATGGTGGTGGCCGCGACGACGGCTGCGCCCTCGCCCCGGCCACCAAGCCGAAGGGGCGGCGCATAAACAGACGAACTGCCCCAGTGCACGGGCGTGGTGGCGACACCGGCACCATCGTGGCGAACGCTGCGCGGCTCTCGGCCGTACGCTGGTGCCGTGCCAACTGTCAGTGGGGGTGCAGCCATCGCAACGCCGCCATCGGCGCGGCGGCGGTGAGCCGGTCCACCCGGGGCACCCGGGCCACCCACCAGGAGCTGCCGCCGGCGCTGCGGGACGCGGTCGACGACTTCGCCGAGCACCTCTCCCGGGTCCGCAACCGGTCGGCCCACACCGTCCGCGCGTACGTGACCGATGTGGTCGCCTTGCTCGACCACGCCGTCCGGATGGGCTGCCTGGAGGTGGCCGAGCTGGACCTGTCGGTGCTGCGGAGCTGGCTGGCCCGGCAACGGACCACCGGCGCCGCCCGTACGTCGCTGGCCCGTCGGGCCGCCTCGGCGCGGGCGTTCAGCGCGTGGGCGCACCGCGCCGGGCTGCTCCGCTCCGACGTGGGCGCCGCACTGGCCAGCCCTCGTGCTCACCGGGAGTTGCCCAGCGTCCTGCGCGCCGACCAGGCCGCCGCCCTGGTGGAGGCACCGGCCCGGCAGCCGACGACCGCACCCGCCACGATCACGACGGAAGCCATGACGGTTGCGGCGCCGGACGCGGCCGCCGCCGAGGCGGTGCTGTTGCGCGACCGGGTTCTGCTGGAGCTGCTCTACGCCACCGGCGTGCGGGTCAGCGAGGCGTGCGGGCTGGACGTCGGGGACGTCGACCACGGTCGCCGGGTGATCCGGGTGTTCGGCAAGGGCGGGCGGGAGCGCTCGGTGCCGTACGGGGTGCCCGCGCAGCGGGCGTTGGACGAGTGGTTGCGCCGGGGCCGACCGCTGTTGGCGGGTGCCCGCTCCGGCGACGCGCTGCTGCTCGGGGCTCGCGGTGGCCGGCTCAACCCGACGACCGCGCGACAGATCGTCGGCGGGTACGCCGAGACGGCCGGCCTTCCCCGGACCAGCCCGCACGGGCTGCGCCACTCCGCCGCCACCCATCTGTTGGAGGGCGGGGCCGACCTGCGCGCCGTGCAGGAGCTGCTCGGCCATTCGTCGTTGGCCAGCACGCAGATCTACACCCACGTCTCGGTGGAACGGCTGCGCGCCGCCTACCGGCAGGCACATCCCCGCGCCTGATCAAGGGCCGAGGGGGCGGGTCGCTCGACGGTTACGATCATCGGGTGAGCGTCCCGCAGCCCCCCGAGCCGATCCCGGGCGCCCGCCTGCTGTTCTCCCTGGACCCGGCGGTCAGCCATCTCAACCACGGATCGTTCGGCGCGGTGCCGATCGGCGTGCAGCGAGCCCAGCAGCGGCTGCGCGACGAGATGGAGGCCAACCCGCTGCGCTTCTTCACCCAGGGGCTCGTCGACCGGATCGCGCACACCCGCCGGCACCTCGCCGGGTTCCTGGGCGCCGACCCGGACGGCAGCGCGCTGATCGGCAACACCACCACCGGCGTCGCCGTGGTGCTTCAGTCGGTGGGCCTGCAACCCGGTGACGAGGTGCTCAGCACCGACCACGGGTACGGGGCGGTGAGCCTGGCCATCCAGCGGGAGTGCCGGCGCACCGGCGCGATCAGCCGCGTCCTGCCGATCCCGCTGGCCGCCACCGACGAACAGATCGTGCAGACCATCCGGGCCGGCCTGCGCCCGGGGCGGACGCGGCTGCTCGTCGTCGACCAGCTCACCTCCGCCACCGCCAGGCTCTTCCCGATCGCCGCCATCGTCGGGGTGGCCCACGAGGGCGGCGTGCCCGTCCTGGTGGACGCGGCACACGCCCCCGGGATGCTGGCCACCACGGTCGCCAGCATCGGCGCGGACTTCTGGGCGGGCAACCTGCACAAGTGGGGGTACGCCCCGCGCGGCACCGCCCTGCTGGCGGTGGCCCCACAGTGGCGGGAGCGGATCGAGCCGCTGGTGGTCTCGTGGGAGCAGGAAGCCGGCTTCCCGGCCCGGCTCGAATGGCAGGCCACCCTCGACTACACCTCCTGGCTGGCCGCCCCGGCGGGACTGTTCACGCTGCGCAGCCTCGGCGTCGACCGGGTACGGGCGCACAACGCCGCGCTCGCCGCGTACGGTCAGCGGGTGGTGGGGGACGCGCTGGGGGTGGCCCCCGCTGATCTGCCCGACCCCGGCGGACCGGGGGTGGCTCTACGCCTCATTCCGCTGCCGTCCGGCACGGGCACCACGATCGACGCGGCGCGGGCGTTGCAGGCGCGGATCGGCGAGCGGCTCGCCGCCGAGGTCGCGGTGATGAGCTGGAACGGTCGCGGATGGCTGCGGCTCACCGGTCAGGTCTACAACGCCGCCGACGAGTACGAACGGCTGGCCGTGCGGCTGCCGGCGCTGCTCGCCCAGCGCTGACCGTCTCCCGCCCGACCGAGCGGAGGCGGGCGCACCGGGAGCAGTCGCACCGGGCCGAGGCCGAGCAGGGCCAACGGGTCGAGATACTCCTCGCCCCGCCGCAGGCCCCAGTGCAGGCACGCCTCGGCCGGGCAACCCGGATGCCCGGGCAGCAGTTCGCCCAGCGGCGTGCCGGCGATGACCGGCTGGCCGGGGCGTACGACGGGTTGGACCGGCTCGTGGGTGGTCCGCAGCCCGTCGGCGTGCCCCACGGTGACCACCTGTCGACCGGCCACCAGGCCGGCGAAGAGCACGGTGCCCGGCCCGGCGCTACGGACCACCGCTCCGGCCGGCGCGGCCAGGTCGACGCCGCGGTGGCCAGGCAGCCACGGTCGGGGCGGCGGGTCGAACCGGCGCACCGGACGAGGTGGCCCGTCGACCGGCCAGCGGAACCGCCCGGCGGGCGCTGGGTCGGCGGGCGGGTCGGTCACGGCCGCGACCGGCACTGTCGGCGTCGGTGGTTGGCCGGGCACCGCCGCGACCAGCACCGCCAGCCCGCAGAGCTGGACGGTAAGTGCGAGCGGGAGCGCGGCGCACAGCAGCAGCGTGCGGCGGATCGAGTCGACGGGTGGCTGTCGCATGACGGCAGCCTCCGGCCGAGGCCGACTCGTCCGCCAGCCCGGCCGACGAAGCTGTGGACAACCGGAGGTGCTGTGGACGACCACCGAAGGGCTCGATGATCTGTTAAGCGAGCGCTGTCCCGGCCCGACGCCAACCGGCCCAGGACACCACCACCGGGCCGCCACGAAGGGCCTAGGCTGGGCCGCGTACGGCGGGTGCCGCCGTCTGCACCGGGGAGGCATCGCATGACCACTGTCGATGACCGAGGGCCGAGGGCGGCCGACGTGAGCGGCCCGTCGCGGCTCGCCGAGCCCGACGAGGCGATCAGTGCCGACGAGTTGCAGCTCGCCGCCCGCAACCACGGCCTTCCGCTGGAGGCGCTGCGGTACGACGTCACCCCGGCCGGGCTGCACTATCTGCTGATCCACTACGACATTCCGGAGCTGGATCCGGCGGCGCACACACTGACCATCGGCGGCGCGGTGGACCGACCGCTGACGGTCACGCTGGCCGACCTGCGCGAGCGACCCCGGGTCACCCACCGGGTCACGATGGAGTGCGCCGGCAACGGCCGGGCTCTGCTGCACCCCCGACCGGTGAGCCAGCCCTGGCTGGTCGAGGCGGTCGGCAACGCCGAGTGGACCGGCACCCCCCTCGCGCCGCTGCTGCGCGAGGCGGGCCTGGGCGCGGACGCGGTCGACGTGGTCTTCACCGGCGCCGACCACGGGGTCGAGCGCGGCGTCGAGCAGGACTACCAGCGGGCGCTGCCGGTGGCCGACGCGCTGCGCGAGGAGGTGCTGCTGGCGTACGAGATGAACGGCGCTCCCCTGCTGCCGCAGCACGGCGCCCCGCTGCGGCTGATCGTGCCGGGCTGGTACGGCATGGCGCACGTCAAGTGGCTGAACTCGATCGAGGTTCGGACGGAGCCGTTCGAGGGCTACCAGAACGCGGTGGCGTACCGGCTGCGTCGCGACGCCGACGACCCGGGCGTGCCGGTCACCCGGATCGAGCCACGTGCGCTGGTCCGCCCACCGGGCTTTCCCGACTTCATGACGCGCCGCCGGGTGCTGCCACCGGGCCCATGCACTGTGGACGGTCGGGCCTGGTCGGGGCACGCGCCGGTGGTCGCGGTGGAGGTGAGCGTCGACGGCGGAACGAGCTGGGCGCCGGCCGAGCTGGACCCGGCGACGGGCGGGGAGTTCGCCTGGCGGCGGTGGCGGTTCGAGTGGACGGCGACGCCGGGCCGGTACGTGCTCAGCGCGCGGGCGACCGACGCGTCCGGGCGGACCCAGCCGGTCGAGCAGCCGTGGAACCGTGGCGGCTTCGCCAACAACCTGGTGCAGCGCGTCGAGGTCGTGGTGCCGGCCGAGTGACCGGCGCGGCCGGCCGCGCCACGGATGGGGGGACCGTGGCGTGGCCGAGGGTCGTCAGCCGCCGAAGCCGGAGTCGGCGGGCAGCGAGATGTCGGGCTTCTCCAGCTCTTCGACGTTGACGTCCTTGAAAGTCATCACTCGGACGTTCTTCACGAAGCGGGCAGGACGATACATGTCCCACACCCAGGCGTCGTGCATCTCGACCTCGAAGTAGACCTCGCCGTCGGAGTTGCGCACGTGCAGGTCGACCTGGTTGGCCAGGTAGAACCGGCGTTCCGTCTCCACCACGTAGGAGAACTGGCGGACAATGTCGCGGTACTCCCGGTAGAGCTGCAGCTCCATCTCGGTCTCGTACTTCTCGAGATCTTCCGCGCTCATCGCACTCCGCCTTCCATGACCACATCTTCCCCCACCGGCGCCGGAGGCCGAGGCTGCTCGCCCAACGCCACGCCGACGGTACCCCCTGACGCCCAGGAGCGCTCCATCGGCTCGTCCGACGTCGCGCCGACGGGCCGTCGGGCGCGCGGCGGCCGGCCGTCGCGGCCGGAGACCGCTGCGACGTTGACGTACGAGAAGCGGTGCTCCCGGCACGGCCCGTGCTCCCGCAGCGCCGCGCTGTGCTCCGGGGTGATGTAGCCCTTGTGCTCGGCGAAGCCGTACGCCGGGAACACCCCGTCCAGCTCCACCATGATCCGGTCGCGGGTGACCTTGGCGAGCACGCTGGCCGCCGCCACACAGGCGGCCACCCGGTCGCCCTTCCACACCGCCAGCCCCGGCACGCCCAGGCCGTCCACGCCGAAGCCGTCGGTCAGCACGTACTCCGGTCGGGTGGTGAGTGAGGCGAGCGCCCGGCGCATGGCGGCCAGGTTGCACACGTGCAGACCCCGGGCGTCGACCTCGTCGGCCGGAATGACCACCACGGCGTACGCCAGGGCGCGGTCCACGACCTCGGCGTACACCCGCTCCCGGCTGGCCGGGGTGAGCAGCTTGGAGTCGGCCAGCCCGTCGATCTCGCCGCGTCGCCCCTCCGGCAGCACCGCCGCGGCGGCGACCAGTGGGCCGGCGCAGGCGCCCCGGCCGGCTTCGTCGGCGCCGGCCACGTGCCGGAACCCGCGCCGTTGCAGCGCCCGTTCCAGCGCGTAGAGGCCGGCCTCCCGGCGCACGACGGTGCGCGGCGGGGTCAGCACGACGCCTCGACGGCCGGCGGCAGGAGCCGGGCCAGCAGGTCGGGCAGCTCGGGCGGGTAGTACCGGTCGCCGCTGGCGGCCAGCTCGGCCGGCAGCCACCAGCGGTGACCGGCGATGCTGCGCTGCTCGACGTCGTTGAAGCCAACGGTGTCGACCTGCCACGACGGCACCCGGAGCAGGAAGAAATCCTGCTCCTGGCGGTACCAGTCGCCGTCGAACGGAAACTCGGTCGTGTCGGACCAGACGGGCTCGCCCAGCTCGGCGGGATCGACCCGCAGCCCGGTCTCCTCGGCCAACTCCCGTGCCGCGCCGGTCGACGGGGACTCCGCCTCGTCGAGCCCGCCGCCGGGAGTGAACCAGTAGCGGTGCTCCGGGCGGGCCGGGTCGAAGCCCTGAAACAGCAGGACCCGGCCGGCCGCGTCGACGAGCAGCACCCGCGCCGCGCGTCGAGGGGTGTAGACGGTCACCGCACCAGCCTGCCAGACGTGCGGCCGATCGCCCATGCCCCCGCCGGTTCTACGGCTTTCCGATGCCGTCGAACTGATCGGGCACTGTCAGCCAGGTGGCCCGGTTGACGGGCCAGAAGACGGTGAACGCCCGCCCGACCACCTCGCCCTCGGGAATCGTGGCCTCGGTGATGTTCTGGTTGGACTGCTGCCAGTGCTCCAGCGAGTCACCCGAGGCCGACCGGTGGTCGCCCATCACCCACAGCCGCCCCTTCGGCACGGTGATGTCGAACTCCTGGTCGGCCGGCTTGTCGCGGACCCCGTCGATCGAGAAGATGTACGGCTCGTCGAGCGACTTGCCGTTGATCATCAGCCGTTCCTGTGCGTCGCAGCAGACCACGTGGTCGCCACCGACGCCGATCACCCGCTTGATGAAGTCCTCGCCGTCGGGGTTGCCGCTCCACTCGGTGGGCGCCTTGAAGACGATCACCTCGCCGCGGTGCGGTGATCGGAAGTCGTAGACCAGCTTGTTGACCAACACCCGGTCATCGATCTTGAGAGTGTTCTCCATGGACGGAGAGGGGATGAAGAAGGTCTGCAGCACAAAGGCGCGGACCAGCACCGCGACCAGGATCGCCACACCCAGCAGGATCGGCAGCTCCTTCCAGAAGGAGCTGCGCGGCTTGTCGGTCTGCTCGTCAATCACGCCAAGGAGCCTACGTTGCCGGACCGGACGGCACCGTCCGGAACGCGCGGGAACCCCTCAGCGCGGCCATCAACGGGAGAATCAGCAGCACACCGCCCTGCGGGGACGGACGGACCGGGGGCGCCCCGGAGGAGGCGGCAGCCGGCGCGGCCACGTCGTCGAAGGTCGAGGGCACCGACAGCGCGGCCCAGCGCGACGACGGCCAGACCACCATGAACGCCCGGCCGACCACGTTGTCGATCGGCACCGGCCCCTGGCAGCGCGCGTCCTGGGAGACCTCCCGGTGGTCGCCCATCACGAAGATCTGACCCGGGGGTACGACCACCTCGTCGAAGCGTCGGGAGCGGCACTCCTGCGGATTCGGTGGCAGATCCAGCGGGGAGTCGCGCAGCACGTACGGTTCGTCGAGCGGGGTTCCGTTCACGGTGACCCGACCCTGGGAGTCGCAGCACTTGACCCGGTCACCGGGCAGGCCGATCACCCGTTTGATGAAGTCCTTCTCGCCGGGGCGGCTCACCCCGACCAGGTCCCCGACGGTGCGGCCGACCTTGCCGGCGAACCCGGGCTCCGGCTGCTCGTCGACCTGCGGCGCCCAGCGGTCGGTGCCCCGGAACACCACCACCTCGCCGCGCACCGGGTCACGGACGTCGTAGACGACCTTGTTGACCAGCACCCGGTCGCCGATCAGAAGGGTGTCCTCCATCGAACCGGACGGGATGAAGAACGCCTGGAGCAGGAATGTGCGGATCAGCACCGCGAGGCAGAACGCGACCACCAGCAGCAGTGGAAGCTCCTGCCAGAGGGGCATCTGCCGGCGGCCGCGGCGCACCCGCCGGCGCCACGGATCGACGGTGCCGTCCTCGTCAAGCGTCTGCACCACGCCACTCCCCGGTCCGCAGAAACACCACCGCCCGGGAGCCTCGTCGAGGCTCCACGGGCGGTAGTGGACAGCTGCCCGCCACGAAGGCGGGGCCGCCGCCTGGCTGCGCCCGTACGACCAGGGTAGTGCGGTCTGGTCGGTACGGCATACGTGCAGCTCAGGCGGCGTGGCGAGCGGGAAGTCAGCTGGGCTGCTTCTCCCGCTTCTCCTTGATCTTGGCCTTCTTGCCGCGCAGCTCGCGCAGGTAGTAGAGCTTGGCGCGACGCACGTCACCGCGGGTCACGATCTCGATCCGGTCGATGCCCGGGCCGTTGAGCGGGTAGGTCCGCTCGACGCCGACGCCGAAGCTGACCTTGCGGACCGAGAAGGTCTCGCGCAGACCGTCACCCTGGCGGCGGATCACGACGCCCTGGAAGATCTGGACACGGGACCGGTTGCCCTCGACGACCCGCGCGTGCACCTTGACGGTGTCACCGGCACGGAAGTCGGGAAGGTCGGTCCGCTTCGACTGGGCGTCAAGGGCGTCCAGGATGTTCATCGCTGCGTCCTCGTAAGGCTCACGGCGCACCGTCACTCGGTGCGCGGGTGGGTGATTCTGATTCCCGGGTGGTGGTCGGCGGGCCGACCCCGGTCGGGGATCCTCGCAGCCGCCCGCGGGCGCGGACGGATGCGGCAACCCCCCTACTTTGCCACATCCCCCGGCGGTGGCCGAAATCCGGCCCGCTCCAGCGCCGCGATGTCCCGTTTGTCGAGCCGCTCGGGCGGCAGCGCGGCCAGCAGGTCCGGGCGCTGGGACGCGGTCCGCAGCAGCCCCTCCTCGCGCCGCCAGCGCGCGATCTTGCCGTGGTCGCCGGAGCGGAGCACCTCCGGAACGTCGTGCCCGCGCCAGCTCGGAGGCTTCGTGTAGATCGGGGCCTCCAGCAGCCCGTGCGCGTGCGACTCCTCGTCCAGCGAGCCGGCGTTGCCCAGCACCCCGGGCAGCAGTCGGGTGACCGCCTCCAGGATCACCAGCACCGCGACCTCGCCGCCGAAGAGGACGTAGTCGCCGAGCGACACCTCGGTGACCGGCATCCGGGTGGCGGCGTGCGCCAGGACCCGCTGGTCGATCCCCTCGTACCGGCCGCACGCGAAGAGCAGGTGCGGCTCGGCGGCCAGCTCGTGCGCCATGGCCTGGGTGAACGGCACGCCGGCCGGCGACGGCACGAGCAGCCGGGGCGGCGGGGCCTCGGCCGGGGCGAGCGCGTCCAGCGCCGCACCCCACGGCTCGGGCTTCATCACCATGCCCGGGCCGCCGCCGTAGGGGGTGTCGTCGACCGTGCGGTGCACGTCGTGGGTCCAGGTCCGCAGGTCGTGCACGGCGAGCTGGAGTACGCCGTTGGCCCGCGCCCGTCCGATCAGCGACAGGTCCAGCGGGGCGAAGTACTCCGGAAAGATCGACACGACGTCGACGCGCATGGGGTGGTCCTAAAGATCGAGCAGTCCGGCCGGCGGGTCGACGATCACACGTCCACCGGCCAGGTCGACCTCCGGAACGATCGCCCGGACGAACGGGATCAGCGCGGTACGTCCCTCGGGGCGCCGCAGCACCAGCAGGTCGGACGACGGCGCGTGGTCGATCCGGGCGACCTCGCCGAGGCGCTCACCGGCCGGCGTGACAACTGCCAGACCCACCAACTGGTGGTCGTGGAACTCCTCCGGGTCGTCCGGTGGGGCCACGTCGGCGCTGTCCACCACGAGCAGCGTCCCGCGCAGCGCCTCGGCGGTGTTGCGGTCCAGGATGCCCTCGAACGCGATCAGCACCCGGCCCTGGTGGAAGCGGGCTTCCTCGATGGTCAGCTTCGCGGGAACCCGGAACGGCACGCCCGGCTCATCGGCGGCTGAAGGGGGCGTCGCCCCCGGCTCAGTGCGCAGCACCGCACCGGGGGCGAACCGTGCTTCGGGCTCGTCGGTCCGCACTTCCACGGTGACCTCACCGCGGACGCCGTGCGGCTTGCCGATCCTTCCGACGACGAGCTGCATCAGTACGAGTCGACGATGTCGACGCGTACGCCGCGCCCGCCGATGGAGCCGATCACCTGGCGCAGCGCCTTGGCGGTCCGGCCGGACCGCCCGATCACCGTGCCGAGGTCCTCGGGGTGCACGCGGACTTCCAGCCGCTTGCCCCGACGGGAATCGACCATCCGCACCCGGACGTCATCCGGGTGATCGACGATGCCCTTGACCAGGTGCTCCAACGCCGGACGCAGAGGCATGTCAGGCCTGCTCACCGGCGTCGGCGGTGGCAGCCGGAGCCTCGGCCGGAGCCTCGGCCGGAGCCTCGGTCTTCGGCGCCTCGGCCGGAGCCTCAGCCTGCGGGGCCTCGGCGGGCGCCTCAGCCTTCGGAGCCTCGGCGGCCTTCGCGGCCTTCTTGGCCGGCTTGGCCGGGGTCTCCGGGGCCAGCCCGGCGGCGGCCTTCGCCTCAGCCTCGTACGCGGCCCTGCGGTCGACCTGCTCGGCCTTGACCTTCAGCGGCGGCGGGGCCGGCAGGCCCTTGTACTTCTGCCAGTCACCGGTCAGCTCCAGCAGCCGCTGCACCGCCTCGCTCGGCTGGGCGCCGACGGACAGCCAGTACTGGACCCGCTCCGACTTGACCTCGATGATCGAGGGGTCTTCCTTGGGCTGGTAAACCCCGACGAACTCGATCGCCCGACCGTCACGCTTGGTGCGCGAGTCGGCGATGACGATGCGGTACTGCGGGTTGCGGATCTTGCCCATCCGCAGGAGCCGGATCTTTACGGCCACAGTTGTTTCGCTCCTGTTGCGATCTCACCGGCCCGTACGGGGCGGTGTGCATGGGTGAGCGCCGACCGGACCCGTGGGGTTGGGCCGGAGACTACTCGGTGGACTGGCAACGCGCCCGGGTTAGAGGGCGCCGAACGCGCGCCGGATACCAGCGACCCATTCTGCCAGATCCGATGCCGATCGCACGCATCGGACCCGGACACCGCGTCACCGGTGACCCGGAACACCTCTCACCGCACCGGTGGGCGGTCCCACCCGGGCGGAAGTTCGTCCGGTACGTCCCAGTCTGGCGGCGGTGCGAAGTCGCACCAGGTGCCGTCGAACGGGAACTCACCCGCCTCGGCGAGCGCGATCACCCGCTCCCCCTCGGCGCGGACCGCCTTCTCGTCGGTCACCCAGTAGTCGTCCGGAAAGGCGAGACGCTCGACGAACTCGTCCTCGTCCTTCCACTGCCAGGTGCGGTCCGCGGCGACCAGCACGTCGAGATCCTGGTCGATCACGTCGACGCCGGCCACCGCCCCGTCGTCCCAGCGCACGCCGGGCTCCTCCAGATTGACGTACCAGTGGCTGAACCGGCCCGCCGCGTCGCGGAACCACCAGACGGAGTGCGCCGCGCCGGTGGGCAGGAACTTCAGCAGCGGTGGTCCGTTCCAGCGCACCTGTGCGAGCTGGTAGGTCGGCGTGATCCAGTCGGCGAACGGCAGCCCTCGCATGGTCAGGCCGACCGCGTTCACCTCGTGGGCCACCGGCGAGCCCTTCGCGATCCAGAGCAGCAGCCCTCGCTCGTCGTCGAGGACGACCCGCGCCGGCCGGACCCACCCGATCCGCCCCCGCCGCACGTTTCGGTGCAGGATCAGCCGACCCGGCTCGAAGCGGTCGACAGTCACCTCAGTAGGCGCGAGCGAGGATGGCGACCAGGTCGGGCTCGTCCTCCGAGTCCGGCACCGAGCCGTCGGCGCGCAGCAGACAACGCACCGTCACGCCCTGGCCGTTCGCCTCGGCCTCGCCGGCCACGCCGACCGCCGACCACGGCACCTTGGCCCAGCCGGTGGCCGCCGCCTCGATCGCCTCGGCCAGCGTCGACACCTCGACGGTGCGCGACTCGCGGTGCGCGAGGGCCTGGTCGTGCAGCGCCTGCTGATCGGCCTCCAGCGCCGCCAGCACCGCGCCGACCACGTCGGCCACCGGCGTCGGGGACTTCGACCCGTCGGTACGGCGGACCACCGTCGCGTTGCCGACGGCCAGGTCGCGAGGGCCGACCTCGACGCGTACCGGATAGCCGCGCAGCTCGGCGTCGACGGCCCGGCGGCCGAACGCGGTGTCGGTCCGGTCGTCGAGCGCGACCCGGACACCGGCGTCGCGCAGGCCGTCGCGCAGCTTGGCCGCCGCCTCGGCGACGCCCTCGCCGGCCTTGACGATCATGATGTACGCCTGGATGGGCGCCAGCCTCGGCGGCACCCGCAGGCCGTTGTCGTCGCCGTGCGCCATGATCAGCCCGCCGAGCATCCGGGTCGACGTGCCCCAGGAGGTCGTCCAGGCGTGCTCGCGACCGCCCTCCTTGGCGGAGTAGCTGATGTCGAACGCCTTGGCGAAGTTCTGGCCCAGCTCGTGGCTGGTGCCCAACTGCAACGCCTTGCCGTCACCCATCATGCCTTCGCAGGTGTACGTGGCGGTGGCCCCGGCGAAGCGCTCACGGGCCGTCTTCAGGCCCACCACCACCGGAATGCCGAGCACGTTGACCATCAGATCCTCGTACGCCTCGTGCAGGATCCGCCGCGCGTAGGCGCGGGCATCCTCGCGGGTGGCGTGCGCGGTGTGCCCCTCCTGCCAGAGGAACTCGCTGGTCCGCAGGAAGATCCGCGGGCGCAGCTCCCACCGGACCACGTTCGCCCACTGGTTGAGCAGCAGCGGCAGGTCCCGGTACGAGTCGATCCACTTGGCCATGAACTCGCCGATCACCGTCTCGCTGGTGGGGCGCACCACCACCGGCTCGGCGAGCTGCTTGCCGCCACCGTGGGTGACCACCGCCAGCTCCGGCGAGAAGCCCTCGACGTGCTGGGCCTCGCGCTTCAGGTAGCTCTCCGGGATGAACAGCGGGAAGTACGCGTTCTCCGCGCCGGCCGCCTTGATCCGGGCGTCCATCTCGGCCTGCATCCGCTCCCAGATGGCGTAGCCGGCCGGGCGGATGACCATGGTGCCGCGGACCGGGCCGTTGTCGGCCAGCTTCGCCTTGGCGATCAGGTCCTGGTACCAGCGGGGGAAGTCCTCCGCACGGGGAGTGAGCACGCGTGCCATGACCGCACATCCTATGCGCCACGCGGGGCCCCGCCGCGCCCGGGAGGCGCCGCGCCGCGCGACGTGCCCTCCGCGCGACGGCAGGGCCCGGCACCGGCCGGTCCGGCGACACGCGCTGGGCAGGCGCTGAGCGGGGCCTTCGGCGAATGCCGGTCGAGTCGACAGCGCACGCCGGACAGGTCGGCGGCGCGCGCCGGGCGGGGCCCGCCGCGCGCGCTGGGCGGGTCGGCGGGGGGACCGTAGAATTCGACCACCATGACTGCGACGACCGACTCACCACGCCAGCGACTGCGGGACGCAATCGTGGACGCCGCCCGCGCACGGACCATCGCCGCCGGCTGGGACGCGGTCCGCATGGGTGGCGTGGCCACCACGGCGGGGGTCAGTCGGCAGACCGTCTACAACGAGTTCGGCAGCAAGGCGGGCCTCGCCGAGGCGCTCGCCCGGCGCGAGGTGGACCGGTTCGTCGGCGACGTCCGAGAGGCGTTGCTCGCGCACGGCGCCGACGTACGGGCCGGCGCGTACGCCGCGATCGCCCACACCCTCGCCACGGCGGCCGACAACCCGCTGGTCAAGGCCATCCTCACCAGCGCCCGGGGCGGCTCGGACGAACTGCTTCCGTACCTCACCACCCGGGCCGAGGTGGTCCTCACCGAGGCGTCCGGCGCGCTGATCGAGTGGGCCGGCGACCACCTGCCGGGAGCGGACCAGGAAGCGTTGGCCTTCGCCGCCGACACGATCGTCCGCCTGGTGGTGAGCCACATCGTGCTCCCCCGCTCCCCGATCGACCAGACCGCCACGGCCCTGGCCGACCTGGCCGTGCACCTCTTCACCGCCGCCGCCACCCGCCCGTCCCGCTGACCCTCCCACCCCGCGTCCCAGCGCCCCGCGCCGCACCGTCCGTCGCGCGCCGCATCTGGCCCCTCCACGCGCCGCACCCTCGCGTCGTCGCGTCGTCGCGCCCACGCACCCCCGACGCCCCCGACGCCCCCGCGCCACGCGCCAAGATCCGCACAACATCAGTGATGTTGCTGCCTCCGGCGAGCGTGAGGCAGCAACATCAGGGAAGTTGCGCGGATCTTCCCTCGTCGACCTCTCCGCCCGGCAAGATCGTGCTCGATCCTGGTTGTAGTGGCATCCCCACGACGCCGAGGCCCCTACTTCCTGGATCCAGCACGATCTTGCGGTGGGCGGGGCACACGGCCCGGCACGGCGTGACGCCGCCCGGCACGGCGTGACGCGGCCCGGCACCGCCCGACGCGGCCCAGCGTGACGCGGCCCGGCGCGGCGCGGCGTGGGGTCAGCGGAGGACTCGGCCGCGCAGGATCGTGCGGGACGGAGCACGAACGACGCGTAGGTCGTGGCGGGGGTCCTCGGGGTAGACGGTCAGGTCGGCGAGGCCGCCCTCGACCAGGCCGGGGAAGCCGAGCCATTCGCGGGCGCCCCAGGACGCGGCGGCGAGCACGTCGATCGGCGCCAGGCCGGCGCGCTCGTGCAGCAGCAGCATCTCCTCGGCGGCCAGCCCGTGGTCGATGCCGCCACCGGCGTCGGTGCCCACGTAGATCGGCACGCCCGCCTCGTGCGCGGCCCGCACCACCTCCGGGAAGCGGTCGCGCAGCGCGAGCATGTGCTCGGCGTAGCCGGGGAACTTGCCCCGCGCCTGCTCGGCGATGCCCCCGAAGGTGGCGATGTTGATCATTGTGGGGACCAGCGCAGTGCCCTGGCGGGCCATCTCGTCGATCAGGTCGAGGCTCAGCCCGGTGCCGTGCTCCACCGAGTCCACCCCGGCCCGCACCATGATCTCGACGGCCGACTCAGAGAAGGTGTGCACCGCGGCGCGTACCCCGGCGTCGTGCGCGGCCCGTACGGCGGCGGTGAGGGTGTCGGCGTCCCAGGCGGGCGCGAGATCGCCCACGCCCCGGTCGATCCAGTCACCGACCAGCTTCACCCAGCCGTTGCCGGCTCGGGCCTGCACGGCCACCGTCGCCGCCACCTCGGCCGCGCCGACCTCGACGCCGATGTCACGCAGGTAGCGCTTCGGGGGCGCGACGTGCCGACCGGCGCGGGCCAGTCGCGGCAGGTCCGGTTCGTCGTCGAGTTCGGGGTACGGGTACGGCGAACCCGCGTCACGGATCGTCAGCACACCGGCGTCCCGGTCCACGCGGGCCAACTCGCGGGCCTGGTCGAGGGAGGTGATCGGGGCGCCACCGCGGGCGATGCCGATGTGGCAGTGCGCGTCGACCAGCCCCGGAAGGACGAACCCGCCGTCGACGACCGTCTCCGCCCCGGGCACCGGGGTGAAGGTCACCCGGTCGCCGACCAGCCAGAGATCCCGGACCTCGTCGTCGGGGAGCAGCACGCCGCGCACATGAAGAGCCATGCGCACAGTCCTACCCGATCACCTTTTTGCCCGTTCGAGGACCTCCTGTCGGCGGCGCGTCCACGCCGGCAGGTCCAGTGTCACCTTCCACGGGCGGTCGATCGTGACGAGGCCATCGGTCTCCACGCTGGGCTCGTAGCCGCCCTTGGGGCTGAGCAGCAGTTCGGTGAAGGTGACCTTCTCCCGCAACGGGTCGATCACCCAGTATGCGGCGACGCCTGCATTGGCGTAGATGCGCACCTTCTCGTGCCGATCACGAATAGTGGAATCGGGCGAGATCACCTCGACCGCGAGGAGAGCGTCCTGCACCGGCACGGGTGACCTGTTGGCCTGCTCGACGCGGATGACCACCACGTCCGGCCGTGGCTCGTTGCGGCGGTCGATCGAGAGCGACTGGTCCATGCTGACGAAGAAGTCGTCCGGGCAGGCGAGTTCCAGGGCGAACATGACTCGACCGCAGATGAACTGGTGCAGCGGCGTGGGGGACGGCACGATCAACCTTCCGTTGATCAGTTCGTACGGAAGGTCCTTCGGCAGATCACCGAGGTCGTCGACCGTCCACTCGTGCCGTTCGGGCAGGATCGGGGCAGCGGTCATGACATCTCCTTCCAAGGGGCGACGTCACCCTAAGCGCCGGAAACGTCGCCCGCCGTCACCGACACGCGTCAGCGCGGGCCCTTGTCGCCACCCTTGCCGAGCTTGTTGAAGTCGATCTTCGGGAGCTTGAAGCCGGGCGGCAGGCCCTGGCCGCCCGCGAGGTCGTTCGGGTCCATCCCCGGCGGGAGCTGCGGCATGCCACCCGGGAAGCCGGCCGGCATGCCGGCGCCCGTACGCGGACGACCGCCACCCTTGGTGCCCTTGCGCTTGTTCTTCGGGGACTTCGTCGCCTTGCGCCGGCCACCGCCGGGCAGGCCCATCATGCCGCCCATCTGCTTCATCATCTTCTGCGCGTCGGCGAAGCGGTTGAGCAGCTGGTTGACGTCCATCACGGTGACCCCGGAGCCGTTGGCGATGCGCGCCCGGCGGGAACCGTTGATGATCTTCGGGTTGGTGCGCTCGCCCGGGGTCATCGACCGGATGATCGCGGTGACCCGGTCGAAGTGACTGTCGTCCAGCTCGGCGAGCTGGTCCTTCATCTGCCCCATGCCCGGCATCATGGCCAGCACGTTGGCGATCGGGCCCATCCGCCGCACCGCGATGAGCTGGTCGAGGAAGTCGTCCAGGGTGAACTGCTCGCCGCCCATCAGCTTGGCGGTCATCTTCTCCTTCTGATCCGAGTCGAAGGCCTGCTCGGCCTGCTCGATCAGAGTGAGGACGTCGCCCATGCCGAGGATCCGGCTGGCCATCCGGTCGGGGTGGAAGACGTCGAAGTCCTCCAGCTTCTCGCCGGTGGACGCGAACAGGATCGGCTGCCCGGTCACCTCGCGCACGGAGAGCGCGGCGCCACCACGGGCGTCGCCGTCGAGCTTGGAGAGCACCACGCCGGTGATGCCGACGCCGTCGCGGAACGCCTCGGCGGTGCGGACGGCGTCCTGACCGACCATCGCGTCGATGACGAAGATGACCTCGTCCGGCGAGACGGCGTCGCGGATGTCGGCGGCCTGCTGCATCATCTCGGCGTCGATGCCGAGGCGGCCGGCGGTGTCGACGATGACGATGTCGCGGGCCGCGCGCTTCGCGTGCTCGATCGAGGCGCGGGCCACCTGCACCGGGTCACCGGTGCCGTTGCCGGGCTCCGGGGCGTACACCTCGACGCCGGCCCGGCCACCGAGCACCTGGAGCTGCCCGACGGCGTTGGGGCGCTGGAGGTCGGCGGCGACCAGCAGCGGCTGGTGCCCCTGGGCCTTGAGCCAGCGGGCCAGCTTGCCGGCGAGGGTGGTCTTACCGGAGCCCTGGAGGCCGGCCAGCATGATCACCGTGGGCGGCTGCTTGGCGAACTGGAGCCGCCGGCCCTCGCCGCCGAGCACCTTGATCAGCTCTTCGTTGACGATCTTGATGATCTGCTGGGCCGGGTTGAGCGCCTGGGAGACCTCGGCGCTGCGGGCGCGCTCCTTGACGGCCGCGATGAAGCCCTTGACCACCGGCAGCGCGACGTCCGCCTCCAGCAGCGCGAGGCGGATCTCGCGCGCGGTGGCGTCGATGTCGGCGTCGGTGAGCCGCCCCTTGCCGCGGAGCTTGGTGAAGATCCCGGACAGGCGGTCACTCAAGGTGTCAAACACACGAACATCCCGTTTGTCAGTGTTCCGGCGGGCACAACGCGGCCGGCACTGCGGAGTCCGGCCACCGCTAGGGTAACCGCCCAGCCGCGGGGTTGCTTCCGCCCGGCCCGGCCCGCTTCCCGGGCCTCACCCCGACACCAGACCCGACTGGTACGCGAAGACGACGAGCTGGGCCCGATCCCGGGCTCCCAGCTTGCCCATCGCCCGGCTGACGTGGGTCCGAGCGGTCGCCGGGCTGACCACCAACCGGGCGGCGATCTCCTCGTTGTTCAGGCCCTCACCGACCAGGCCGACGACCTGGCGCTCCCGGTCGGTGAGGGTGTCCAGCCGCGGGTGCGGACGGGGTGCCCTCGACGGCCGGGTGGCGAACTCCCGCACCACCCGCCGGGTCACCGACGGGGACAGCAGCGCCTCTCCCTCGGCGACCAGCCGGATGGCGCGCAGCAGCTCCGGCGGCCGGGTGTCCTTGGTGAGGAACCCGCTCGCGCCGTGCCGCAGCGCGTCGAAGACGTACTCGTCCAGCTCGAAGGTGGTGAGCACCACCACCCGCGTGCCGGTCAGCTCGGGGTCGGCGACGATCCGGCGGGTCGCCTCGATCCCGTCGATGCCGGGCATCCGGATGTCCATCAGCACCACGTCCGGCCGAACCTGGCGGGCCAGCTCCACCGCCCGCAGCCCGTCGGCCGCCTCGCCGGCGAGCGCCAGGTCGTCCTCGCTCTCCACCAGCGCGCGCAGCCCAAGGCGGACCAGATCCTGGTCGTCGGCGATCAGCACCCGGATCACGCGGGCGGCTCCACGGGCAGCCGGGCCCAGACGCGGAATCCGCCGTCCGGGCGCGGTCCGATGGTCAGCCGCCCGCCCAGCGCGGCCACCCGCTCCCGCATACCGGCCAGACCGTGCCCTCCGGTCTGGCCGTCGGCCGCGTCGAACGGGCCGGCGGCGGCGCCGACGCCCCGGTCGGTGACCTCGACGGTCACCTCGTCGGCCCGGTAGCCGACGGTCACCTCCGCGCTGGTCACCCCGGCGTGCCGCAGCACGTTGGTCAGCGCCTCCTGCACCACCCGGTACGCGGCCAGGTCCACCGCCGCCGGCAACTCCCGAGGGTCGCCGTCACGGCGCAGGTCGACGGCGAGACCGGCACCGGCCAACCGTTCGCACAGCGCCGGGAGCCGAGCCAGTCCCGGCACCGGTTCGCGCTCCGCGCCCCGGCGCACCGCGCCCAGCGTGACGCGGAGTTCGTCCAGCGCCTCCCGACTGGTGCGACCGATCGCGGTCAGCGCGACCTCCGCCTGCTCCGGCCGTTTCGGCAGCAGATGGAGGGCGATCTCCGCCTGCATGCTGATCGCGGCCAGCCCGTGCCCCACCACGTCGTGCACCTCCTGAGCGATGCGCAGCCGCTCCTCGTCGGCCTGCCGCCGGGCCTGCTCGACACGATCGCGGGCCTGCTCGGCGCGGCTGCGGGCGGCGGCCTCGCGGTTGACCCGCACGACCACGCCCGCAGCGAAGGGTACGACCGCCCAGGCCGACGCGGGGAGCACTCCGGCCCAGCCCGGCGCCGGCCCCCGGGACCAGAAGACGTGCGCCAGCAGCACCACGAACGCGCCGGCGGTGGCGAGTGCCGCCGGGCGCACCGGCAGCCGCACGGCCACGGTGTACACCGCGATCAGGAAGGTGAGCAGAATCGGCCCGTACGGATAGCCGAGCACCAGGTACGTCGTGGTGGCCACGGTGACCACGACGAGGGTGCTCACCGGGGCGTAGCGGCGGCCGACCAGGGCCAGCGCGGCGACCGCCATGAGCACCCGGCAGAACCCGTCCACCGGCGTCGACCCCGGCTGGTTGACCCCCGCGAGCCCGGTGGCGAGCTGCCCGAACCCGAGCAGCGCCAGGGCGAGCACGGCGTCACCCACCGCGCCCGGCCACGCCCGCCGCCCGTTCCATCGCATGGCCGTCATTCTGCCCGCGCCGACGCCCCCTGACGTGCGTCCACGAGCGGCACCGCCGCTACGCCCCGGGACGTACCCACCCACTCAGACGGCGGCGAGGACGGCGGCCTCCAGGCGGGCCCGGGTGGCGTCGTCCGGCCAGCCACCCACCAGGTAGAAGGCGTCGACCACGTCGGCGCCGAGGGTGGAGATGCGCGCGGCGCGGACCAGGGCTCCCGCCTCGTCGAGCGCGCAGGCGACCCGGTAGAGCAGCCCGGCGGCGTCGGCGGCGCGAAGTTCGAGCAGCACGGCGTCGGTGGCGGCCTCACGGTGCCAGACGACCCGGGGAGCGGCACCGCTGCCCCGGGCGGCGAGCGCACGGCCGCGCAGCCGTTGGGTGACGGACACGTCGCCGGCGACCGCGCGACGGAGGTCGGCGCGCAGCGGGACCGGGTCGGGCGGCAGGCCGTAGCGGGGTTGCACCCGGCACTCGACAAGGGCCCGGCCATCGACCACGGAGGCGTCCGCGGAGAGCACCTCCAGGCGGTGCAGGGCCAGGCAGCCGGCCACCGTGGCGAGCAGTCCCCGCCGGTCGGCGGCGGCCACCGCCACCCGGTCTCCGGTGAGATGGACGACCGGCAGCGGCCCGGCCAGCAGCGCCGGATCGGGCGCGGGTGGCTCGGGCAGCACGCCGGTGTCCAGGGCGGTACGGACGCGGGCGACCAGCTCGGCGACCAGTCGTCCCTTCCAGTCCGACCAGGCGGCCGGGCCGGTGGCCGCGGCGTCCGCACGGACCAGCGCGTGCAGCAGGTCGAGTGTGCCGGTGTCCCCCACCGCCTCGGCGACCGACGCGATGGTGACCGGGTCGGCGAGGTCCCGGCGGGTGGCCACGTCGGGCAGGAGCAGGTGCAGCCGGACCAGCGTGCCGATCAGCTCGACCTCCGGGCCGGGCAGCCCGACCCGGGTCGCCACCGTCTCGGCGAGCGGCACGCCGACGGTGCTGTGGTCACCGGGCAGGCCCTTGCCGATGTCGTGCAGCAGGGCGCCGAGCAGCAGCAGGTCGGGGCGGTCCACCTCGCGGGCGTGCCGGCTGGCCTCGTGGGCGGCCTGCACGAGGTGCCGGTCCAGGGTGTAGCGGTGCACCGGGTTGTGCTGGGGCAGGCTGCGCAGTCTGGTCCACTCGGGCAGCCAGCCGTCCACCAGCCCGTACCGGTCGCAGGTCTCCCAGGCCGGCACCAGGCCGGGACCGGCGCCCAGCAGCGTGGTCAGCGCGGCCCGGGCCTCGGCCGGCCAGGGCGCGGGCAGCGGGGGGCAGTACGCCGCCAGCCACTCGCAGGTGGCCCGCGCGATCGGCAGCCGGGTCGTGGCCGCGGCGGCGGCCACCCGCAGCGACAGGCTCGGGTCGGGGCGCGCGCCGATCGCCGTCCGGGCCAGCACCAGCTCCCCGTCGTGCTCGACCACGTCCCGGGCCACGGGCCGGCGGACGGGACCGCCGTTCCCGCTCCGGGAGCGGCCGGAGCGCAGCCGGTCGGCGGCGCGGAAGGCGTCGTCGAGGGCGTGGCTGACCGTGCGTGCGTCCCCGGCCACCCGACGCAGGAGGGCGTCGCCGTCCTCCACCCCGAGCAGCGCGGCGACGCCCTCGCGTTCCTGAGCGACCAGCCGGTCGACCCGGCGACCGACCTGCTGGTGCAGGGCGTCGCGGGTGTCCAGCAGGCGCAGGTGGGCGGCGCGGACGGCGGGGCGCAGCGCGTCGGTGATCCCGGCTGCGGAGATGGCGCGCAGCAGCCCGACGTCGCGTAGCCCGCCGGCGGCCTCCTTCAGGTCGCCTTCGAGGAGGAAGGCCAGCTCGCCGTGCGCCTGCCAGCGGGCGACGGTGACCTCCCGCAGGCCCGGCAGATGGCGGACGGCGGTACGCCGCCAGTGATCGGCGGCGGTGCGGATCAGGGCGTCGGCGAGCGCCTGGTCGCCGACCACCAGGCGCGCGTCGAGCAGCCCGAGGGCGACCTTGACGTCGTCCTGGGCCACCGAGAGGGCCTCGGAGACGGTCCGCACCGAGTGGTCCAGGCGCAGGCCGGCGTCCCAGATCGGGTACCAGACCGAGGCCGCCAACTCGTCCGTGCCGGGCACCCCGGCGTGCAGCAGCACCAGGTCGAGGTCGCCGTAGGGGGCACACTGCCGCCGCCCCAACCCCCCGACGGCTATCAGGGCGACCCCGTCGCGCGCCGGCAGCAACCCGCGCAGAAACTCGTCGTACGCGGCCGCCCGGGCCCGGCGGGCGGCCTCCCCGATCCCCCCAGGTACGCCGACGACCTCGTTGATCAAGAGGTTCGCGTCGCCGTCACCGGCGTGCCCTGACGCGTTCTTCTTGATCAACGAGGTCATGTCGTCGTGGCCCGGATCAGAGGGCGTCGAGGCCGCGCTCGCCGGTACGCACCCGGACGACCTCCTCGACACCGGTGACCCACACCTTGCCGTCGCCGATCTTGCCCGTGCGGGCGGCGCCGACGATGGCGTCCACGATCTTTTCCACGTCGATCTCGTCGGTGAGCACCTCGACCCGGATCTTGGGCAGGAACTCGACCGTGTACTCGGCACCCCGGTAGACCTCGGTGTGCCCCTTCTGCCGTCCGTACCCCTGAACCTCGCTGACGGTCAGCCCGGCCACGCCCAGGGCGTGCAGAGCCTCCTTCACCGCGTCCAGCTGGTACGGCTTGATGACCGCGGTCACCAGCTTCATGTCCAACCCCTCCATCCCAGGAACGTTAACCGGCGACCTTGGCGCTGACCGGCTCGGTGGACTCCGCCTCCGGCGTGGCACCGCTCGGCGCTCCGCCACCAGGGGTGCCGATGCCGGCCATCGCGAACGCGCTGCCCGTGCCGCCGCCGGCCGGGGACAGGTCGTAGCTGCTCTCGGCGTGCTCGGCGATGTCGATGCCCTCGACCTCGGCCTCACCCTGGACGCGGAAGCCGATCGTCTTCTCGATGACGAAGGCGAGCACCCAGGCGATGCCGAACGACCAGGCGGTGACGATCAGGCCGGCGAGGGCCTGCCGACCGAGCTGGGTCGCGCCGCCGCCGTAGAACAGGCCGTCGGAGGCGCCCACCACGTCGCTGATCGCGGCGTTGACCGAGTTGGTGGCGAACAGGCCGAGCCAGAGCGAGCCGATCCAGCCACCGACGAAGTGCACGCCGACCACGTCGAGGGAGTCGTCGTAGCCGAGCCGGTACTTGAGGCTTACCGCGAGCGCGCACACGACCCCGGCGACGATGCCGAGCAGGACGGACGCCCAGGGTGCGATGAAACCACAGGCCGGGGTGATCGCGACCAGGCCGGCGACCGCGCCGGACGACGCGCCGACCATGGTCGGCTTGCGGTCCTTGACCCACTCGACCGCGATCCAGCCGAGCACCGCGGCCGCGGTGGCGAGCTGGGTGTTGATGAAAGCGAGACCGGCGACCGAGTCGACGGTCAGTTCCGAGCCGGCGTTGAACCCGAACCACCCGAACCACAGCAGACCGGCGCCGAGCGCGACCAGCGGGATGTTGTGCGGCTTCATGCCCTCGCGGGGCCAGCCGAGCCGCTTGCCGAGCACCAGCGCCACGGCCAGGGCCGCCGCACCGGCGTTGATGTGCACCGCGGTGCCACCGGCGAAGTCCAGTGCGTGGATGTCAGCGCCGATGATGCCGCCGCCCCACACCATGTGGGCGACCGGGAAGTAGACCAGGGTGGCCCAGCCGAAGGCGAACAGCAGCCAGCCGGCGAACTTGGCCCGGTCGGCGATGGCGCCGCTGATCAGCGCGACGGTGATCACCGCGAAGACCATCTGGAACGCCATGAACACGTAGAGCGGAATCCCGATGCCGCTGGGGTTCTCCGCCGTGGCGCCCCACAGGTCGGTCTCGGCGAGGAACGTCTTGGTGCCGAGGTACGCGCCCGGGTCACCCCAGAAGCCGTTCACGTCGGTCCCGAAGGCGACGCTGAAGCCGTAGAACCACCACAGAACAGAGATGAGCCCGATGGCCGAGAAGCTCATCATCATCATGTTGAGTACGCCCTTGGCCCGGTTGAGGCCGCCGTAGAACAGCGCCAGTCCGGGGGTCATGAGCAGCACGAGCGCGGTCGAAACCAGCAGCCACGTGGTATTGGCGCCGTCGATCGTCGGTGCTTCAGGCACGCTGGCCTCCTAAAGGTGAAGTCCTCCTTCGCGGCTTTCCGGGGCAGCGTCGCCCGTAGGCCGGTTGCGCGGAAGCCTCGCGGCCGGCTGTTTCACCCAGGGTCCCGTGCGGGTTTCCGTTTCGTGACGGGTTGTTTCGTACGTGTCACGAAGTCCGCACACCAGGCGGCATGGACAGGGGTTGATCGCCCGGACGGCGGACGTCGATGGCTGACCGGGTGGAGCCATCGACCGACCGCCTTCCGGAACCGACCGGTCGGCGCTCAGCGGAGGGCGTTCTCCAGGGCGTGCCGCTCGTAGTCGAGCAGCCGCAGGTCGCGCATCGGCCGCCGCAGGTGCCCCTTGTGCACGATCCGGACGAACGCCGGCTCACCGGCGGCGGCCATCCGGCGGATGCCCTCGACGTGGTCCACGATCCGCTTGCGGATGGTGCGGATCAGCCGGTGCCGGTCCCGCGGGATCAGCCCGTACGCGTCGGCGAAGAGGCGCAGCCGCCGCGGCCGGTCCGGATGCTTCCAGCCCAGCGTGATCGAGTCCCGGTCGGCGAAGATCGGCACCCACGTCCACGCGGCGTACGCCACGTCGTAGATCCGGGCGCCGGGCGAGGCGAGGTCGAAGTCGATCAGCCCGAGCGTGCCGTCCGGCCGCCAGATCACGTTGTGCGGCGCGGCGTCGTGGTGGCAGATCACCTCGGTGTCCGGTGGCGGGGGCCCGAACGAGCGCCAGACCGCCCCCGGCGGCGGGGCGAAGCCGTACTGCGCGTCGTGGAACATCCGCAGCATGGTGGCGACGGTGACCAGCGCCTCGTCGGTCACCCAGTGCGGGGCGAGCGGGTACTCCCCGCACTCCCCCTCCAGGTACGACAGCACCTCCCGGTTGCGCTCGTCCATCCCGAGCGCCCGGGGGGCGCCGGTGAACCCGACGTACTCCAGGTGGCGCAGCAGGGCGTGCACGGAAGGGGTCCACGGCCCGGCGTTACGACGGACCGTGTCACCGACCCGGACCACGGTGCTCACGTTGCCGCCGTGCAGCGGGATCTCCTGCGAAGTCACGTACGGTCTCCCGAGGCGCTGCGAAGGGTGGCCGGGGTCGCGCCAGCCCGCGTACGCGCGATCGTCAGTGGTCACCCGAGACTACGCGTCCCGTCCGGCGGGCTCGGTGCCCAGCAGCGCGTCGACGAACTGCGCCGGGTCGAACGGGGCGAGATCGTCCTTACCCTCACCGAGGCCGACGAGCTTCACCGGGATGCCGAGCTTGCGCTGCACGGCGATCACGATGCCGCCCTTCGCGGTGCCGTCGAGCTTGGTCAGCACCAGACCTGTCACGTTGACGACCTCGGTAAACACCCGGGCCTGCTCCAGACCGTTCTGGCCGGTCGTGGCGTCGAGGATGAGCAGCGTCTCGTCGATCGGCCCCTGCTTCTCCACCACGCGCTTGACCTTGCCCAGCTCGTCCATCAGACCGACCTTGTTCTGCAGGCGGCCGGCGGTGTCGATGAGCACGGTGTCCACGCCGGTGTCGATACCCCGGCGGACCGCGTCGAACGCGACGCTGGCCGGGTCGGCCGCCTCCGGGCCGCGGACGGTCTCCGCACCGACCCGTTCGCCCCAGGTCTGCAACTGGTCGGCGGCGGCGGCCCGGAAGGTGTCGGCGGCGCCGAGCAGCACGGTACGGCCGTCGGCGACCAGCACCCGGGCGATCTTGCCGCAGGTGGTGGTCTTGCCGGCGCCGTTGACGCCGACGACCAGCACCACCGCCGGTACGCCGTCCTTCGGGGCGGTCCGCAGCGAGCGGTCCATGCTCGGGTCGAGGGCGTTGACCAGCTCGGCGGCGAGCAGCGCGCGCAGTTCACCAGGCGAGCGGGTGCCCAGCACCCGGGTCCGCTCGCGCAGCCGGTCGACGATCTCGCGGGTCGCGTCGACGCCCACGTCGGCGGTGATCAGGCTGTCCTCGATCTCCTCCCAGACGTCCTCGTCGAGGTGGTCGCGGGCGAGCAGGCCGAGCAGGCCCTTGCCGAAGACGTTCTGCGAACGCGACAGCCGTGAGCGGAGCCGGACCAGGCGGCCGGCGGTCGGCTCGGGCACCTCCACGGTCGGGGCGGGCGCCTCGATGACCGGTGGCGGCTCGACCAGGACACCGGTGGACAGATCAGACTCCGGTGCCTCGACGGGCGGGCCGGCGAGATCCTCCTCGGCGCGGGTGTCGACCTCGGTGCGCGGAAGCGGGGGCTCGGGCCGCCGCCGCAGACGCGGCACGACCAGCCCGACTGTGCCGGCGATCAGCACACCGAGCAGGACCAGAGCGAGGACGAGATATTCGGCCATGCCGGAATCCTGTCAGATGCCGGCGACGGCGTCCCAGCCACCGCACCCGGCCGGCCTCACGAACCGGCGGTAGGCTCGCCGCATGCCCGCCGCACACCTCCTGATCGGCCCACTTCTGCGGCGAGTGGTCGACACCCGGGCGACGATCTGGGTGGAGACCGCCGCGCCCGCCGTGGTCACCGTCCGCACGGCCGACGGCGCCAGCGGCACCGCACCCACCTTCTCGGCGTACGACCACCACTACGCCCTCGTCGTGGTGGAGGGGCTCACCCCGGACAGCACGACGACCTACGAGGTGCTTGTCGACGACGAGCTGGTCTGGCCGGTGGAGAGCAGCGGCTTTCCGCCCAGCGTGATTCGCACCCGGGCGGCCGACGACCGGGACCAGCCGGTCAGCCTGATCTTCGGCTCCTGTCGGGAGACCACTCAGCACGCCACCACCCGCAAGCTGCCGCCGGACGCCCTGGACGCGTACGCCCGCCGGTTGATGGCCGACCCCGAGTCGAACGCGCTGCCCGACCTGCTGGTGCTGCTCGGTGACCAGGTCTACGCCGACGTCACCTCCCCGACCGTGCGGCGGCTGCTGCGCCGGCGCCGGCGGCGGCCCAAGGGCGCCCCGGCCGACCAGGTGGTGAGCTTCGACGAGTACACCAAGCTCTATCTGGAGTCGTGGCGCGATCCGGAGATCCGCTGGCTGCTCTCCACCGTGCCGAGCGTGATGATCTTCGATGACCACGAGATCATCGACGACTGGAACACCTCGGCGGAGTGGCGTGCCGAGATGCGCGAGCAGCCGTGGTGGGCCGAACGGATCGGCAGCGGGCTGGCCTCGTACTGGGTCTACCAGCACCTGGGCAACCTCTCCCCGGACGAGATCGCCGCCGACCCGGTCTTCGCCAAGGTCGCCGCCGCGGAGGACGCCACCGGCGTGCTGCGCGATTTCGGGCACCGGGTCGACCAGGAGTCCGACCTGGCGCACGACACGGAGCGCTGGCGCGCGGTGCAGTACCAGTGGAGCTACGCGATCGACCTGGGGCGCACCCGGCTGGTCATGCTGGACAACCGGTGCAGCCGGGTGCTCGAGCCGGGCAGCCGGGCGATGCTGCCGCCGGGTGAGTGGTCGTGGTTCCTCGACCAGGCGCACGGGGTCTACGACCACCTGGTGGTGGGCGCGTCGCTGCCCTGGCTGCTGCCGCAGGGCATCCATCACATCGAGGCGTGGAACGAGAAGCTGGCCGACTCGCGCCGGCCGTGGGTGGCCCGGGGGGCCGAGAAGCTGCGCCGGGCACTCGACCTGGAGCACTGGGCGGCGTTCCGGCGCTCCTTCGAGGCGCTCGGCGAGACCTTCGCCCGGATCGGCACCGGCACCCCGGGGCAGTCCGGCGCCCGGGTCGGCGCCGGGCCGGCGTACGCCCCACCGGCGTCGATCAGCGTGCTCTCCGGGGACGTGCACCACTCGTACGTGGCCCGGGCCCGGTTCGCCGACCCGGCGGTGGTCACCCCGGTGCACCAGCTCACCTGCTCGCCGATCCACAACCAGGTGCCGGCGGGCATCCGGCCGCTGATGCGGCTGGGCTGGTCGTCCGGGCCGGCGGGCGCCACGCGGGCGCTGGCCCGCTCGGCGGGTGTCCGACGCCCGGGGGTGCGCTGGCGCAAGCTGGCCGGTCCCTACTTCGGCAATGCCGTCGCCACCCTGACCCACCGGGGCCGGCGGGCCGAGGTGACCATCGAGGGCACCACGAGCGACGGGCACCTACGTCCCGTGATGAGCCGCCGCCTGTCCGGCGACGACTGACCGGGCCTCGCCGTACTCTCTAGCCCGTGGACGAGCACCTGCCGGAGCCGATCCGGGCTGTCGAGCACGAGCTGACGGCGTTGCTGCGCCGGGGTCGGGCGGTTTCGTGGGAAATCGCCCGGGAGGTGCACCCGACCCTCGAACCGAACACGTACGGGCTGCTGCTCTGGTTGCGGCGCAGTGGATCGATCCGGTTGACCGAGCTGGCGGCGCGGCTCGGCGTGGGCAAGGGCACGCTGAGCCGGCAGATCAACGGGCTGGAAGCGCTCGGTCTGGTGCACCGCGACCCCGACCCGAGTGACCGGCGGGCGGCGCAGATCAGCCTCACCGAGGAGGGCCAGCGCCGGTTCGACGTCGCCCGGTCCGCCCGCCTGGGCGAGTTCCTGCGTGCCCTGGACGACTGGCCGGCCCGGGACGTCGAGGAGTTCGCCCGGCTGCTCGGCCGGTTCAACGATTCCTGGAGATGACCTCCGACGGTGGGAATGCGGCCACCGTCCGCCCAGTTGTTGCTTGAGGCAACCGAACCGTACGGTTGCTTCAGGCAACTCCCAGGCGGGACCCGCCGTGCGGCCCGCCGCCCACCACCTCTACTCCGCTCGGAGGCAGTAAACGATGAGCCAGGCGACAGCGTCCCGGGCGCCCGCCGTCGACATGACCCACCGGCAGATCCTGGAGGCTCTCTCCGGCCTGCTGCTGGGCATGTTCGTCGCGATCCTCTCCTCCACGGTCGTCTCGAACGCGCTGCCGCGCATCATCACCGAGCTGCACGGCGGCCAGTCCGCGTACACCTGGGTGGTCACCTCGGCTCTGCTCGCGACCACCGCGACCACCCCCATCTGGGGCAAACTCGCCGACCTGACCAGCAAGAAGACGCTGGTCCAGCTCGCCCTGGGGATCTACGTCCTCGGGTCGGTGCTGGCCGGCGCCGCCCAGGGCACCGGCGAGCTGATCGCGTGTCGGGTGCTCCAGGGCGTCGGCGCCGGCGGCCTCACCGCCCTGGCCCAGGTGATCATGGCGACGATGATCGCGCCGCGCGAGCGGGGCCGCTACAGCGGCTACCTCGGCGCCGTGATGGCCGTCGGCACCATCGGCGGACCGCTGATCGGCGGCGTGATCGTCGACACCTCGTGGCTCGGCTGGCGCTGGTGCTTCTACGTCGGCGTGCCGTTCGCCATCGCCGCGCTGGTCGTGCTCCAGAAGACCCTGAAACTGCCGGTGGTCAAGCGCAAGGCGCAGATCGACTGGTGGGGCGCCACCCTGATCACCGCGGCCGTGTCGGTGCTGCTGATCTGGGTCTCCCTCGCCGGCGACAAGTTCGCCTGGGCCTCCTGGCAGTCCGTCGCCATGGTCCTCGGCGCTCTGCTCCTCGGCGCGCTCGCCATCCGGGTGGAGACCCGGGCCGCCGAGCCGATGATTCCGCCGCGGCTTTTCCGCAACCGCACGATCAGCCTCGCCGTCGTCGCCAGCATCGCGGTGGGCGTGGGCATGTTCGGCGCGTCGATCTTCCTCGGCCAGTACTTCCAGATCAGCCGGGGCGAGACCCCGACCATGTCCGGCCTGATGACCCTGCCGATGATCCTCGGCCTGCTGGTCGCCTCGACGGTGGGTGGACGGATCATCACGAGGACCGGCCGCTGGAAGCGGTTCCTGGTGCTCGGCTCGGCGCTGCTCACCGTCGGCTTCGCGCTCATGGGCACGCTGCGCGCGGACACCAGTTTCACCCTGCTCAGCGTCTACATGGTGCTGATCGGCGTCGGCCTGGGCCTGACCATGCAGAACCTCGTGCTCGCCGTGCAGAACACCGTCGGCCCGCACGAGCTGGGTGCCGCCAGCTCCGTGGTGGCGTTCTTCCGCAGTCTGGGCGGCGCGATCGGCGTCTCGGCCCTCGGCGCGGTGCTCGCCCACAAGGTCAAGGACTACACCGCCGACGGGCTGTCCCAGCTCGGCATCCGGGCGTCCAGCTCCGGCAGCGGCGGCACCCTGCCTGACGTGCACACCCTGCCCGGTCCGCTGCGAGCGGTGGTGGAGAGCGCGTACGGCCACGGCGCCGGCGACATCTTCCTGGCCGCCGCTCCCTTCGCGCTGATCGCGCTGATCGCGGTGAGCTTCATCAAGGAGGTGCCGCTGCGGCAGCACAACGGCAGCCCGGTTTCCGATGCGGTCGACGGGGAATCGAACCTCGTCTCCGGCGCGGTCCAGACCGGCGAGCAGAGGTGAGGTAGAGCCATGAGCGTGGGAGCGCCGGACCGCGAGGAGTACGGCCCTCGGATCAGCCCGCTGCCCTTCGAGCGGGGCACGGACGGCCCGCGGGTGGTCATGGTGGGGGTGGACGGCACCCGTACCTCCGGGCGGGCCGGCGCCTACGCCGCCGGGCTGGCCCGCCGGCAGGGCGCCGCCCTGGTGGTGGTCTTCGTCAGCTCGGCGAGCGGGCTCACCGCCCTGGTGCCCGGCATGGACGCCGGCGCGGTCCAGCGCACGTACGACGAGTTGGCCGACGAGCTGCGCCGGGAGTGCCGGCGTGGGGCCGAGCAGTTGGGCATCCCGGTGACCTTCCTGTGCCGGCGCGGCGACGCGTACGCCGAGCTGTGCGCGGCGGCCGACGAGTTCCAGGCCGACATGGTGGTGGTGGGCGCGTCCGAGCAGGCCGGTCACCGGCTGGTCGGCTCGGTCGCCACCCGGCTGGTCCGCAAGGGTCACTGGCCCGTCGTCGTGGTGCCCTGAATAACCCGTCGCGTGAGGTCAGTGTGCCGGGCAGGATGCGCGCCATGACGTGGATCGCACCGGAGATCACCCGGAACCCGGAACCGTACGTCGGCGACGAGCGCACCATGCTCGACGGCTGGCTCGACTACCACCGGCAGACACTGCTGCTCAAGTGCGCAGGTCTCACCGAGGAGCAGTTGCGCACTCCGAGCGTCGAGCCGTCCGGGCTGACCCTGCTCGGCCTCGTCCGGCACCTCGCCGAGGTGGAGGCGTGGTGGTTCCGGGAGAACTTCGCCGGCGAGCGCGTCGACTACCCGTACTTCACGCCGGAGAACCCGGACGCCGACCACGACGTGAGCGCCGCCGACGCCGAGGCGGACTTCGCCATTTTCCACCGCGAGGTGGCCCTGGCCCGCGCGGCCGCCGCCGGGCACTCGCTCGACGAGACGTTCACCGAGGTCAGCGCGAAGAAGCGCACGTTCAACCTGCGCTGGGTGTACGTGCACATGATCGAGGAGTACGCCCGGCACAACGGCCACGCCGACCTGATCCGGGAACGCATCGACGGCGTCACCGGCGAGTGAACAGGCCCGGTCAACCGGTTCCGGCACCGTACGGTAGAACGGTCACCCTCGGTCACCTCCGCCGGGGCGGATGCGGTGGTGAGCGGTATACCTCAGAGACATATTTATGTCTCTGAGGTATACCGCTTGTCAGCATGTCGGCCTCGCGGGTCAGCCAAGGCGCCCCTCCTACCGCGCCGCTCAGCAGTCCAGGGCCGCCCGCAGGTAGCGCAGGTCGGCGTGGCCGCCCCAGCGGTGCGCCGACAGCCCGGCGGCCCGGGCGCCCCGCACGGCCCAGTCCTCGTCGTCGACGAAGAGCACCCGGGCCGGCGGGGTGGCCAGCGCCTGGCAGGCGGCCTGGAAGTACTCCGGCGTCGGCTTGTGCACCCCGAGCGTGGAGGAGTTGACCACCACGTCCAGCTCGCCGACCAGGCCGAGCGCGGCCAGGTCGGTGTCGAGCAGGTCGGTGGCGTTGGTGCCCAGCCCCACCCGGACGCCCGCCGCGCGGACCTCCCGGACGAACGCCAGCACCTCCTGGTCGACCTCTCCCCGGTAGCTCTGCCACTGCTCGACGGCGGCGCGGGCCCGTTGGGGGCTGCCCACCGACTCGGTCAGGGCGTCCGCCACGCTGCTCACCCACTCGGCGTGACTGACCTGGCCGGTGAGCACCGGCTGGAGCCGCCCCCACTGCATGGCGATGTCGCCGAGCACCCCCTCGGCGAGGCCGTACTCCCGCTCGACATCGGCGGCCACCGCCGGGTCCCACCGGCGCAGTACGCCGTCGAAGTCCAGCAGGAGCGCTGTCGCGCGTTCCCGAGCCACTACCCGTTCTCCTCGCCGCGGCCGGGCCGCTGGTCGTCCTCGTCGGCCCGGTTGAGCCGTTGACTGATCACCTGGGTGACCCCGCTGCGCATGGTCACCCCGTAGAGCGCGTCGGCGATCTCCATCGTCCGCTTCTGGTGCGTGATGACGATCAGCTGGCTCTTCTCCCGCAACTGTGCCAGCAATGTGATCAGCCGACCCAGGTTCACGTCGTCCAGGGCCGCTTCCACCTCGTCCATGATGTAGAACGGGCTCGGCCGGGCGCGGAAGATCGCCACCAGCATGGCCACCGCGGTCAGCGACCGCTCGCCACCGGAGAGCAGCGACAGCCGCTTGATCTTCTTGCCCGGCGGTCGGGCCTCGACCTCGACGCCGGTGGTCAGCAGGTCCTCGGGGTCGGTGAGGATCAGCCGACCCTCGCCGCCGGGGAAGAGCACGGTGAACACCTGCTCGAACTCCCGGGCCGTGTCCTCGAACGCGCTGGCGAAGACCTCCAGGATCCGCTCGTCCACGTCCTTCACGACGGTGAGCAGGTCCCGCCGGGTCGCCTTGAGGTCCTCCAACTGCTCGGAGAGGAACTTGAAGCGCTCCTCCAGCGCGGCGAACTCCTCCAACGCGAGCGGATTGACCTTGCCGAGCAGGGCCAGTTCGCGTTCCGCCTTGGCGGCCCGCTTCTCCTGCACCGGCCGCTCGTAGCGGACCGGCTCGGGCACCGGCAGACCGTCGCGCTCGGCCGCCGCCACGTCCGCCTGGGTGGGCGGAACGGGCTGGGTGGGGCCGTACTCGGCAACCAGCGTCTCCACGTCCAGCCCGAAGTCCTCGGCGGCCTTCGCCTCCAGCTGCTCGATGCGCAGGCGCTGCTCCGCGCGGGCCACCTCGTCGCGGTGCACCTGGCTGGTCAGCCGCTCCAGCTCCGCGCCGAGCCGCTTGGCTGCCCCGCGTACCTCCTGGAGCTCGGCCTCGCGGGCGGCGCGCTCCCGCGCGACGGCGTCGCGGTGCTCCTCGGCCGCCGCGATCGACGTGGTGAGTCGGGTGAGCGCCTCCCGGGCGCCGCCGGCGACGGCCCGGGCGATGCCCGCGCCCCGGGTGCGCGCGGCC
>NZ_JBEXIA010000034.1:0-75886 GCF_040608335.1 Micromonospora sp. NPDC005194 | reverse complement strand
AGGTCCAGAGCGTGGGCACCACTCCCGATCCCGTCGCCTATCTGGCGATGCACGGCGCCGCCGTACGCTGGGGATCGCTCAACCGGCGGCTGATGTCTTCGCGTTCCGGCCCGGCTGGTCAGCCCCAGTCGCTGTCGACGTGGTTGTCGCGCCAGCGTCCGCCCACCGGCGGGGTGTCCAGGCGCATCCCGCCATTGGCGTTGCCGGCGAGGTCGTTGTCCTCGACCCGGCAGTCCACACAGCTGCCCCGTTCGGTGATCCACAGACCGTGGGTCTGGGTGCTGTACTCGTGGTTGTCCCAGACCCGGTTGCCGCGGATGGTGGCCGAGTCGAACGCCGCGTCGATGGTGATGCCGGCCCGCCGCTCGGGTGCCGCGGACAGCTCGTACCCGCAGCCCGGGGGCGGTACGTCCCCACTCCACGCGGTGATGCCGTCGGGCCGGACCGGCGCCAGGACGAGTTCTTCGCCGGTGTTCGCGGCGACCATGGCCACGGCCCGTCCCACCCGCAGGACCTTGCCCCGGTGCCCGTCGTGCGGCCAGGTCGCCGACCGGTCCACCACGGACCGCTGGGCGTAGCGAACGGTCTCGCCACCGCCGCTGGCGGCCTGCGCGTACTGTCGCCCGTTGTTGCGGATCCGGTTGTTCAGCAGCACCGCGTCGGTCATCTGGTGGTCGATCCGGACGGCGTCCAGCCCGTTGCCCCATAACTCGTTGCTCTCGATCACCACGTCCCGTACCGGGCCCTGGTAGCCCCGCCCGAGGTCCTGCCCGTGGTAGCCGTACTGACCGTTCCCGCTGATCCGGTTGCCCCGGATGGTGTACGGGCCCGGGCTGTTGCCGACAATGACCCCGTCGCGGATGTTGCCGTCGATGACGCAGTCGGTGAGCAGCCCACCTCGTCCGGCCACCGCCGCGGTGCCCTGGGCGGAGATGTCGAACCCGGCCTCCAGGTTGCCGGTCATCGTGCAGGCGGAGACGATGAGACCGTCGGCACCCCAGTCGGAGATGCCGAACCGGTTGCCCTGGCTGTGACAGCCGATGATGCGGTAGCCGCGGGGCGGCGGCCAGTAGTCCTTCTGCAGCTCCAGGAAGATGCCGTTGGTGCCGTTGGCGAGCGTGGTGCAGTTGGCGATGGTCAACCGCTCCACCGCGCCCCAACCGCCGATGCCCACGCCGATGCCGGCGCCGCCGATCTGCTCGCCGTTGTCCAGTCGCCCGCAGCCGACGACCACCACGCCGTCGATCAGCGAGTCCTGGAGGAAGTCGCAGCCCAGCCCGGTGGCCGCGGTGTGGTGGATGTAGAGGTTGCGGAACACGCCGCGCACGACGTACTGCAGGCCCAGGCCCTTGGCGAGGTAGTTGTACTCGGCCATCGCCACGCCGGAGCCGTCGATCTGGAAGTCGGCGAAGGTGCAGTCGGCGATGTGCCGGTCCCGGTCGGCCCCGTGCTGCACGGTGGTCCAGAAGGCCAGCGGGGTCGGGTCGGCCCGGTTGCCCTCGTTGCTGAGCATGAACCGGGTCGCCGCCGGGCCGGCGCCGACCAGCGAGACCCCACTACGCCACACCGTGCCGGAATCGCGGATCGAGTAGATGCCCGGCGGGCAGTAGATGACGCGGGCCCGCCCGTCCGAGGCGTACCCGGCGCCGAGGCGGTCCACGAGGGCGGCCAACGCCGGCTGGTCGTTGGTCGCGCCGTCGCCGGTCAGCCCGTACTCCAGCGCGTCGCAGTAGAGCGGTGCGCCGGCCGCGGCGGGCCGCCGCACCCGTACCGAATTCAGTAGCAGCTCGTTCGCCACGACCACGGGTCGGCTCCCTTCGACGCCTCCGGTGCGTACCGGCGGGGCCGACTTCCCGATGACGCGACCGCGAAACCACTGACGCACGCCGGCCCCGGCGCCGCGCGGGCGGTGCCAGGGCCGGGGGTACGCGTCAGACGGCGGCGATCAGCAGCGCCGGGCGCTCCACGCAGTCGGCGACGTGCCGCAGGAAGCCACCGGCCACCCCACCGTCGCAGACCCGGTGGTCGAACGTGAGGCTCAGCTGGGTCACCTTGCGCACGGCCAACTGCCCGTCGACCACCCACGGCTTGTCCACGATCCGGCCCACGCCGAGCAGGGCCGCCTCGGGGTGGTTGATGATCGGGGTGGAGCCGTCCACGCCGAACACCCCGTAGTTGTTCAGCGTGAAGGTGCCGCCGGTGAGCCGGGCCGGCGCGAGCGTCCCGGCCCGCGCCGCGGCGGTGGTCGCCGCCAGCTCGGCGGCCAGCTCGGCCGTGGTGAGTCGCTGGGCGTCGCGCAGCACCGGCACCAGCAGGCCCCGGTCGGTCTGCGCGGCGATGCCCAGGTGCACCCCGGCGGACTGGACGATCCGCTGACCCTCGGTGTCGACGCGGGAGTTGAGCTGCGGGAACCGGCGCAGACCGCTGAGGCAGATCCGGGCCAGCAGGGCCAGGATGCTCACCGGCGCGTCGGGCGTCGCCGCGTTGATCGCCGCGCGGGTCTCCAGTAGCCCGGTGGCGTCGACGTCGACCCAGATGGTCACCTCGGGGATCTCCCGCCGGCTGCGGGAGAGCTTGTCGGCGATCACCTTGCGCACGCCGGTGAGCGGGACGATCAGGTCGCCGTCGCCCTCCGGGGTCGGCGCGACGTGCGGGTCCGGCACGGCGGCGAGCCGGGCGACGGGGACGGCCAGCGCCGCCTCGACGTCGGCGCGGCGGATCACCCCGCCGGGCCCGCTGCCACGGACCGTACCCAGGTCGACGCCGCGCTCCCGGGCCAGCCGACGGACGATCGGCGAGATGACCAGGGCGCTCGCCGACCGCGTTTCGACGGGGGCGCTGCCACCGACCGGGGCCGCTTCGTCCGCCGCCGGGCCGGCGCCGGCTGCCGGGACCGCGTCGGGCCGGACAGCGCCGGCCGGGGCGGCGTCGGCCGGTTCGGGCGCCAGCGCAAGCCGGGGCCGACGCCGACGGCGGGTCGCGCCGCCATGCCCGGTGCCGTACCCGATCAGCACGTTGCCGGAGCCGGCACGCTCCTCCTCGCGGTAGGTGGCGTGCCCGGCGGGCTCGTCGCCGCCGTCCAGCGGCGCGATGGTGATCAGGGGCTGGCCGACCGGGCGGACCTCACCCGCCGCGCCGTGCAGGGTCACGACCCGTCCGGCGTACGGGCAGGGCACGTCCACGATCGCCTTGGCGGTCTCCACCTCGACCACGCTCTGGTCCACCGTGACGATGTCGCCCACGGCGACCCGCCACTCGACGATCTCGGCCTCGCTCAGCCCCTCGCCCAGGTCGGGCAGGAGGAAGACCTGCGTCCGCTCGACGGTGGTCATGCCGCGCTGCCCTGCGCCGCCCAGCGCGGGTCCGGCTGGTCGTCCCACTGCAACCGGGCCACCGCGTCGAGCACCCGGTCCACGCCGGGCAGGTGGGTGTGCTCCAGCATCGGCGCCGGGTACGGGATGTCCAGCCCGGCCACCCGCAGCACCGGAGCGTGCAGCGCGTGGAAGCAGCGCTCCTGCACCCGGGCGGCGATCTCCGCGCCGACACCCGCGAACCCGGGCGCCTCCTGGATCACCACGCACCGGCCGGTCCGCCGGACCGACGCGGTGATGGTGGCGTCGTCGAACGGCACGATGGTCCGCACGTCGACCACCTCCAGGTCCCAGCCCTCCTCGCGGGCGGCCTCGGCGGCCTCCAGCGCGACCGGCACCGCCGGCCCGTACGCCACCAGGGTGGCGTCGCGGCCGGGCCGGCGCACGACGGCCCGGCCGAACGGCTCGGTACGCGCCGGCAGCTCGGCGTCGGCGCTGCCGAAGTAGAGCTTCTTGGGCTCCATGAAGACCACCGGGTCGGGATCGTCGATCGCCTCACGCAGCAGCGAGTACGCGTCCTCGACGGTCGCCGGGGTGACGACCTTCAGGCCGGGGGTGTGCGCGTAGTACGCCTCGGACGAGTCGCAGTGGTGCTCCACCCCGCCGATGCCGCCGGCGTACGGCACCCGGATGACGATCGGCACGCTGAGCTTGCCCCGGGTGCGGTTGCGCAGCTTCGCCACGTGCGAGGCGATCTGCTCGAACGCCGGGTACGCGAACGCGTCGAACTGCATCTCGACCACCGGCCGCAGCCCGGACATGGCCAGGCCGACGGCGAAGCCGACGATGCCGGCCTCCGCGAGCGGGGTGTCGAAGCAGCGCTTCTCGCCGAAGCGGGCCTGCAGCCCGTCGGTGATCCGGAAGACGCCGCCGAGCTGGCCGACGTCCTCGCCGAAGACGACGACTCGCTCGTCGGCCGCGAGGGCGTCGGCGAGCGCGGTGTTGAGCGCCTTCGCCATGGTGGTGGCCATCAGTCGTCACTTTCCTCGTCGCGCGCGGCGGCCAGCTCGGCGCGGACCTGCTCGCGCTGCTCGACGAGCTGCGGGGTGGGCTCGGCGTAGACGTGGTCGAAGAGGCTCAGCGGGTCGACAGTGGGCTGGGTGTTCATCCGGGTACGCAGGTCCGCCGCGTACGCCTCGGCCTGCTCGGCGACCTCGGCGACCGCCGCGTCGTCGAGCACGCCACGGGCGCGCAGGTACGTCTCCAGGCGGGCGAGCGGGTCGCGGTCGCGCCAGGCGTCGACCTCGGCGCCGTCGCGGTAGCGGCTGGCGTCGTCGGCGTTGGTGTGCGGCTCCATCCGGTAGGTGTGCGCCTCCACCAGGAACGGCCCGTTGCCGGCGCGGGCGTGCGCGACCGCGCGGGTCAGAACGGCGAGCACCGCGACCGGGTCGTTGCCGTCGACCTGCTCGCTGGGCACCCCGTAGCCGACGCCCTTGTACGCCAGCGACGGCGCGGCGGTCTGCCGCGACAACGGGACGCTGATGGCATACCGGTTGTTCTGGACGAAGTAGACGACCGGCGCTTTGAACACGGCGGCGAAGTTGATGCCCTCGTGGAAGTCGCCCTCGCTGGTCGCGCCGTCGCCGATGAAGGCCAGCGCCACGGTGTCGCGCCCCTGGTACGCCTCGCCGTACGCGAGACCGGCGGCGTGCACGCACTGGGTGGCGAGCGGGGTGCACTGCGGCGCGGTGCGTACCTCGGTGGGGTCGTAGCCGCAGTGCCAGTCGCCGCGCAGCAGGGTGAGCACCTCGACCGGGTCGATGCCCCGGGCAACCAGCGCCATCGATTCACGGTAGGTGGGGAACACCCAGTCGGTGTCGCGGACGGCGAGCACGGCGGCGACCTGGCACGCCTCCTGGCCCCGCGACGACGGGTAGACGGCGAGGCGGCCCTGCTTGGTCAGCGCGGTCGCCTGGGTGTCGAACCGGCGGCCGAGCACCATCCGGCGGTACAGCTCGCGCAGCGCCTCGACGGGCGGCTCCGGGTAGTCGGTACGGGCCGGCAGCGGCGTACCGGTCGGATCGAGCAGGCGGACCGGTTCGGCGTCCGGCAGCAGCGGGCGCGCCGGGTCGGGCGGGGTGACCGTCCGACGGGCGCGCGGGGATGCCCTGCGGACCGCCTGGGGTGTGGTCGTCACGGCGGGACCTCCTGGGACGTGTGGTGAGCCTATGCTTCCGCCTGACGGATGATTGACTCAAGATCCACGCAGAAGGCGGGACGTCTGGCATGTGGGAGGCGCGTCGGTGAGCCAGGAGAACGGAGACGGAGCGAGCCGGGGAACTGGATCGGGACGATCGGCCCGAGCGATGGACGAGGTCGACCGGCGGATCCTGGACGAGCTGGTCCGCGACGGGCGCACGTCGGTGCGCACCCTGGCCGAGCGGATCCACATCTCGCGCACCAACGCGTACGCCCGGGTGGAACGCCTGCTGCGCGAAGGCGTGATCACGGGCTTCCGGGCGCAGGTGGCGCCCGAGGCCGCGGGGTTGGGCACGTCGGCGTACATGGCGTTGACGATCGAGCAGAACACCTGGCGGGAGGTGTCGGCCGAGCTGGCCCAGGTGCGCTACGTCGAGCACGTCGCGCTCCTCAGCGGCGAGCACGACGTGCTGGCCCTCGTTCGGGCGCCGGACAACGCCGCCCTGCGCGACGTGGTGCTCGACCGGGTGCAGCGCATCGCCGGGGTGCTGTCGACGCGGTCGTGGCTGGTCTTCGAGGAGTTCGACGGCACGCAGAGCCCGTGGCAGTAGCGCGAGCCTCGCCGGTCACCGCTCCGGCGGGGCCTCCAGACCCTCGGAGTCGGCCAGCTCCAGCAGGGGCTCCAGCGAGTGCCGATCCCCGTCCAGGCCGGCGTGCGGATCGCCGCGCTCGGCGAACCGGGCCGGCACGGTGAGCACGTCGAAGTCCTCCGGACGGGCGTCGTCCAGCTCCGCCCAGTCCAACGGCGCCGACACGAGCGCCCGAGGCGTCGGCCGGATCGAGTACGCCGACGCCATCGTGTGGTCCCGCGACATCTGGTTGTAGTCGACGAAGACCGGCCGGTCCCGCTGCTCCCGCCACCAGGTGGTGGTGACCAGCTCCGGCAGCCGGCGCTGCATCTCCCGGCCCAGCGCGAGCACCGCCCGGCGGCACTCGCCGAAACTCCACCTCGGCTCGATCGACAGGTAGACGTGCAGGCCCCGCCCGCCGGTGGTCTTCGGATAGCCGGTCATGCCCAGCTCGGCGAGGAACGCCCGCACCTCCCGGGCCACCGGCACCACCTGCTCGAAGCCCACGCCGGGCATCGGGTCCAGGTCGATGCGCAGCTGATCGGGGCGCTCCACGTCGGCGGCGGACACCGGCCACGGGTGGAAGCGCAGGGTGCCCAGGTTGGCGGCCCAGATCACCACGGCCAGCTCGCTCGGCGCGACCTCGTCGGCGGTCCGGCCGCTGGGGAAGGTGATGTGCGCCGTGCGCACCCATGCGGGCGCGCCCGCCGGCAGCCGCTTCTGGTAGAACGCGTCACCACGGTTGGTCTGCCGGGTGGCGATCGTCGCGCCCTCGAAGACGCCGCGCGGCCAGCGTTCCAGCATGGTCGGCCGGTCGCGCAGCGCCCGCAGGATGCCGTCGCCGACCGCCAGGAAGTAGCGGACCACGTCCAGCTTGGTCAGTCCGCGTTCCGGGAAGTACGGCTTGTCGGGGCTGGAGACGCGGACCAGCCGCTCCCCCACCTGGATCTCCTCCGCCGCCGTGGCCACGCCCCCGAGGGTACGACGTCCAGGCGGGCCCGGTGGGCTACCGGCCGGGGACCAGCGTGGCGGGCTGCTGCGGCAGTTCCTCCGTCGGGCCGCCGACCGACACCGGCTGCGTCCCGGGTGGCTCCTCGGCCACCGCGGTCTGCTGCTCGACCGGCACCGTCCGCGCCGTGCGGCGGGCCACGAAGCCCGGCGTCCAGTCCTTCAACCGCAGAGCCGGCCGCTCGACGAGCTTCCACGACACGAACGCGGCGGCGAAGGCGACCGCGACCGACATCGCCGCGAACGGCACGTACCCCCAGCGGCTCCAGCCCAGGCTCGCCATCACCTGCTGGAAGACGAACCCGTAGATGTAGATGCCGTACGAGTAGTCGTTCTTGCGGCCCACCCAGTGCAGCTGGCGCGGCATCCGCACCGACAGCCACACCAGCAGGTACGCGAACGCCGGCAGCCCGATGACGAAGAAGCCGCCGAAGAGCAGGGACAGCCCCAGCGCCACGGCCGAGCCGATGCCCAGCGCGTCGTTGATCGGCACCCGCTCCCGGTAGAGATCCAGCGTCGCGCCGAACGCGAACAGGAAGCCCAGGTAGACGATGTAGTGGAAGCTCATCACGCCCACCAGGGGCGAGTCGAACGACCAGCTCGCCGTGGACGCCGGCCCGCTGAACTGCCCGGAGCTCACCCAGTCCTGCAGGATGCTCAGGTAGAGCGCGACGGTCAGGAACAGCACGAACCGGCGGGCGTTGCGCAGCACCGCGGTGATCGCCAGGACGCCCACCACGACGTAGCAGAACATCTCGTACTTGAGCGACCACAGGGCGCCGTTGAAGACGCTGGAGCCGCTCTTCTCACCCCACGGGGTGGTCGGCTTGAGCAGGTCCTGAATGCCGTACTGACGGACACCGGTCCACCAGTTGGCCTGCAGGTAGGCCAACGGGCCGCCGCGGTCCCAGGGGTTGTCGAAGAGGCCGGCGGTGGTGCCGTGCTCGCGCAGCGCCACCAGTGGGGCCACCACCAGCGCGGTGATCAGCAGGCAGACCCAGAGCCCGGGGAAGATGCGCAGGGCCCGGTGCCAGGCGTAGCGGATGATGCCGGTACGCCTGGCGCTGCGGGTGATGAGCAGGCCGGAGAGCACGAAGAAGCCGTACACGGCCATGGTGCCGACGTTGGTCTGCCGACCGGTGATGTGGTAGCCGAGGTCGTTGGCCCCGAAGCCGAGCGGCTTGGAGTGCGACAACACGACGCCCACGGCGAGGCAGAGCCGGATCAGCCCGATGCCGTTGCTGCGGCCGGAGAGCAGATCGGCGAGCGTGCCACGGGAGCGGACGAGGGCGGGGGTAGTCATGCGGTCAGGAACCTCTCGACCATCAGGCGGGCACCTCGGCGCCGGCGTGCTCCCACAACTGCTTCATCTCGGTGTGCAGATCTTCGCTCGGCGACCAGCCGAGCACCTCGGCGGCCAGCCCGACGTCCAGCCGCTGCCAGTTCGTCTCGGCCGGGCCGGTGCGTTCCGCCTCGACCAGGTCGGTCGGCACCTCACTCACGTCGATGAGGAGCTGGACCATATCACGCGCGCTGGCGGCCACCCCCCGACCGATGTTGATCACGTGGCCGGCCGCCCCGGGGCGGGTCGCGGCCAGCAGCACGGCGGCGACGACGTCGCTGAGGCCGACGAAGTCACGCCGCGAACCCAGCGGAGCCAGCTCCAGCCGGGCCCGCTCACCGGCGCGCTGGGCGTCGCGCAGCCGACCCGCGACCACCCCGAGCAGGCTGTGCCCGGGCTGGCCGGCGCCGATGACGTTGCCGACCCGCAGCGTGACGCCCTCGATCAGGCCCTGCCGGTCGGCCTCGGCGACCGCCGTGGTGCAGCGCAGCTTGAACTCGCCGTACGGCATCACCGGCGCGGGCGGCAGCCCCTCGGGCATCGAGGTGTCGACCGGGACCAGCCCGTACTCGTGCACGCTGCCCAGCTGGATCACCCGGACCCGCCCGGGCAACCGGCCGGCGGCCTCGATCAGCCGCTCGACCAGCGTGACGTTGACCGCGAGCATCTGCGCGTCGGTGAGCCCCCACATGCCGCCCGCGGCGTTGATCACCACGTCCGGATCGAGCTCGCGCAGCACCGCGGTGATCTCGTCGACGTCGGCGGCGGCCAGGTCCAGCGCGCGGACCTCGACACCCGGCCCGACGTCGCGCGCGGTGCGGGCCACGGCGACCACGGTGTGCCCCTGGTCGGCCAGCGCCCGGCAGATGGGGCGGCCGAGGAAGCCGGTGCCACCGAGCACGGCCACCCTCCGCCGCTGTCCGGCGGCCTCCGCCGAGTGCCGTGGTTCGACGATCATGGCGCTGGCGTCTCCCTGGCTGCGGTCGGTCATCGGCCCGGCCCGAACGCGTGCCGCGACAGGCTCTTGACGCCGGTCATCCGGCCGGCGAGGACCGCCGTCGGCAGCAGCGTGATGGCGTGCAGCCGGGACGACATGTAGCGGCGGGCGGCCCGCGCCGCCCGGGGCCAGCCCTGCTCGTCCATCCGCCGGGCGACGTCGACGAAGAACGCCCGCGCCTCGGTGAACCGGGTGCCGGTGACCGCGTCGGCGGCGGACTTGCTGACCGCGTGCCGCCGGTACTGGAAGCACAGGGTGGTGTCGACGGCCATCTGCTCGCCGCGCTGGATCAGGTCGATCACCAGGGCCAGGTCCTGGATGACCTGGAACTCGTCGCGGAAGTCCACGGCCTTGAGCGCGTCGGTCCGCCAGCAGATCGACGGGAAGTAGAACCAGCAGCCGCGCAGCAGGCTGGCCGCCAGATCCTCGCCGCCCATCAGCTCCCGGGACTCGACCCGCGGGGCGTAGAGCCGCCGCTTGGCCTCGTCGACCATGGTGTTGACCACCGCGCCGGTGGCGTCGATGATCTCGACCCCCGGCTGGACCATGCCGACGCCCGGGTACTGCTCGATCACCGATCGCACGGTGGCGACGTAGTTGGGGTGCATGATGTCGTCCGTGCCCATCATCACCAGGTACTCGTGCTCGGCGAGGCCGACGCACTTGCGGTAGTTGCCGGTGACCCCGAGGTTGCGCTCGTTGCGCTGGTAGCGGACCCGCTCGTCGGTGATCTGAGCGAACCACTCCGGCACGCCCGGCTCGGTGCCGTCGTCGACCACGGTCAGGCGCCAACCCGGGTCACTCTGCGCCATCACGCTGCGGACGGCCGCCTGCATGAGGGGCACGCTCCCGTAGTACGGCAGCATGATGTCGACAATCATCGGTTCCGCGGGCCTTACTGTGCGTGGTGGAAGTGCTCGACGGGCGCGGCCACATTATCAGGCATCCCGTCCGGATCCAGTACCGGCGAGCCGGCCTGACGGCCGTCGCGACGCCACCGCCGGTGACCGGACGACGGGGCCGACGGCGACCGCGGCGGGGGCTATCATCGTCGCGCCCGCACCGCACGCCCCCCCGATCGGACGCCGATGCCAGACCGCGCCGTCACCACGGACGCGCCTCCCGCGCAGACCGACGCGGGGCCGCCCGCGCCAGCCACCGAGCCGGCCCGACGGCGACTCCCCCTCGTCCGCCGACTCGCGCTCAGCGTCTGGTTCTGGCCCACGGCCTTCGCCGCGCTCGCGGTCGGCTGGCGTCTCGGCAGCCCAGAGATGTGGCACGACGAGCTGGTGACCGTCGACGTGGCGACCCGCTCGACCGGGCAGATTCTGGGCATGCTGGCGAACGTCGATGCCGTGCACGGGGCGTACTACCTCTTCATGCACGGCTGGACGACCCTGTTCGGCACCGGCCCGGCCGTCGTGCGGCTCCCGTCGGCCCTGGCCATGGTCCTGGCCACCGCGTGCGTGGCGCTGGTCGGGCGACGGGTGTTCGGCCAGACGGCGGGGATCGCCGCCGGGTTCGTCTTCGCCCTCGTGCCCACGGTCACCCGCTTCGGGCAGGAGACCCGGTCGTACGCCTTCGTCGTCCTCGCCGCGGCCGCCGCAACCCTGTTCCTGCTGCGTGCGTTGCAGCGGCCGGGGTGGCTGCGCTGGATCGCGTACGTGCTCGCCGTGGCCGCCATCGGCCTGGTGAACGTGGTGGCGCTCACGCTGCTGCTCGGGCACGGCGTGGCCGTGTTGATCCACTGCTGGCGGGAGCGCCGGTGGTGGTCGCTGGCCTGGTTCGTGCTCGCCGCCGCCGCCGGGGTGGGGATCGCCGCGCCGGTGATCCTGCGCGGTATGAAGCAGGCGGGGCGGCAGATCAGCTGGATCCCGGACAGCGCGCCCTGGACGGTCTGGGAGCAGGCCTTCGGCTCGGTGCTGCTCGCCGCCGCGATCACCGCGCTGGCCGTGGTGGGCGTGCTGACCCACCTGCGCCGCGACGCCGCCGCGCGGACCGCCGTGGCGGCGGTGATCGCCGCCCTGCCGCTGCCGGTGATCCTGCTGGCCTCCACCGGCGACATCAACTACTTCTTCTCCAAGTACCTGCTGTTCCTCGTGCCGGCCTGGGCGGTGCTCGCCGGCGCGGGCGTCGCCGCGGTGCGCCGCGCCCCGCTGGTCGCGGTGGGGCTGGTGGTGCTCGCCGCCCTGAGCGTGCCCGGTCAGCTCGCGCTGCGCGGGGAGTACTCGCACGGCTGGTACACGTATCCGCAGGGGCGGGCGTTCAAGCCGCTGTCGTACTCGGAGGCGGCGCGGGTCATCGAGGCCGGCTACCAGCCCGGTGACGGCCTCGTGGCGGGCGGCCCCTGGTGGTGGATGCACGAGCCGGGGGTGCGCTACTACCTCCCTGCGGACGTGTCGCCGCGCAACGTCTTCCAACAGCAGTCGGCGGCCCAGCGCAACGAGCTGTTCGGCGCGGACTGCGCCGACCCGGCCCGCTGCCTGCGCGACGAGCCCCGGCTGTGGGTGCTGCTGCCGACGGTCACCGACGCGCCGCTGACCGGCCTGCCGAAGAAGCAGTCCGCCGTGCTCGCCCAGCGCTACGACGTGGTCCGCGTCACGCACGTGACCGGGCTGACCGTGGCCCTGCTGCAACGGCGCGGCTGAGCCGACGCACCGGCCGCCCGGTGGCGACCCGGGCGCGGTTACCGCGCGCGGCGCCCGGGTAGGGGGGTCGGCATGGCGGAACTGTCGACGCTCTGGATCATCCGGCACGGGGAGAGCACCGCGAACGTGGCGGCCACCCGGGCCGAGGAGAACGGCGCGGACGTGATCGGGCTCAGCCACCGCGACGCCGACGTGCCGCTCTCCCCCACCGGCGAGGAGCAGGCGCGGGCGACCGGCCGCTGGCTCGCCGGGCTGCCCGAGGATCGGCGCCCCAACGTGGCGGTGGTCTCGCCGTACCTGCGGGCGGTGTCCACGGCCGAGCTGGCGCTGCACGGCACCGGGGTGCCGGTGAGCCGGGACGAGCGGCTGCGCGACCGGGAGCTGGGCATCCTCGACGGCCTGACCGGGCACGGGGTACGCCGCCGGTTTCCCGACGAGGCCGAGCGCCGCGCCCGGCTGGGCAAGTTCTACTACCGGCCGCCCGGCGGTGAGGCCTGGACCGACGTGGCGCTGCGGCTGCGGACGCTCCTCGGCGACCTGCGCCGCGACCACGAGGGCCAGCGGGTGCTGCTCTTCGGCCACGACGCGCTGGTCTTCCTCCTGCGGTACCTGGTGGAAGGGCTGACCGAGCCGGAGCTGATGGCGTTGACCCGCGAACACGTCATCGCCAACTGCTCGATCACCGACTGGTCCGCCGACGACCAGGGCAGGCTGACGCTGGGCGGTTTCAACGAGGTCGGCCACCTGCACCGGCAGGGCGCCGAGTCGACGAGGGAGGACGAGATCCATGCCGAACCGGTCTGAGGTGCAGGTGATCACGCCGGGGCTGCTGCGCGACTGGGCGCTGCCGGTGCCGGCCGGCGGCAAGGAGAGCCGGGGCACCGTCCTGGTGATCGGCGGCTCCCGCTTCACGCCCGGGGCGGTCCTGCTCGCCGGGGTGGCCGCGCTGCGCGCCGGCGCCGGGGTGCTCCAGCTCGCCGCCGCCGAGTCCACCGCGGCCACGCTGAGCATCCAGGTGCCCGAGGCGCTGGTGGTCGGGCTGCCGGAGACGTCCGACGGCGCGGTCGCCGCCGACCGGGCCGGCCAGCTCGGTGAACTGGTCGGCGTGGCCGACGTGGTGGCCCTCGGCCCGGGGTTGAAGGGCATCGACGAGACCGCCGAGCTGCTGAGTCTCGTCCTGGAGGCGGCGGGGCCGCGCACCCCGCTGGTCCTCGACGCGTACGCCCTGGGCGCGCTCAGCCACGAGCCGAAGCTGCTGGTCGGCGCGGGCCGCCCGGTGGTGCTCACCCCCAACGTGACCGAGGCCGGGCACCTGCTCGGCCGGGAGCCGGGCGACGACCTGGACGCTGAGGCCGCCGAGCTGGCGCAACGCTACGAGGCCGTCGTCTCGCTCTACGGCCACGTGGCCGCCCCGGACGGGCGCGGGTGGCGGGAGGAGAGCGGCGACGCGGGCCTCGGCACGTCCGGCAGCGGAGACGTGCTCGCCGGCCTGCTCGCCGGGCTGCTCTCCCGGGGCGCCGACCCGGCGCAGGCCGCCTGCTGGGGAGCGTTCGCGCACGCCGTGAGCGGCCAACGGCTGATCCCCCGGTACGGCCGGATCGGCTTCCTGGCGCGGGAACTGCTCGACGAGATCCCGCGCACCCTGGCCACCGTTTGAACAGGCGAGATCGGCCACATTCGCCCGTTTCGCCGCTCGGCCTCGGGGTACCGGATCGACACCCAGCCGAGCTACGAAAGGGGGCACGCCGGTGTCAACCGATGCCATCGTCCTGCTCAAAGAGGACCACAAGGAGATGCGTCGCCTGTTCAAGGCCTTCCAGGACGCCGAGGAGGGGCCGGCGAGCCAGCGGCAGAAGCTGGTGAACCAGATCCTCGAGGCCCTGACGGTGCACACCTACCTGGAGAACGAGGTGATGTACCCGGAGGTCCGCCGGCTCCTGCCCGACCTGGAGGACGACATCCTCGAGTCGTACGAGGAGCACCACGTGGCCGACGTGCTCTGCGCCGAACTGGCCAGCATGGACGCCGGCGACGAGCGCTTCACCGCCAAGACCACGGTGCTGATCGAGAACGTCACGCACCACGTCGAGGAGGAAGAGGAGGAGTGGTTCCCCAAGGTCCGCGAGGCGCTCGGCCGTAAGCAACTCCAGGAGATCGGCGAGAAGATGATCGCGTTGCGCGCGGACGCGCCGCGTACCCCCACCCAGCCGAAGGCGATCAAGAAGGCGCTCGACGCGGTGACCGCCTGAGCCAACCACCGTTCGACGCGGGGCCCGGCCTGGCCGGGCCCCGCGTCGTGCCCGGCCGGTAGCAGCGCCGTCCAACCACCTCGGCGCGCTCGCGTCGGGAGGTCGGCCGGGTCGCCCGGGGCGGGCCCGGTAGGATCGGCGCGGGCCGTTACTGGCGCGTGGGGATGGAGAACCATCGGGGAGCGGCCCCGTCATGAGGACGTCTGCCGAGCGCCTGGGCCTTCCCGCACGTCTGTTGGAGGTCGCATGTCGCACAACGCCGAGTCCACCGCATTCCGGAGCGCCCTTGAGGTGATCCGGGCTGTCGAGCCGCGGGTGGCCGACGCCATCGGCGCCGAGCTGACCGACCAGCGGGAGTCCCTCAAGCTCATCGCCAGCGAGAACTACGCCTCCCCGGCGACCCTGCTGGCCATGGGCAACTGGTTCAGCGACAAGTACGCCGAGGGCACCGTGGGGCGTCGCTTCTACGCGGGCTGCCAGAACGTCGACACCGTCGAGGCGCTCGCCGCCGAGCACGCCCGGGAGCTGTTCGGGGCCGCGCACGCGTACGTGCAGCCGCACTCGGGCATCGACGCCAACCTGGTCGCGTTCTGGGCGGTGCTCGCCGACCGGGTGGAGTCCCCCGCGCTGAAGAAGGCCCAGGTCCGCCAGGTCAACGACCTCACCGAGGCGGACTGGTTCGCGCTGCGCCGCGAGCTGGGCAACCAGCGGATGCTCGGCATGTCGCTGGACGCCGGCGGTCACCTCACCCACGGTTTCCGGCCGAACATCTCCGGCAAGATGTTCGACCAGCGCAGCTACGGCACCGACCCGGCGACCGGGCTGATCGACTACGACCGGGTCGCCGAGGCGGCCCGCGAGTTCAAGCCGCTGATCCTGGTCGGCGGCTACTCGGCGTACCCCCGGAAGGTGAACTTCCGGATCCTGCGGGAGATCGCCGACTCGGTCGGCGCCACCTTCATGGTCGACATGGCGCACTTCGCGGGCCTGGTGGCCGGCAAGGTCTTCACCGGCGACTTCGACCCGGTGCCGCACGCGCACATCGTCACCACCACCACCCACAAGTCGCTGCGCGGCCCGCGCGGCGGCATGGTGCTCTGCCAGCCGGAGCTGGCCGACCAGGTCGACCGGGGTTGCCCGATGGTGCTCGGCGGTCCGCTGCCGCACGTGATGGCCGCCAAGGCCGTCGCCCTCGCGGAGGCCCGCCGCCCCGACTTCGCCGACTACGCCCAGCGGATCGTGGACAACGCGCAGGCGCTCGCCGACGGGCTGCTGCGCCGGGGCGCGACGCTGGTCACCGGCGGCACCGACAACCACCTGGTGCTGATCGACGTGTCCGGTTACGGGCTCACCGGCCGGCAGGCCGAGCAGGCCCTGCTCGACTCCGGCATCGTCACCAACCGCAACTCGGTCCCGCAGGACCCGAACGGCGCCTGGTACACGTCCGGCATCCGGATCGGCACCCCGGCGCTGACCACCCGCGGGCTGGGCACCGCCGAGATGGACCAGACCGCCGAGCTGATCCACACCGTGCTGACCCAGACCACGGCCGGCGCCAACGCCGACGGCACCCCGTCCAAGGCGAAGTACACGCTCGACGCCGACCTGGCCGACAAGATCGCCCGCCAGGCCACCGACCTGCTGGCCCCCCACCCGCTCTACCCGGCCATCGACCTGGGCTGACGGTCGTCGTCGACCGGGTCCGACGGCACCCGGGCCGGGCTGTCGGTGGCGGTCACCAAAACGAGCGGTATACCTCAGAGTCATGAATATGACGCTGAGGTATACCGCTCAACGGTGTGACCGCCCCGGCGGGCGGCGGGCAGTCAGTTCAGGGGACGCTTGAGGTGGTAGCGGTGAACCTCGGTGCTGCCCTGGACGTTGTTGACGTCCTCGGCGGCCGAGACCAGCTCCCAGCCCTCCCGGCCGGCGCGGTTGAGGTGCGCGATGGCCGTGTCGCCATAGGGGGTGATGTCCTTGCGCGACCCGTCCGGGCCGTACCAGACGAACGAGACGGTGAAATTGCGGCCCTGTCCCTGATAGCGGCGGACGAGCAAGGCGTACTCCCAGGCAACCATGCGGCCCATTATGACCGTCCACGCAGGAGCTCGTCGGTGATGAGGGCGGCGAGCCGGTCCAACCCCAGGTCGATCTGCTCGGGTGTCACCGCGCTGACCGACAACCGCAGCGCGCACACCGGCGCCGTGTCGTCGTAGAAGTGCGCCATCGGCGTCCAGAGCACCCCGTAGTCACGCGCCGAGGTGTCCAGCAGCGCGTCGTCGACCGCGAACGGCACGGTCACCACCACGAAGAACCCGCCGGCCGGCACCGTCCACCGCACCACCGCCGGCCGGTCCGGCCGATCCGGGAAACGCCGGGCCAGCCCGGCGACCAGGTGACGCAGATTGCGGGCGTACGCGGCCCGCTCCCGGGTGTTCGCGGGCACCAGGCTGCACCCGTGCTCCAGCAGCCGCCCACCGATCACCGCCTGCGCGATCGGCGAGGTGTTCACGGTGACCATGCTCTTGATCATCGCGAGCTGGTCGGCGAGCGGGCCGACCCGGCCGTCCAACCCGGCCACCCGCTGGTCGGCGACCACGTAGCCGACCCGCGCTCCGGGCAGCACGGTCTTGGCGAACGAGCCGAGGTAGACCACCCGCCGGTCGGTGTCCAGCGCCTTCAGGGTGGGCGGGCGCGGCCCGTCCTCGACGGGGAACAGCCCGTACGGGTTGTCCTCCAGCAGGAGCAGGTCCTCCTCGGCGGCCAGCGCCAACAGCCGCTGCCGGTCCGGGACGTTCATGCTGGCCCCGGACGGGTTGGCGAAGTCCGGCAGCACGTAGCAGGCGCGCGGCCGGCGCCCCGACGCCCGGGCCCGACGCGCCTGTGCCCGCAGGTCGGCCAGGTCCACTCCGGACGGTCCACCGGCGACCGGCCACACCGGCAGGTCCACCAGCCGCGCCGCGCCGGTCAGCCCGACGTAGGTCGGGGCGACCGCCAGCAGCACGTCCGCCGGATCGGCCCGCAACGCCCGCAGCACCAGGAACATCGCCTCCTGGCAGCCGACGGTCACCACGACGGCCTCCGGGTCGACCGTGATCCCCTCGTCGACCGCGAGGTTGCGGGCGATGAGGTGGTGCACGATGCCCTTGGTCCGGCCGTACTGCAGCAGCAGCCGTCGGGCCTGCTCGGGCGCGTGGCCCAGCTCGTCGACGAGGTGCCGGTGGAACGTGTCCAGGTGCCGGTGCACCGCCGCGACGTCGAAGAACTCCTCGTACGGGCGCCCGGCCGCGAGCGACACCGCCGCCGGATAGCGTTCGGACACCTCGTTGAGGAAGTTCATCGAGGTCAGCGCCGGATCACCCAGCGCGGGGTGCAGGTCGGCGACGCTCAGGTCGGCCGACTCCGTCGGGGCCACCCTCAGCCCGCCGCGAGCGTACGCAGCTCGGCCACCGCCGCCGGATCGGCGCAGCCGGCCAGGGTGAACGCGTCACGCACCTCCGCGGCGAGCAACGCCAACGCGTCCTGCGCGCCGCGCCGCCCTCCGACGGCCAGCGCCCAGAGCAAGGGACGACCGACCAGGACGCCCGCCGCGCCCAACGCCAGCGCCCGCAGCACGTCGGTGCCTCCACGGATGCCGCTGTCCAGCAGCACCTGCCCACCGTCGCCGACGGCGTCCACGACCTCCGGCAGCATGGTGACGCTGGCCGGCGCCCCGTCCAACTGACGCCCGCCGTGGTTGGACACCACCACCGCGTCCGCACCGATCCGCACCGCCTCGACCGCGTCGCGGGGATCCAGCACCCCCTTGACGACCAGCGGCAGGTCGATGTGCTCACGCAGCCAGGCCAGATCCGCCCAGCGCAGGGCGGACTCGAACGACGCGTCGGTGTGCGCGGCGATGGCGGACACACCGGGGGCGCCGGCGTGCGCCAGGGCGTCGCGGCCGTGCGGCAGGTTCGCGGCGACCACGTCGGCCGGGAGGCGGAACGCGTTGCGCAGGTCGCGTGGGCGTCGACCGAGCACCGGAACGTCCACGGTGACCACCAGCGCGTGGCAGCCCGCCGCCACGACCCGGTCCAGGAGATCGCGGACCAGCGCCCGGTCGCGCAGCCAGTAGAGCTGGAACCAGACCTCCGCACCGACTCCGGTGATCTCCTCGATCGGCGTGCTGCTCAACGTGCTCGCCAGATACGGCACGCCGGCCGCGCCGGCCGCCGCCGCGAGGCCCAGTTCCCCGTCCGGGTGCACGAGCCGCTGGTACGCCATCGGCGCGACCCCGACCGGCATCGCGTACGGCCGGCCGAGCAGCCGGGCGCCGAGGTCCACGGCGTGGCTGCCGCGCAGCACCCGGGGCAGCACGGCCACCCGGTCCAGCGCGGCCCGGTTGGCGGCCAGGGTCACCTCGGCCGCGCTGCCGCCGGCGATGTAGTCCCACACGTCCGGGGCCAGCACCGCCCGCGCCCGCGGTCCGTAGTCGGCGAACGTCACCGCCGCCGGCACCCCGGTCGGCAGGTCGGCCAGTACCGGCTCAGCCACCCCGCACCCCCGCGTCGGCCGCAGCGGCGTCCGGGCCGGCGGCGGCTGCGCCGACACCTGAGCCGGCGGCGGCCGGGTCATCGTCAGCCTGGCCAATGGCCGGGTCGTCCCGCAGCGGCGGCAGCCCGAACCGTTCCCGCAGGAACGCGGCCGCGCGGTGCTGCGCCCGCTGGCCGTCGGTGAAGGCGCCGGGCATGGCGAAGAACCCGTGGATCATCTGCGGATAGTGGTCGAGGCGGGTGGGCACACCGCAGGCGCGCAGCCGCTGCGCGTAGCGCTGCCCCTCGGCGCACAGCGGGTCCAGCTCGGCGGTGACCACCAGCGCCGGAGGCAGGCCGGACAGGTCGTCGGCGAGCAGCGGCGACGCCAGCGGATCCCGGGAGTGCTCCGGGTCGGCCAGGTAGTGCGTCCGGTACCAGGCCACCGACCGGCGGTTGAACAACGCCGGGTCGTCGTCGACCGGGCCGGACGGCTCGGCGCTGACGTCGGTGTTCGGATAGACCAACAGCTGCGCGGCGAGCGGAGGCCCGTCCGTGCGGCAGAGCAGCGTCACCGCAGCCGCCAGGTTCCCGCCCGCGCTGTCCCCGCCCACCGCCAGCCGGGTCGGATCAACGCCGAACCGGTCGGCGTTCGCGGCGATCCACACGGTCGCGGCGTGGCAGTCGTGCACCGCGGCCGGAAAGGGGTGCTCAGGGGCCAGTCGGTAGCCGACGGTCACCACCTGGCATCCCGCCGCGTTGGCCAGTCGTCGGCAGATGCCGTCGGCGGTGTCCACGCTGCCGAGCGTCCACCCGCCGCCGAAGAAGTACAGCAGGGTGGGCAGCGGCCCCGGCCCGCCCGGCCGGTACACCCGGATCGGCAGGTCACCGCCCGGCCCGGGGATCCGCTCGTCGCGTACCTCGGCGACCTGCTCGACCGCGCCGCCGCCGGCGCGGATCGCGGCCAGGTCGGCGGCGCGCGCCTCGCCGAGGGTCTGCGTGTAGAGCGGCGGCGTGCCGGCGGCGACGCGGGCGGCGCGGTAGGCCGCCACCTCCGGGTGCAGGGCCATGCGGGTCTCCTATCCGCCGGTGCTGACCAGCAGCTTGTCGATGCCGCGCAGGAAGAGGCTGCCGCTGTACGTCGGGGTCTCGGTGACCGCGAGCCGGGGGAACCGGGCGAACAGGCGGGGCAGGGCGAGGCGTCCCTCCAGCCGGGACACCGCCGCGCCGAGGCAGAAGTGCAGGCCCACACCGAAGGCCAGCGACGGCGGGCCGGGGCGGGTGGGGTCGAAGACGTCCGGGTCGGGAAACCGCGCCGGGTCCCGGTTGGCGGCCCCGATGATGATGAGCACGTTGTCGTCGCGGGCGACCGGCACGCCGGCCAGCACGGAGTCCTGCGGCGCGGCCCGGGCGAGGAAGTGCACCGGGCTCTGCAGGCGCAGCACCTCGTCGACGCAGCCCCGGGCGAGGTCGTCGTCGGTGGGCAGCGCGGTGACCGCCCCCGGGTGGGCCAGCAGCAGCGGCAGGCCGTTGCTGAACATGTAGACGGTGGTGACGAAGCTGGCGTTGAACAGGACGATCAGGTTGCTGATCAACTCCTCCTCGGTCAGCTCCACCTCGCCCGAGCCGACGGCCTCGACCAGAGCGCTGATCAGATCCTCGCCGGGCGTGCGGCGGCGGTGGGCCAGCAACTCCCGGTAGAACGCCCGCAGCTCCTGCGCCGCCGTGTTCGCGGCGGCCAGCCGCTGCGGGGTCTTCCCGGCCACGTCCAGGAACTCGTCGATGCGCTCCACCCGGTCCCGGTACCAGGGCAGCTCCCCCGCCGGGATGCCGATGAACTCCGCCATCACCAGGGCGGGGATCGGGTACGCGAAGTCGGCCACGAAGTCGACGACGCCGCCACCGGCGTCGGCCATCCTGTCCAGCAGCTCGTCGACGACCCGCAGGATCACCGGCTCCAGCGCGCCGAGGCGGCGCGGCGTGAAGGTACGGGAGAAGACGTGCCGCATCCGGGTGTGATCGGGCGGGTTGATGAACATCATCGAGGTCTGGAAGGTGCGCAGGATCTCGTGCTCCTCCCAGCCCGGCGGCGGCTGCTTGGTCCACTGCGGATCGCGCAGCAGCCCGTCGATCAGGTCGTACCCGACCGCCACCGCCGCCACCGTGCGGTGCTCGGCGCGGGGCGGCACCGCGCTGACCGGCCCGAGCCGGTGCAGCTCGGCGTACCACGGGTACGGGTTCTGGCGGCCCTCTTCGCTGTAGAGGCCGGTGAGCAGGTCCTGCACCGTCACGACGTTCTCCTCCCCAGGATGTCGGCGCCCGGGGGCGGCGGGATCGGCCGCCGCCCCCGGGCCGGTGTCACAGGTTGAGCAGCCGCAACGGGACGGCGTCGGCCATTGCCTGGTTGCCGGCGTCGTTCGGGTGGATGTGGTCCCCCGAGTCGTACGCGGGCAGCAACTGGCTGGGCCGGGCCGGGTCACGCAGCACCCGGTCGAAGTCGAGCAGCCCGTCGAACTCCCGGCTGCCGCGCAGGTACGCGTTCACTGCCTGCCGGGTGGCCTCCTTCTCCGGCGTCCACACACCCGGGGCGCCGTGCCCCTCGTACGGGGTCAGCGTGGCCACCAGGCTGGTCAGCCCGCGCTGCTGGAGCTGCTGGTTGATCTGCCGGAGGGTGGCGATGATCGCCTCCGGCGGGTCGTTGGACATCCAGATGTCGTTGATGCCCAGGTGCGTGACGACCGTACGGACCCCGGTCTGGGGAAAGACGTCCTCGTTGAGGCGGGCCGCCGCGTTCGGGCCGAGCTGGAAGTAGCCGGGGTAGTCGCCGGCGCCCGGCTCGGTGCCCTCGTGGTTGAGGCGGTTGCCGGCCAGGCTCAGGTTGAGCACGCCCGGGGTGCGCCGATCCGGACGGTCGGCGAGCAGCCGGTCGGCGAGCAGGTCGGGCCAGCGCCGGTTGGCGTTGACCGTGCTGCCGTTGCCGTCGCCGATGGAGTCGCTGAGCACGACCAGCGCCCCCGGACTGCCCTTGCGCTGCACGTCGATGCCGGACAGGAAGAACCAGCAGCAGGTGGGTCGGATGGTGAACCCGCCGCCGTCGGCGGCCCCGGTCAGGTCGCCGGCGCCGATGAAGTTGGTCTGCTGGGACTGCCCGTGAAAGGTGGTCGGCCCGGTCGGCGTCGGGAAGTGCAGGGTGACCACCAGGTCGCTGTCGTCCGCGACGGTGAAGGTCAGGGGGTCGCTGAGCAGCTCGGCGCCCCGGTTCATGGTGGCCGAGGCGGCGCCGGTGAACGTCAGCGCGCGCAGCGAGGCCGGGTCGATGTCGGAGACGTCGTCGACGGTCGCGGTGTTCGGCCGGGCGACGGTGGCGCGGCCCACCCGGACCGCCTGCTCGCCGTAGAGGTTGCTCAGCCGTACGCGCAGGGCCGGGCCACCCACGGAGACGTGCACGACCATCCGGACGCTCTGGTTGTTCAGGCCGGTGTTGGTCAGGCCGACCGAGTTGCCCCGGGTGACCGCGGCGGCCCAACTGCCCGCCCACTCGCCCCGGTCCGGCCGGGCCGCGGCGGTCGGGGATCCGCCGGCGCTGGCGACGACGGCGGGTGTTGCCGTGACCAGCAGCGCCGCGGCCGCGGCGATGACATGCCATCTCTTCGGGGTCGACATTGAACCTCCATCGTGTGGCAGCCCAGGGCCGTCCGCTGACGGCTCCCGCCTGGACGATGGTCCAGAAACCTAGCCGCCGCCGATGACGGGCGTCAATCAACCTGATCGACGCGATCAAATGTCCACCGGGCCTGCCGGATCGCCCTTCGGCCCGGTCCCGCCGCGCCCTCGCCGGCCTAGGCTCGCAGGCGGCGGCGGTGCGGTCGCCGAACGCGCGCCCACCGCCCGCGACGTCACCGGGAGCTGCCCGGAGACCGCCGCTTCTCGGATGGGGGTTTGCCGGATGACTGACGGACCCGGGCACGCGACCTATGTGGACAGGGCACTGGATCTCTTCGCCGACTTCGGCGACCGGGAGGCGCTGGTCGGCGGTGGCCGCCGCTTCACGTACACCGAGGCCGCCGCGCTGGTGCGTGCGATGGCCGCGGCGCTGACCCGGCACGGCGTACGGCCCGGCTCGGCGGTGCTGGTGACCGTCGCGAACGCCGTGGAGGGGCCGCTGCTCCAACTCGCCCTGCACCTGACCGGCTGCCGGACGATGTGGGTCGCCCCGGTCACCGCCCGCCGGGAGGTCGACGAGTTCATCCGGCTGGCCCGCCCCGACGCCCTAGTCTACGACGCCCGCGACCCGGCCAGCCTGGGGCCGGAGCTGGCCGCCGCGCTGCCCGGCGTACCGGTGTGCTGCCTGGGCCCCGGCGGCGCCGGCCCGGACCTCACGGCCGACGCCGAACCGAACCCGGCGCTGGCGCTGCCGGCGGCCGTCCGCGCGCCGGAGTCGTTCCTGCAGACCAGCGGCACCACCGGCACCCCCAAGCTGGTGCACCACACCGAGAGCTTCTACGCCCAGATCCGCACCCTCGCGGCCGACTTCCGCGCCGCCGGGTTCCCCGTGCTGCGGCACCTGTCGCACTCGCCGATGTGGCTGGCCAGCGGGCAGATCACCACCCTGTTCAACCTGTTCACCGGCGGGGTGCTGTACCTGCGCGACGACTGGGACCCGGCGGCGTTCGTGGCCACCGTGCAACGGGAGCGGATCAACTCGACCTTCGTCACCCCGCCGATGCTCTACGAGCTGCTGGACCATCCGGCGCTGGTGGGCGCCGACTTCTCGGCCATGTTCATGTTCAACGTGGGCGCCGGGCCCGCCGCGCCCGCCCGGCTACGCCAGGCCATCGCGCGCTTCGGCCCGGTACTGCGCATCGTGTACGGCCTCAGCGAGGCCGTGGTCATCACCGCTCTGCCCGGACTGACCGACGATCCGGAGCACCCGGAGCGGCTGCGCTCCTGCGGGCGGCCCTACGGCGACGTGCGCATCGAGATCCGCGACGACGACGGCACGGTGCTGCCGCCGGGCCGCGACGGCGAGGTGTGGGTGCGTACGAAGCTGAGCTTCGCCGGCTACCACGGCCAGCCCGAGTTGACCGCGCAGACGCTCGTCGACGGGTGGGTCCGCACCCGCGACATTGGCCATCTCGACGGCGACGGCTTCCTCTATCTGGTCGACCGGGCGCACGACATGATCGTCACGCACCGGCGGAACTGGGCAATCTTCTGCCGCCCCATCGAGGACGTCCTGGCCGGGCACCCGCAGGTGCGGGCCGCCGCGGTGATCGGCGTGCCGGACGAGACGGTGGGCGAGGTGCCGTACGCGTACGTGGTGACCGCGCCCGGCGCGACGGTCACCGGGGCGGAGCTGATCGACCTGGTGACCGCCGAGCTCAACGAGATGTGGGCGCCGGCCGGGGTGGAGTTCGTCGACCGGTTGCCGGTGAACCGGTCGGTGAAGGTGGACAAGCGGGCGCTGCGCGCGCAGTACGCCGCGCGCCGGGCGGCGGCGGTCGGGACGTGACCCCCCGCCGGCAGCTGGTCGTCCTGGTCAGCGCGGACCTGGTCTCCAACCTGGGCACCCGCATCTCGGTGGTGACCATCCCCTGGCTGGTGCTGGTCACCACCGGCAGCCCGACCAAGATGGGTCTGGTCGCGTTCGCCGAGACGCTGCCGTACCTGCTGTCCAGTGCCCTGGGCACGCCCTGGGCGGACCGGATCGGCCTGCGCCGGACGTCGATCCTGTGCGACGCGGGCAGCGCGGTGGCCATGGTGGTCGTCGCGTTGACCCCGTGGCTGGGCTTCGCCCCCCTGGTGGCGCTGGTCGCGGTGGCCGGCGCGCTGCGGGGCATCGGGGACCGGGTCAAGCACGTCATGTTCCGGCCGGTCGCCGAGGCCGCCGGGGTGCCGCTGATCCGCCTGACCTCGGCGTACGACGGGTTGAGCCGGGTGGTGACGCTGTTCGGCGCCGCCGTGGGCGGCCTGTTGATCGCCGCCTTCGGGGTGAGCCAGGCGATCCTCATCGACGCGGTCAGCTTCGCGATCTGCGCCCTGCTGATCGGCCTCCTGGTCCGACCCCCGGCCGCCCCGGCGCAGCCCACCGCCCCGGTCGGCTACCTGCGCGCGCTGCGCGACGGGTTCGGCTACCTCGGTCGGGACCGGCCGCTGCTGGGCATGCTGGTCGTCGTCTCGGCGCTGAACATGGTCGCCAACGCCAGCGTGGCCGTCTACATCCCGTTCTGGGTCGCCCGAGAGCTGCACGGCCCCAGCGGGCTCGGCCTGGTGCTGGCGGCGTTCTCGGCGGGCGCGCTGCTGGGCAACGTGCTGTTCACCGCGCTCGGTCCCCGGCTGCCCGGCCGGCTGACGTTCCTGCTCGGGGCGACGGTCGCCGGCACGCCTCGACTGGTCGCCCTGGCGATCAGCGACGAGTTGCCGGTCGTGCTCGTGGTGACGTTCCTGTCCGGCATCGGCATCGCGGCGGTCAACCCGCTGCTCGGGGTGGCGCTCTACGAGCGGGTGCCGGCGGATCTGCAGACCCGGGTGCTCGGCATCGCCGGATCGCTGGCCTTCGTCGGCCTGCCGGTCGGCGCGTTGCTCGGCGGCTGGTCGGTGGACGCGCTCGGGCTCACCCCGGCGCTGCTGGCCATGGCCGTGGCGTGCCTGCTCGTCACCGCGTTCCCGCTGGTGGCGAGGGCGTCCAACCCGAAGGCGCCGACGCGGCCCACACCTGCCGCCACCGCCTGATGCCCTGCTGCCCAGCGGCTCGCAACCGTCTCGTGCGCCCCCTTTGCTCTGCTTACACCCACGCAACACTTTCGGGGCGTCGGTGTTGCGGCGGTTGAAGCAGAGCAAAGGAGGCAGTTGAGGTACGGCCAGGCCCGCACCTCCCGGACACCTGTCCCGAGCGCTGGCCCGGCCGGTTCCACTGTCGGCGCAAATCGGTTGCGGGCGGCCGGCGGAGCCCGCAGGCTCGGGCGGATGAGCGCACAGCCCGCACCCGACGTGCCGGACGTTGACGAGACGACGGCCCGGCGCATCGACGTGGGCCTGGTCCGCCGACTGGTCGCCGAGCAGTTCCCCCGGTGGGCCGAGCTGCCGGTACGCCCGGTCGAGGTCGGCGGCTGGGACAACCGGACCTTCCACCTGGGTACGGAGATGACCGTGCGGCTGCCCAGCGGGGAGGGCTACGCGTTGCAGGTCCCCAAGGAGCAGCGCTGGCTGCCGGTACTCGGCGGGCAGCTGCCGCTGGAGATCCCTACCCCGCTGGCCCACGGGCGACCCGGCGCCGGCTACCCGTACCCGTGGTCGGTCTACGGCTGGATCGACGGCCGGACCGCGCGACCCGAACGGATCGACGACCCGACCCGGTTCGCCACCGACCTCGCCGCCTTCCTGTGCGCCCTGCGCGCCGTCGACACCACCGACGCCCCGGCGGCCGGCCCGCACAGCGCCTGGCGCGGCGGTCCGCTGTCCACGTACGACCCGGAGACCCGGGCGGCGATCGAGACGCACCGCGACCGGCTGCCCGTCGACGTGGTCACCGACATCTGGCAGGCCGCTCTCGATGCCACCTGGTCCGGGCCGCCGGTCTGGTTCCACGGCGACGTCGCGGAGGGCAACCTGCTGGTTCGCGACGGTCGGCTCGCCGCCGTCATCGACTTCGGCTGCTGCGGTGTCGGCGACCCCGCCTGCGACACGGTGATCGCCTGGACCCTGCTGCGCGGCGCCGCCCGGGCGGCGTTCCTCGACGCGCTCGACGTCGACACGGCCACCTGGGCGCGCGGGCGCGGGTGGGCGCTGTGGAAGGCGCTCATCACGCTGGACGCCCCGGAGCCGGCCACGGCGGCCTGGGCCCGGCGGGTGCTCGACGAACTGCTCGCCGAGCACGCCGTGTGCCGCTGATCCCCTCCGCACCGGGCCGGGCCGGGGCGACTCGTCAGGGACCGGTTCGGATCGGGGTGGAGTGTTCGGTCCGGCAGCGCGGGCAGCGCAGTTTCGCCCCGGCGGCGGCGCTCGGCACGCGCAGTCGCTGCCCGCAGCCGCAGGTGAACTCCCGGGCCGAGCGCAGGTACTCGGCGCGGTCGCGGCGTGGCCAGCGGCCGTGGCAGCGGGCACACCACTTCGGCGGGTAGCTGTGATACCAGGCCAGCCCGAACGCTCCCCCGACCATCAGGCTGCCGGGAACCAGCAGGCCCAGCGGCGCGAGCAGGGCAGGCCACAGGGCGCCGACGCCGTCGGACAGCACCGCGCCGACCACGACCAGCACGACCACCGGCACGCCGAGCAGGGTGAACCCGAAGCCCCACGCGAAGGCCAGCAGCGACAGCAGGAACACCGCCCACATGCCGCCGGGCGCCCACCGCCGGACGCCGTACCCGCCGCAGCGTGGACAGTTCGGCGAGGCACGGTGCGGTACGGCCCGCAGCGCCTTCGGTGCGAGCCACTCGGTCAGTTTGCCGAGGATCGCCTCGACCAGCTTGCTCGCCAGGGCCTGCAGAAAGGCGCTGAGCATCGACACCTCCCTCCGACCGGCACGCCAGCCCAGGTCGGCTGGCCCCCGCCATCGTGGCGGACCCGTGCCAGCGCACCGCCCCACCGCGCCGACGCTGCGCCTCGATGACGCCGATCCGACAGGGTCAACGGACCTCGTCGTTCGTCGTCCGTTCTTCTGCTGGCCGCGCGGGCGTCGGCCGGGGCGGCTAGCGTCGGCCCGTCGCGGCCGCGTCGGAGCCCGTCGGGCCGGAGAACGGCCGACCCGGCCGCGCGTCGGCCCCGGGAGTACCGCTCTTTCCGCAGCCAGGAGGCCGCCGCGCATGACGTCGTCGTCACCCACCCACCGCCGCACCGCCGAGGTCACCGCCGTGCGGCGGATCGGCGACAGCGCGCCGCACAGCGCGTTCACCGACCTCGTCCGGTACGCCGGCATGTGGTTCTGCGCCTTCCGTGAGGCGCGGACGCACCTCTCCGGTGACGGCGTGATCCGGGTGCTGACCTCGGCGGACGGTCGGGCGTGGAACTCCGCGGCGGTCATCCGGCAGGACGGCGTCGACCTGCGCGATCCGCGGTTCGTCGTCCGGCCCGACGGACGCCTGCAACTGTTCGCGGCGGCGGCGACCGGAGAGACGAGCAAGACGTTCGACACGGTGACCTGGCTCTCCGGGGACGGGCGCAGCTGGGGCGACCCGGTTTCCGTCGGCGAACCGGGCGTCTGGGTGTGGCGGGCCGCCTGGCACCACGACGCGATGTACGCCGTCGGCTACGCCACCCGGGGGCCACGGTTCGCCCGGCTCTACCGCAGCGTCGACGGCGTCGACCTGCGCCAGTGGGTGCCGACGCTGTTCGAGGGCGGCTACCCCAACGAGTCGGGTCTGGCCTTCGCCCCGGACGGCACCGCCCACTGCCTGCTGCGCCGCGACGGCGACAGCGCCACCGCGCAGCTCGGCCGGGCCCGACCGCCGTACCGGGAGTGGACCTGGACCGACCTGGGGGTGCAGGTGGGCGGGCCGGCGCTGCTCCGGCTGCCCGACGGACGGCTGCTGGCCGGCGTACGGCTGCTCGACGGCGACGTCCGCACCGCGATCTGCGCCGTCGACCCGGAGCGCGGCGCGCTGACCGAACTGGTCGCGTTGCCCTCCGGCGGCGACACCAGCTACCCGGGCCTGGTCTGGCACGACGATCTGCTCTGGGTCAGCTACTACTCCTCCCACGAGGGGCGTACGTGCGTCTACCTGGCCGAGGTCAGCCTGGCCGAGGAGGCGGCGGTCGGTTAGCGTGCCGGCATGCCATCGACGCTCGACGAAGCGACCGATCCGTACTGCCTTCGCCCCGGGGAGGCCGGCGAACTGCTGCGCGGGCACCCGTGGCGGCGGTTCGTGGCGATCGGCGACAGCGTGGTGGAGGGCATGTGCGAGCCGACGCCGGGCTACCCGGACGTGCAGTGGGTCGACCGGGTCGCCGCCGAGCTGGCCGCCGTCCGCCCCGAGCTGGCGTACCGGAATCTGGGTCGGCGCGGGCTGCGCGCGCACCAGGTGCGGGCCGCGCAGCTCGCCCCGGCGCTGGCCTTCGAGCCGGACCTGGCGCTGGTGGTCTGCGGCGGCAACGACGCCTTTCATCCGGCGTACGACGCGGACGCGGTGGACGCCGAGCTGACCGCGATGATCAGCGCGCTACGGGACACCGGCGCGGACGTGATCACGGTGGGCATGTTCGACGTGTCGCACAGCCCGGCCGTGCCCGAGCACGTGCGGGCCGGCCTCGGGGAACGGATGCGACGCCTCTCCGCGCACACGGCGCGGCTGGCCGAACGCCTGGGAACGGTCCACGTGCACCTCACGGACCACCCACTGACGGCCGACCCCACCCTCTACAGCACCGACGGCCGCCACGGCAGCGCCCGCAGCGACGCGGTAGCGACAGCCGAAACCCTCCGCGCCCTCCGACCGCGACGGTGATCATGAAGTTATTGCCGTCCCCCGCGGCGTGTCGGGGCAATAACTTCATGATCAACCGGTGGGGGCCGGGGTCAGGGTCGGTCGGACAGGAGGATTCCCGTCAGGAGGACTCCGTGGGCCAGGTTGAGGATTCCGTCGCCGCCGGGAAAACCGACCCTCGCCAGGCCGCCGGAGGCGCGGCGGCCGAACAGGTAGGGGGCCAGGGAGTACGGGACGTCGGCCGTCACCGTCTCGCCGGTCTCGATCTGCACGAAGTCCATCGGCACCCGGTCGGCCGGCAGATACCGCTGCAGGATGTTGCCGCCCCGGTCGACGGCCGCGCGCAGGCCGTCGGCCCAGTCCGTCGGGCTCAGCTCGGGGCCGATCAGCACACCGTGCCCGGCTGAGCCGTCCGCCGGTTTCGCCACCAGCTCGGCCTGCTCGGCGATCGCCCCGTCGAGCACCGCGACGGTCAACGGCACCGTGTACGGCACGTGCCGGCGGATCAGCGTCTGGTCGTCGGCGGGCAGGGCGTCCACGTCCTCCCACAGCCAGGCGAAGGTGGTCTTGTTGCCGAGCAGCCAGGCCGCCGCCGACACGAACATCGGCAGCGTGCCGGCGGCCAACGCGCCGGCCACCGCGTCCAGGCCGGCGGTCGGGGTGACCCGGTTGGGCACGAAGAGGCGGAACAGCGCGTCGACCGGCGCGCCGTCGACCACGAGCCGGTCGTCGGCGGCCAGGGTGGCGGTGGACAGGGGCGCGATGACCAGGTCGATGCCGAAGTCCCGGGCCCGTACGGCGAGCGGGCTGAGGATGCGGATGAACGTCTCCGGGTCGTCCAGGCCCGGATAGTCGGCGTCGAAGTCCATCAGCAGCGCCAGCCGGGCGCCGTCGGGCAACCCCAGCTCCTCGCGGATCGCCACGAAACGCTGGTCCAGCAGCGACGGCGCGGCGCGTACCGGCAGCTCGTCGAGGATGCCGTGCTCGGCGTAGAGCTGCGCGAACCGCTGGATGACGGTGTCGGCGTCGAATCCTCCCCCGAGGCTGCTGTCGATGTTGTACTCGACGAACTTCGGCACGCCCTCGGTGAAGATCACATCGGGCCGGTACGCGGCCAGCAGCGCCTCGGTCAGCGGCTCCGACTCGTCCAGCAGTCGGGTCTCCCCCGCCGGGACGCCGAGCAGCCGGCGCAGCTCACCGGCGGTGTCCACCCGCCGCCGGCAGGCGTTCAGGATGAGTTGGGCCAGCCGGTCGCAGACCTCGTTCAGCTCCCGCCAGGCGTCGGCGGTCAGGACCGGGGGGCGGGCCAGCCGCCACTCTTTGTTGTAGGTCGCCCGCCCGTGGAAGACGCGTTCCCAGGCGGCCGCGCCGCTGGCCACCATGGCCCGGCGGGCCGGCTCCGGCAGGTCGGTCCAGGCCCCGTCGGCCGACGGCCACGGGTAGTTCGGGTCGATCATGATGAGTCCTTCATGGTCAGGTGGATGGCGGTGGCGAGCTGCTCCCGGGACGGCTGCACGGCGCGGTCCAGGGCGGGGGCGAACGGCAGCACCGCGCCGTCCGGGCGGGTGACCCGGCGCGGCGGGGCGAGCAGCCGGACCCGCTCCACCACCGAGGCGATGATCTCGGCGGCCATGCCGCAGGAGCGGTTGGCGTCGTCGAGCACCACGAGACGCCCGGTGCGGGCCACCGACTCGGTCAACCCGTCGATGTCGAAGGGGTACAGGGTGCGCGGGTCGAACACCTCCACCGAGACCTGGTCGGCCACCTCCTCGGCGACCGCGAGCGCGTCGTGCACCAGGTGCCCGATCGCGACCACCGTCACGTCGTCGCCGAAGCGGTGGATGCGGCCCCGGCCCAGCGGCACCGGCTCCAGATCGGACACGTCGTCGCGCCTGTCCATCGCCCCGGCCGGGGCGAACACCACCACCGGGTCGTCGTGCCGGATCGCGCTGACCAGCAGCCCGTACGCGTCGGCCGGGGTGGCCGGCACGACGGTGACCACGCCGACGTGGGCGAAGAGGCTGTACGGGTGGTCGGAGTGCTGCCCCGCCCAGCCGGTACGCGACCCGGAGCCGGGCACCAGGTAGGTGACCGGCACCGCGCACTGCCCGCCGGTCATCAGCGGGAACTTGTGCGCGTGGTTGACGATCTGCTCGAAGACCAGGAACAGCAGCGACGGGATCTGGAACTCGATCACCGGCCGGAGCCCGGCCAGCGCCGCCCCGGTGGCGAAGCTGGTGAACGCCTGCTCGGACAGCGGGGTGTCGCGGACCCGGTCGACGCCGAACCGTTTGGCCAGCCCGGTGGTCACCAGCGACGCGCCGACCTGGATGTCCTCGCCGAGCAGGAACACCGCCTCGTCGCGGGCCAGCTCGTCGGCCAGCGCCCGGGTCAACGCCCGGCGGTACGACAGTCGGGGCACCTCAGCCACCTCCGGTGCGCACGGTCATTCAGCCACCTCCGGTGCGGGCGGTCAGGCCGCTGGCGTACAGGTACGCCAGCGCGTCGGCCGGGTCGGGATGCGGGCTGTCCAGGGCGAAGCGCACCGCCGCGTCGAGGGTCGCCTCGACCTCGGCGTCCACGGCCGCGCGCTCGGCGTCGGAGAGCCGTTCGCCCTGGATGCGCACCGGGTCGCGGGCCCTGCCCCGGCTCACCTCGTCGGGCGGGCGGTAGTCGAGGCGTACCGCGTGTTCGAAGGTGTGGTGGGCGTCGAAGCGGTAGGTCCGGGCCTCGATCAGCTCGGGGCCGCCGCCGGCGCGCATCCGGTCGACGGCGGCGGCCGACGCGTCGCGTACCGCCTCCGGGTCCTGGCCGTCGACCTCGACGGCCCGGATGCCGAAGGCGGCGGCGCGGCCGGCGATGCTGCCGGCCACCGCGCCGGCGACCGGCATGGTGGTGGCGTAGCCGTTGTTCTCGCAGACGAACAGCACCGGCACCCGCCACAGCGCGGCCAGGTTGAACGCCTCCAGCAGCATCCCCTCGTTGACCGCGCCGTCGCCGAAGAAGCTCACCCCGACGGTGTCGCGGCCCTGCCGTCGGCGGGCCCACACCGCGCCCGTGATGATTCCGCCGGAGGCGCCGACGATGGCGTTCGCGCCGAGCACGCCGATGCTGAGGTCGGCGGCGTGCATCGAGCCGCCCCGCCCGGCGTTGAGGCCGGTCAGCCGGCCGCACAGCTCGGCGAGCATCCGGGCCGGGTCGGCGCCGCGGGCCAGCACGTGCCCGTGCCCGCGGTGGGTGCCGGCGAGCACATCGTCGGCCCCGAGCGCGGCGCAGACGCCGGCAGCGATCCCCTCCTGACCGAGGTACGGGTGGATGCCGCCGACGATCTGCCCGCCGTGGACCAGCTCCACCGCACGCTGTTCGAACCGGCGGATCAGCCGGACCGTGCGGTAGAGCCGGACCGGGTCGGCGTCGGTCACGCCGGCCCCTTGACCGCTGCGAGGATGTCGTCCCAGAGCCGGGCGCGGGCGGCCAGGGCGGTGTTGACCGTGTCGGCGCACTCCTGCCACTTCGTGTCGTCGTCGCCGCACAGGTCGGCGAGCATCTGCATGGCCATCGGGGTGTGCTGCTCGCCGTCGACCTCGATGTGCCGTTCCAGGTAGTCGACGAAGGTGTGCAGCCGGTTGCTGCGCTCGTTGACCGCGACGACCTGCGTGAACATGTCCGGGATCAGGTCCTCCCGGCCGAACGCGAAGGCCGCCGCCTGACAGTGCACCGGGGTGGACTCGATGATGTGCCAGGTGGTCGCGGCGAACCGCGCGGACGCGGCCGGCGCCCCCGCCTCGGCGAGCGCGTCGGTCACCGGCCGGCCGGCGCGCAGCAGGTCGACGAGGGCGTTCACGGCGGTGGTGTCCGCGCCGGCCTCGGCCATTCCCCGCACGTACAGCTCGAAGTGACTGATGTAGCCCTCGCCCAGCTCGTCGCTCTCCTCCACCATGACGATGTCGTTGATGAGGCGGCGGCTGCCGGTCGGGCCGGTCGGAATCCAGGGGACGGTCACGCAGGTCAACTGCCGCTGCAACGACTTGAGCAGCGACATGAAGTCCCAGACCGCGAAGACGTGGTGCTCCATGAAGGTGACCAGCGCCTCGTGGGTGTCGAGGTTGGCGTAGAGCGGGTGCTTGACCACGGCGTCGCGTCGCTCGGTCACCGCCTGTTCCAGCCGTTCGATGCCCGGGTGCGTCCTACCCCAGTCGTACCGTGACATGTCAGCCTCCCTGCTGGGCGCGGTGGCGCCAGATGACCGGGCAGTAGTCGGGGTCCGCGTAGTCCGGCCGCCCGTCGTGGGTGCGGCGGACCAGCACGTCGTGGTTGTACGCGGCGAGCGAGCCGTCGGAGAGCGGGTACGCCCGCCAGGCGTTGTCGCCGTCCTGCAGGTGCAGCGAGATCGCCTGTCGGGGGCGACCGCTGACGTTGGGGCCGCTGCCGTGGTAGGTGCGGCAGTGGTGGAAGCTCACGTGTCCCTTGGGGATCACCATCGGGATCTTGCGGATCTCGGCGCCGTTGTGTGCGGCGTTCTCGGCCAGCATCTCCTCCAGCTGGCTGCGGTCGCGGTCGGCGAAGTGCCGCACGACTGTGTCGTCGGCGCCGATCTCGGACCACCGGTGCGAGCCGTCGACCATGGTGATGGTGCCCATCTCCTGGCCGCAGTCGTGAAAGGGGATGAACGCGGTGAGCATCTTCTCCGACGACGACGACGCCCAGTAGTGCTTGTCGAAGTGCCAGGGCACGATGTTGCTCGGCTCGCCGGAGATCGGCGGCTTGTAGATCAGCGTGGACTGGAAGACGCGGATCTCGTCGGCCTCGGCGAGCCGGGCGGCGACCGCGCCGATCAGCGGTTTACGCAGGATCGCGCCGAGGCCGTCGTGCTCGTGGTGGACGTAGTCGTTGTGCCGCTGCACCGGCCCTTTCGCGGGCTCCCAGTAGGCGAGCTTCGGTGGACGCACCGGCAGCCGCCGGTCGCGTTCGCCGTCGTAGTAGCGCTGTGCGGCGGCGGCGAGCGCGTCCACCTCGTCGTCGGTGAACAGCTTCTTCGACAGGTACCAGCCGTGCTCGGCGTAGTGCCGCACGTCGTCGTCGGAGGGCAGCAGCGCCCTCTCCTGGGCGGTCAGCGTCGGTTCGTACTCGGTCGCGGTCATGCCCCCACCCCCTGTGGTGTGGCCGCCGCGGCGGCCAGTTCCCGCTCCTTGGCCTCGTACAGCGCCTTGATGTTGCCGCTGCCGAAACCGCTCGCGCCCCGCCGCTCGATCAGCTCCAGGAACAGCGTGCGGCGCACGTGCATCGACTCGGCGAAGATCTGCAACAGCTGCCCGCCGTGATCGGAGTCGACCAGCACTCCCAGCTCGCGCAGTCGTTCCAGCGGGGCGTCCACCCGACCGACCCGCGCCTCCAGGGCGTCGTAGTAGCTGGCGGGGGTGCCGGCGAAGCGGACCCCGCGCCGGCCCAGCGACTCCACGGCGGCGACGATGTCGTCGGTACGCAGCCCCAGGTGCTGTACTCCCCCACCGGCGTGCTGGTCGAGGAACGCGTCGATCTGCCCCGGCCGGCGGGCCCGGTCGGGCTCCAGCAGCACCACGGTGACCTGCCCGGACGGGCTCTGCACCACCTTGGAGTTCATCCCCTGCCCGTCGACCTCGATGTGCTCCTCGAAGATCTGCGCGAAGTCGAACAGCCCCTCGAAGTGCCGGACCGTCTCGTCCAGCTCGCCGGACGGCACGCAGACCGCCAGGTGGTCGACCTCGGCGAGGACCGGCTTCCCCTTCTCCGCCGTGAACGGCGTCGGCGTGATCACGCCGGGCAGGAAGTCGGCCCGGCTCCCCCGGCGCTGCACCAGGCGGTGCCGCACGTCGGCGAAGCCCGCCACCTCGGCGGTCACCACCTCGGCGTCCGCGCCGGTCAGCGTGGTAGGTGGCGTCACGCCGGTCGCGCCCCGGCCCACCAGCTCGGCGTACGCCTCGACGACGTCGTCGACCTCGACCGCGACGACCGCGATGCCGTCGCCGTGGCGCTGCACGTACCGGGCCGCCGGATGCTCGGCGCTCAGCCCGGAGGTGAGCAGCAGGCGGATGTCGCCGTGGCAGAGCAGCAGTGAGCGCTGCCCGGTCAGGCCGGTCTCCGGGCCACCCTGGCCGCAGATCTGAAAACCGACGGCGGTGCTGAAGTAGAAGGCCGCCTGCCGGGCGTCACCTACGTAGAGTTCGATGTGGTCGATCCCACGGATGTCCATGTTTCAGTGCCCTTCCCCATGCTTCCCCCGTGTTGCCGTCCGGACGCCCCCCGTCCGGGATGCCGCGTCGCTCACCTCCTCGGCTCGGCGACCCGCGCGAGCAGCAGGCTCACGTTCTGGCCGCCGAACCCGAACGAGTTGGTCAGCGCGTACTCCGGGTCGGCCTTGCGGGGGGTGCCACGGATGTGGTCCGCCGGGCAGGCCGGGTCCGGGTCGTCGAGGTGGTACGTCGGTGGCAGCAGCCCCCGACCGAGCGCCAGCGCGGTCGCCGCGGCCTCCAGCACCCCGGAGGCGCCGAGCAGGTGGCCGGTGAGCGCCTTGGTGGAGCTGACCGGCACGCCGCCGTCGCCGAAGACGTCCGCGAGGGCGGTGGCCTCGGCGATGTCGCCGAGCTTCGTGCCGGTGCCGTGCGCGTTGACGTAGCCGACCGCGGCAGCGGGCACGCCCGAGCTGCGCAGCGCGCCGCGGATGCACGCGGCCGCGCCGGCGCCGTCGGGGCGCGGGGCGGTCGGGTGGTACGCGTCGGTGGTCGCGCCGTAGCCGGCCACCTCGGCGTACCCGGTGGCGCCGCGTGCGGCGGCGTGCTCGGCACGTTCGAGCACCAGCAGCGCCGCGCCCTCGGCCAGCACGAACCCGGAGCGGGACGTGTCGAACGGCCGGCTCGCCCGGGACGGGTCGTCCCCGGCGCGGGCCAGCGCCCGCGCGTTGCCGAAGGTGTCGGCGAAGGTGGGGAAGAGCGGCGCCTCGCTGGCCCCGCAGACCACCACGTCGGCCTCCCCCGCCCGGATCAACCGGACCGCGTCGGCGACCGCCTGCGCGCCGGACGCGCAGGCCGTGCCGACCGACGAGCTGTAGCCCCGGATACCGTGCGCGATGGCGATCCGCGCCGCCGGCATGTTCGGCAGGATGCCGGTGAGCAGGTACGGGCTGACCGCCGCGCGGCCCCGGGCGGCGCGGGCGAGCACCTGGGTCTCCAGGGTGGCCATCCCGCCGACCCCGCCGACGATCACGCCGATCCGGGACTCATCGACGTCGCGGCCCACCTCGATGCCGGCGTCGGCGAGCGCGTCGGCGGCGGCGAGCAGGGCGAGCACCACGATCCGGTCCAGCACGCGGCTCTCCGGCCCGGACACGACGCTGCGCGGGTCGATGTCCGGCAGCAGACCGGCGACGTCCAGCGACTCGCGCGCCGGATGCCCGTCGGGCGGCCGAGTCAGCCCGGAACGGCCGGTGGTCAGCGCGTCGAAGGTCTCCTCGGCGCCCCGCCCGACCGGGGTGAACAGGCCCATCCCGGTGATCAAGGCCGTCACGACGGCGCTCCGGATCGCCCGCTCACGACGACGCCTCGCTCAGGTAGCGCTCGCGCAGGGCCACCTTGCGGACCTTGCCGGTCACGGTGACCGGGATGTCGTCCGAGCGCACCGGCACCACCCGGCGCAGCGTGGCGCCGACGTCCGCGCCGAGCGCGGCGCGGACCCGTTCGGTGCGGTCCTCGGCCTCGTCGGCCCCGGCCGCCAACTCCAGCAGCACGTCGGTGGCCACACCGCCGGCCTCTGCGACGATCACCACAGTGCAGTCGGTGACGTCCGGGCAGGTGGCGAGGATCTTCTCCTCGGACAGGGCGGTGAAGAACCGCCGGCCGTCTCCGGCGTCGACCGAGTCGACGGCCCGGTCCAGGTGGTAGTAGCGGCCGTCGGCGTCGGCCCGGACCAGGTCACCGGTGAGGTACCAGCCGCGCTGGCGGAACCGGTAGGTGGTGACCGAGTCGTTCCAGTAGCCCCGGAACAGCGACGGCGAGTCGACGCCCAGGAAACCCACCTCGCCGACCGGCACCGGCTCGCCCTCGGCGTCGAGCACCGCGACCCGGGCGAACTCGTACGGCCGGCCGATGCAGCGGCCGTACCGGTCGGTGTCGGCGCGGTGGGTGACGTGGAACATGGAGTGCCCCATCTCGCTGGAGCCCAGCCCGTCGATGAAGACCGAGCCGGGCACCCGGGCCACGCCGTCGCGGGTGACGGTGTCCCGCCAGCCGGTCGCGACCAGCCGGCGGATGTGCGGCTCGTGCGAGCAGTCGCCGGTGTTGAACCACAGCCGCACCGAGTCCAGGTCGTACCCGGACAGGTCGAAGCGGGCCAGCTCGGCCCAGGTGACCGAGAAACCGAACACCCCGTCGGGGCGCCAGCGCTGGATGGCGTCGAGCACCCGCTCGCCGCCCTGCTCGGACAGGAGGAACATCTCCGCGCGGTTGCCCAGCGCCTGGTTGACCATCAGCACGGTGGCGGTGTGCGGTGCGGGCAGCGCGTTGAGGATCCGGCGGGTGCCCTGCGCCTGCGGCATGGTGAGCAGGTGCCGGGTGGCGGCGAAGAGGCTGGCGTGCGAGTGCAGCACCGCCTTGGGCACCCCGGTCGTCCCGGAGGTGTGGGTGATCACGATCGGGTCGTCGGGGTGGTGCCGGTAGTGCGCCGGGGCCGCGGCCGGGTCGCCCGCGCCTGCCTGCGCGGGCGTGCCCAGCAGCGGTACGCCCAGGTCGTGTCCGGCCAGCAGCGCGGTGTGCGCGTCGTCGGCGAGCACACCGACGCCGCGTAGCCGGCGGATGTACTCGGCGGCGATCTCCGGGCGGAGCTTGCCGTTCATCAGCGCCGGGATCGCCCCGAGCCGGGCCAGTGCCAGGAAGCTCAGCACCATGTCGGCGGCGGCGGTGGCCCAGACGGCGACCGGGTCGCGGGGGCGTACCCCGCGCTCGTGCAGCCAGGCGGCGCGGGCGGCGACCCGCTCGTCGAGCTGGCCCAGCGTGAGCGGCGCCTGCGCCGGGTGCCCGTCGACGGCGGTGTCGAAGGTCAGGCCGGGCCCGTCCGTGTCGGCGCCGTGCGCCAGCACCCGGGCCAGCATGTTGCCCGCGCCCAGCTCGGTGTCGGCGGCCAACGCGCCGCGCAGTCCCGGTGTCCTCATGGTCGTGCTCCTCCCCCCAGCAGCACCGCGACCGCCTCGGTGGACGTGTCGGGCGCCTGTTCGATCAGGACCAGCAATACCTCGTCGGCGTCGCCGTCGTCGCGCAGCAGGGTCGCCTCGGCGGTGCCGTCGGCGTACGGGTCGCCGGTCGGGCTGAGGCAGACCACCGGGCCGCGCAGCCCCCAGCGGGCCGCGAGGTGCCCGGCGACGCTGTTGGGCACGGACTGGTAGAAGAACAGCGGGCCGACCCGTCCGCCGGCCTCGACCGTGGCCCGCACGTGCTCCGCGCTGGCCCGGTCGCCGCTGGCGGTGACCAGCACGATCGCCGTCCGCGTCCCGGTGGGCACCGGCCCCGTCCCGTACCGTCGGCGCAGGCACCGCTCGGCAACGGCCACCACCACCGGCGCGAACCCCGAGAACACGAACCCCGGAACTCCCGGCACGTCCCCGTCCCCGTCCTCGGGCCAGCGAGCCCGGGCGAGCTCCCGCACCCCCGCCTGCCGCGATCGTGCGATTTCGGTAGTCGTTTCGCGTGCTTCCTGGGATTCGTCGGGACGGAAGGTGCACGATCGCGGGGAGGTCGGGGTGGTCACGGGGTGCCGACCAGGAGGGCGGTGTTGGCGCCACCGAAGGCGGCGTTGAGGGTCAGGGCGTGGGTCGCGGCTGTCCTGCGTGGACGGTCCGTGATGACATCCAGGGGGCACGCCTCGTCCGGGCCGCGCCAGCCGGCGTTGACGGGCAGTTCGCCGTGGCGCAGCGCCAGCGCGGTGACCACCAGTTCGAGCAGCCCGGACGCCTCCAACGCGTGCCCGTGCAGCGCCTTGGTGGAGCTGACCGGCACCTGCCCGGCGTACCCGTCGAGGGCCTGGCGCAGCGCTGCCGCCTCGGCGGCGTCGCTCTGCGCGGTGCCGGTGGCGTTGGCGTTGACGTAGCCGACGGCCTGCGGTGGCAGCCCGGCCCGGCGCAGCGCGGCGCGTACCGCGTGCGCCAGCCCGGTGCCGGACGGGTCCGGCTGGCAGGGGTGGAACGCGTCCCCGGCCCGCCCCCAACCGACCACGGTGGCCACCGGCTCACCGTCGCGTCGACGGGCCACCGCGCTGGACTCGAGCACCACTGCGGCAACCCCGTCCCCGAGCAGCAACCCACGTCGGCCGGCGCTGAACGGGCGTACCGCCCCGTCGTCGGAGAGAGCCCGGCCGGCGTCGAAGAGCGCGAACTGGTCCGGTTCGACGAGGTAGCCGGCGGCCACGACCGCCCGGTCCAGGTCGCCCCGGGCGATCAGCGTGGCGGCGTCGGCCACCGCCGTGCTCGCCGACACGCAGGCGCTGGTGTAGACGCGGGTCGGACCGGACAGTCCGCCGCCCTCGGCGAGCCGAGCCGCCAGCGCGGACGGGCCGGGCGGGCCGCCGTGCACGGCGAGCAGCAACGCGCACCCCGCCCGCCGTACGCCGGTCAGGCCGGCCGCCGCGCAGGCCGCGTCGATCGCCGCGGCCAGCTCGTCGGCGAGGGTGCCGACGTCGGGCAGGGTGGCGGCCACGGCGACCCGGCGGGCAGTGGTGTCGAAGCGGCGTACCGGGCCGAACGCCGGCTCGCCGGCCAGGACGCCGGCGAGCTGCGCGTCGGCGCCCCGACCGAGGGCGCTGACCGCGTGCACACCGGTGAGCTGGGCGACGGGTGGCTCAGCCATCTGCGGTAGCGGCCAGCGACGCCCGGAAGACCACCAGGGCGTCGTCGACGGTACGGATGCCGGCCAGGTCGTCGTCGGTGAGGTCGAGCCGACGCTCGTAGCGCTGCTCGATGAGGTGCACGAGCCAGGCGAGTTCCATCGAGCCGATCCGGTCGGGGACCTCGGCGGCGGGTTTCGCGGTGAGTTCGGCGAGCATGGTCAGCAGGTCAGCTCGCCCCAGGTCGGGCTGACCGGACATCAGGCGTTGTCGCTCGTCGCCTCGGCGACACGGTCGGCGACCATGGTGGTGAACTCGCCGACCGTCATGAGGGCCAGCTTCTCCGACTCGTCGTCGGCGAACGTCACGCCGTAGCGGTCCTCGACGCGGACGGACAGGTCGGCCAGGGCCAGCGACTCCAGGTCGACGCCGGACGGGCCGAGCGTGGTGTCGTCGTCGAGCCCCTCGACGTCGTAGTTCATGTCGGCGAGCTGCTCGACGACGAAGGCACGGACCTCGGCTCTCATGGATACCCTCTCTGCGTGGGCCAACTGACGGTGTCCGATCGGGACACCGCGTACGTGTGGGTCGGTCGGGACACCGGCGGTCGGCCGGGTCCCGCCGTGCGGTTGCTGCGGCGGGCGGGCGCGGCGCTGCTCGGCCGCGCCGAGGCGGAGGTGGTGCTGGCACACGGCCCCGCCGGCAACCCGGTCGTACGGGTCGCCGCTCTGGCGGACCCGGGGCCCGTCGAGCTGCCGGTCAGCGTCAGCCGGGCCGGTCAGGTCGTGGTGGTCGCCGCCCGTGCGGCCGGCCCGGTCGGCGTGGACGTGGAGGAGATCCGTCCGCTGCCCGCGCTCGCGCTGGCCCGCCGCTGGTTCACGCCGGCCGAGCTGGCCTGGCTGGCCACTCGACCCGAGGCCGGCCGGGCGGCGGAGTTCCTGCGGCTGTGGACCGCCAAGGAGGCGGTCGGCAAGGCGCTCGGCCTGGGGCTGCGCGCCGGCGGACTGCTCCGGGAGATGCCCCCACCGGTCGGGCCCGGGCTGCCGCTGCGGCCGGTGCCCGGCGGCGAACCCCTGCGGGTCGGTCATCCGGAACTGGGTGGCGGTCTCGTCCTGGCCGTCGCGGTACGCGCCGAGGCGGGCGTCGACGTCGACGTCGAGGTGGTGCAGCGGGCCGGTCACGACGTCGCCGACCGCAGCGCGCCGGTCGAACGGACCAGCTTGCCGGTGGTGGTGCGGGGCAACGCGTCGAGCAGACGCAGCACCCGGGGCCGCTTGTAGCCGGCCAACCGCTCGGCGAGGAGCTTGTCCAGCATCTCCTCCGACAGCGGGCCGTCCGGCTGGACGTACGCGGTGATGCCGTCGTCCCACACCACCACGGCGGCGGCCACGCCGGGCAGCTCGGCGACGGTGGCCTCAACCTCGGTGAGGTCGACCTTCATTCCGCCCACCGAGACCTGCGAGTCGAGCCGGCCGCGCACGGTGACCAGGCCGGATTCGGCGTCGACGATGCCGGCGTCGCGGGTGTGCAGCCAACCGTCGGCCCAGCGGGTCGGGTCGCTCAGCCCGACGTACGGCGACGCCGGGCAGGACACCCGCAACTCGCCGTCGGTCTCGCGGACCTCGATGCCGGGCGCCGGGGCGATCGACGGCCGGTGCGCTCCGTGCAGGTCGGTGCCGATCACCCCGACCTCGGTCATCCCGTACATGTTGCCCAGCGGCACCCCGTACCGGTCGGTGAACGCCTGGGCCACGGCGGCCGGCACGAGTTCGCCGCCGGTGGTCATCCGCCGCAACTGCGGCAGGGGCCCGGACGGCCGCGTGGAGGCGAGTAGACCGATGTGGAACGGCACACCCAGCACGGTGGCCGGTGTCGGGTCGGCGGCGATCGCGGCCAGCACGGCGTCACCGCTGAGCCGCTGTGGCGGCACCAGCTCGACCCCGGCGTGCAGGCCGTAGAGCAGGCCGCCGACGAGCCCGAGCACGTGCACCATGGAGGGCAGCAGGATGATGCGCTCGCCGGGCAGCGGTACGCCGTCGATGCGGGTGTAGCGGCCCACCTCGGCGACCAGGTCGGTGGCCGTACGGCCGATCACCTTGGACGGTCCGGTGGAGCCGGAGCTGAGCTGGATCACGGCGTGCCCGCTGACCGCCGGCCGGTCGGCGTAGCGGGTGATGCTCTCGGTGACGTCGACGAAGACCTTCAGCGCGCCGCCGGAGGTCCGCAGCGGCGCGATCACCACCTGCGGAGTGAGCCGGGCCAGCGCCCGATCCACCTCGTGGTCGGTCAGCCGGTGGTCGAGCAGGATCGCCTGTGCGCCAGTGCGCCAGGTGGCCAGCAGGTTCACCACGTACGCCAGCGACGGCGGCAGTCGTAGCGCGGCGGCGCCACCGGGGCGCAGGCCGGCAGCGATGAGCAGGTCCTGCGCGGCGGTCACCAGCCGGTGCAGGGTGACCCGGTCGATCGATTCCGGCAGGCGGAGACAAACATCGGTCGGATGGCCGGAGAACAGGATGTCGTCCACCCATCCGGGGTCTTCAGCCGTAAGGTTTCCTGTCGATTGATCCATCGCCCTCGCCGTTCAACCCGCAGCACAAATTAGGGCATAGCAACCGTTTGTGAACAACTTTCGGGGTGCTGACGGAACCCTACGACAGCCGCGCGGAGCATCGCTAGATGCAAATGGCTAGATCAAACAGAGCGCCCGGACCGATTGCCACATACCGGTGCCCACCGTCACTCGGACCGCCATCACGGCCCAACGTGCATGATCGACTCGGGTTCCGTGAAGCCGGGTTAGCGGATTCCGCGTTCTCCGGGAACCCGAGCCGATGTGGGAACGCAGTCGGTGAGTGTGGACGAGCTCGGTCAGTCGTTGGCCCCAGGTGCGGTCGACGTGTCCGCCGGCGCAGGAAGCAGTTGGCCGATGAGGATTTCCGTCAGCCATTGTTCGTACCGCTGCGGAGACCAGCCTCGGTCGCTGACGAGCAGGCGGTAGACCTCCGGGGACGTGAGCGCGTTGATGATGTCGTCGGCGTCGCGTTCGCGCAGCGTCGGCCGTAGGGCGCCGGTGCGCGCGAGGGATCGCGCGAACTGCGCGTGGCCGTGTTGCCTCTGCCGCGTCAACTCGGCGAGCAGTGCCGCGGCATCGGGATCGGTGCCAGCCGCACTGACCAGAATCCGGTGAACAGGCTCGGCCCTGGACATGATGCCGCAGGCGAGGCCGGCCAAACCTGACAGCTGGCTCCTGGGGTCGCGGTCGGCGAGAAGCGCACGGACCATGGGCCGGTCGGGCAACGCTACGGCCCGGTCGTCACCGGCTATCGAGATGTCGAGCAGTGCCTTGAGGATCCCGAGCTTGGAAGAGAACAACCGGTACACCGTCGCGGGCGGTACGTCCGACACCTTGCTGATCGTTTCGATCGTCGTTGCGGCGTAGCCGCGCTCAAGGAACAGGTCCCGCGCGGCCGCGACGACCGCGGCGCGGGCCAGGCGGGTCCGCGCCTGACCGTCGCGGGACCCTTGTCCGCTGACCCTGGTCGCCACATGATCGAGACTACCACTCTCATTTCAAGAGTAGTACTCTTGAAATGAGAGTTCTACTCCACAGGAGACACACATGGCGAGCACCGCGACCCTCGGCCCGGCGCGGACGCTGCGCCCGGTCGAGCGGGTTCATCTCGCCCGCCTCGCGCCGGCCCGGGGTGATCGGGCGGGATCGCTGAGCGGCGGATCACCGGACCGTCGTGGTCAATACCAATCGGACCAGTCCCGGCCGTTTCAGGCCATGCCCGCCGTCGCGTCGGCAGAGGTGGATTGACGTCAGAGGAGGCCAGCAATGGCACCGTACCTGCCCCCGATCGACAAGCCGCGGGGCCCGATCATGAAGATGGTGTATGCCGTCAGCCGCCGCCAGTTCGGCAAGGTGATGACCCCGATCAAGGTGCTGCCCCCTCGCATGCCACTCGCGTTCGGGTCCTTCTACGGCAAGCTACCGAGACTGGACCGGAAACTCCGGCTTGCGTCGCAGACCGCGCTGCTCATCCGCGAGCAGGTGGCGAGTACCAACATGTGCATGTTCTGCATGGACGCGGCCAGGTGGTACGTCATGACCAAGACGCCCGACGACCTGGCGCGGCTGGACGCGCTGCCGGAGTACCAGACCAGCCCGCTGTTCACCGATGCCCAGCGCGCGGCCCTGGACTACGCAACCGAGCTCACCCGCGACAAGAAGGTCGAGCCCACCACGTTCGCCCGGCTCACCCGCCACTACACCGAGCGCGAGGTCTGCGACATCGTCTGGCTGGTGGCCAGCGAGCACCTGAACAACATGACCAACATCGGCCTGGGCATCGGATCAGACGGCTTCTGCGAGCTGGCCCAGCGGGCCGGGACGAAGGGCCGGGACCGCGCCCTGCCGGCCCCGCCGTCAGACGTGGCCCGCCACCGGACCGACGACGACGCTGCCGCCGGCACTGCCCGGGAGCAGCAGTCATGACCACGGCACCCACCACCGCCGCCCGAGGTCTTGGCCGGGCCAGTACCTACTGGGTCACCACCGCAGCCGTCGTCGCTGAATGCGCCATCGGCGGCACGATGGACCTGCTCCACATGCCGCCGTTCTACCCGGCGATGATCGACCTCGGGTATCCCAGCTACCTGGCCACCATCCTGGGAACCGCGAAGCTCATCGCCGGGGTGGTGGTGCTCGCGCCCCGCCTGTCACGGCTGAAGGAATGGGCCTACGCCGGCATCCTGATCAACATGATCGGTGCGGCCGCCTCAAACGTCGCCACGCGTCAATCGGCCACCGCTCTCATCCCACCTGCCATGGTCGCCGGGCTGGCGCTGCTGTCCTGGACGCTGCGCCCACCAACCCGACGGCTCTAGTACGGCATCCGTGTGCTCCTCGGATCGACTCGAGGTCGCCGATGTGGGGGCATCCGGACGCTCGGATACCCCCACAGCGCCGATCTGGAGTGGATCACCGCCGCTGGATGGGGTCTACCGGGCCCGGACCAGGAAGACCACGCGGGCCCGCTGCTCGCTCATGGCGTCTCTCCCCTCGCCGGCGCGGCCCCCCGCAGGACCAGCGCGCTGTTGAACCCGTCGAAGCCCCGCGCGCAGACCAGCGCGAGCCGACTGCGCGGCCGGCGATGCTCGCGCAGGAAGTCCAGCTCGCACCCGTCGGCCACCTCGTCCGGGGCTGCGGACGCGGGCAGCGTGTCGTGCGCGAACGCGAGCAGCGCGGTGGCCACGTCCAGCGCCGAACCGCCCTGGTGTGCCCGGCCGGTCAACGGCTTCTGGGTGGTGACCGGGGGCGGCCGATCGGCGAACACGGCGCGCAACGCCTCGGCCTCGCTGCGGTCGTAGCGGAGCACACCGAGAGCGTCCGGCAGCACCACGTCGATCCCGGCCGCCGCGACACCCGCCCGGTCCAGGGCCAACCGCATCGCGCGGGCGTACTGGCCCGGATCGCCGGCGCTGTCGGCCGTGGTGTGCGCGGCGTCGTGGGTGGCGCCCCAGCCGCTCACCTCGCCGTAGATCCGGGCGCCCCGCGACAGGGCGTGCCCCAGCTCCTCCACCACGAACACCGCGCCGCCCTCGGCCGGCAGGTAGCCGCTGGCCGCCGCGTCGAACGGCCGGTACGCCCGCTCCGGGTCGGCGACGTCGCTGAGCAGCCCGGAGCGCAGCTGGCAGGCCAGCGCGTACGGACTCAGTGGACACTCGGTCGCCCCGGCGATCACCACGGGCGTGCCCCGGCGTACGGCGCGGGCGGCGTGCGCGAGGCTGTCCAGCCCGCCGGCCGTCTCCGCGACCAGCACCCCGCTCGGCCCCTTGAACTGGTGGTGGATGGAGAGCTGCCCGACGCTGGCCGCGTAGAACCAGGCGATCGACTGGTACGCGCCGACGGTGCGCGACGTCCCGCCCCACAACCGCTGCAGCTCCCGCTGGCCGAACAGGTTGCCCCCGGACGAGCTGGCCAGGGCCACCGCGTAGCCGTACGGGTCGGGTGCCCGCTCGGGCAGGCCGGCGTCGGTAAGCGCCAGCCGGGTGGCGGCGAAGCCGAGGTGCGTCCACCGGTCGGTCTGCACCAGTTGCCGGCTGTCGGCGTAGGAGTCGGCAGTGAAGTCGGGGACCTCGCCGCCGAAGCGGGTCGGGTAGCCGGCCGGGTCGAACAGGGTGATCGGCCCGGTGCGCCGGGTGCCGGCCAGCACGGTGCGCCAGTGCGCGTCCACGCCGACGCCGCTCGGCGCGACCACCCCGATGCCGGTGACGACCGCCCGGGCGGCGCTCACGCCGCCACCGTCGGAGGCAGTCGACAGAACACCATCGCCGACTGGAAGCCGCCGAACCCGCTGCCCACCGACAGGGCCACGTTGACGGGCACCTCCCGCGCCTCGTTGGGTACGTAGTCCAGGTCGCACTCCGGGTCGCGGGTGCTCCAGTTGGCCGTCGGCGGCACGACGCCGAACTCGATCGCGAGGGCGCAGGCGGCCATCTCGATCGACCCGATCGCGCCGAGCGAGTGCCCCACCATCGACTTGATCGAGCTGATCGGCACCCGGTACGCGGCCTGGCCCAGCGCCCGCTTGAACGCGGCCGTCTCGTGCCGGTCGTTCTGCCGCGTCCCGGAGCCGTGGGCGCTGATGTAGGAGACCTGCTCGGGGATGATCCCGCCCTGCCGCAGCGCGTCGGTGACGGCGAGGCCCATCTCCAGCCCGTCCGGGCGCAGCCCGGTCATGTGGTAGCCGTTGCTGCGGCTGGCGTAGCCGGCGACCTCGCAGTAGATGTGGGCGCCCCGCCTGCGGGCGTGCCCCGCCTCCTCCAGCACCAGCACCGCCGCGCCCTCGGCCAGCACGAACCCGTGCCGGTCGGCGTCGAAGGGACGGGAGGCGTGCGCGGGGTCGTCGTTGTCGGGGCTGGTCGCCTTGATCGCGTCGAACGAGGCGACGGTCACCGGTGAGATCGGCGAGTCGGCCGCGCCGGCCAGCACGATGTCCGCCTCGCCGTCCACGATCAGCTGGTGGGCGTAGCCGATGGCGTCGATGCCCGACGTGCAGCCGGTGGAGACCACCTGCGCCGGGCCGTGCAGCCCGTGCCGGCAGGCCACGTCGGCGGCCAGGCTGCTGGGCACCAGCGCCTGGTAGAGGTACGGGCCGCCGAGCGCCGCGTCGACCAGCCAACGCCGGCCATGGTCGCTGACCCGCACGTACTCCTGTTCCAGGGCCATCGTGCCGCCCACGGCGGTGCCGAGCACCACCCCGGCGCGGTCCCGCTCGGCGTCGCTGAGCACCAGGCCGGCGTCGGCGATCGCCTCGGTGGAGCAGGCCAGCGCGAACTGCACGTACCGGTCGGCGCGGCTCCGTTCGGCGTCGGTGAGCCCCGCGGCGACCGGGTCGAAGTCGCACTCGGCGGCGATCTGGGAGCGGAACGGCGACGGGTCGAAGAAGCTGATCCGCCGGGTGGCCGTACGTCCCTCGGTGATGGTCTTCCAGAAGCGGTCCCGGCTGGCGCCGCCGGGAGCGACCACCCCGATGCCGGTCACCACCGTGCGACGCCCGCTCACGACCCGCCCCGTTGCTCGACCAGCTCCGTGTCGACGTGTCCCAGCTCCGGACGCGGGGCCAGCGGGCCCAGGTGGAAGACCACCTCGGCCGGCTCGGACCCGGTGTTGCGCAGCCGGTGCCGCACGTTGACCGGCACGAACAGCGCCTCCCCGGCCGCGACCTCGGTGGGCTGGTCGTCCAGGTCGACCGTGATCGCGCCACGCGCCACGTACAGGAACTCCTCGCTGTACGGGTGGTAGTGCTCGGCGATCCGCTCCCCGGGCGCGAGGGTGGCCACCCCGAGGAAGCCGGAGGTGCTGCCGACGGTGCGGGGCCCGAGCAGCACCCGCAGTTCGCCGCCGCGCCGCCGGTCGGCCGGTACGTCCGCCGCGCCGATCGGCCGGGTGCCCAGGTCACTCATCGCCGGCCCCCGTCGACTCGCCGGTGGCAACCGGGCTGTCCTGCGCGGCGCCGGCCGCCGGGCTGTTCTGCTCCTCGCGCTGCCGGGCGATCCGCTCCACCCGGTCCTTGATCACCGCGAGTTGGATGACGCTGTTGGCGTTGATCCGCTCGGTCATCCCGGCGTTGTCGACCGGCGCGGTGGGCTTCATGGCGAAGTCCTGCGTCCAGGTCATCCGGGTGCCGCCGGCCTCCTCGGTGTAGCGCCAGTGGATCCGCATGTACTCGAACGGCCCGGTCTCCACCCGGTGCGCCCGCACCTGTCGGCTGACCGGGTCGGCGGTGCGTTCGCTGACCCAGCTCCACGCCACCCCGGACTCGTCGGGGTGCATGGTGAGCCGGAACCGCACGGTGTGCCCGTCGCGGTGCAGGATCTCCACCACGGCGTACTCGGTGAACAGCTCGGTCCAGTTCGCCACGTCGTTGGTGACGTCCCAGACCAGCGCGAGCGGCGCGTCGATGACCACCGAGTTCTCGGTGTGCCCGGGCGGGTCGGTGCGCCGGGCGACCAGGTCGGCCACCGCCGGGATGCTCAGCTGCCCGGCCTGTTCGGGGATGCTCACCTGCCACCGGTCGGCGACGACCGCGGAGAGTTCCAGCAGGGCGAGCGAGTCCATGCCCAGCTCTTCAAGTGACGCGGCGGGCGCGTGGGCGGCGGCGTCGGCGTCCAGTCCGCAGTGCGCCACCAGGATGTCGGTGATCTCGGCGGTCATCGGGCGACCATGGGTGACGGTCATCGGGTCCTCCGGTTGGATACGTCGGGCTCCGCGGCGGGCGCGGCGCGGGGTGTGGGGGTGGCCGTCGGCCGCTGCCCGGGCACCGGCGGCGAAGTGGCGAGCAGGCGGTCGACCAGGCCGGTGGTGTAGCGGCCCTTGCGGAACGCGGCGTCGTCGAGCACCCGCCGGACGAACGGGATGGTCGTGTGCACGCCCGGCCCGGCGATGTCGAACTCCTCCAGGGCACGCTCCAGCCGGTTGAGCGCCAGCTCCCGGTCGGGCGCCCAGACGATCACCTTGGCCAGCAGCGAGTCGTACCAGGGGCCGACCAGGTAGCCGGCGCTGGCGTGGGTGTCCACGCGGGTGAACGGGCCGCCGGGCGGGGTGAACCGCTCCAGGCGGCCGGGCGTCGGCGCGAAGCCGCGCTCCGGGTCCTCGGTGTTGACGCGGCACTCCACGGCGACGCCGTGCAGCTGGATCTCCTCCTGCCGCCACCGCAGCGGCACCCCGGCCGCGATGTGCAGCTGCTCGTGCACCAGGTCGATCCCGGTGACCATCTCGGTGACGGGATGTTCCACCTGGATCCGACAGTTGATCTCCAGGAAGTGGAAGCGTTCCTCGGCGTCCACCAGGAACTCCAGCGTGCCCGCGCCGACGAAGCCGACCTCCAGGGCACCCCGCAGCGCGGTCTCGGCGATGGAGTCGAGCGCCGCGGCGGACAGCGCCGGAGCAGGCGCCTCCTCGATGAGTTTCTGGTGCCGGCGCTGCACCGAGCAGTCCCGGGTGCCCAGGTGCACGCCGTTGCCGTGGGAGTCGCAGAGCACCTGCACCTCGACGTGCCGGGCCTCGGTGAGGTACCGCTCGACGTACACCCGGTCGTCGCCGAAGGCGGCCTGCGCGGCGGCCCGTGTCCGCGCGTACGCCCGGGCCAGCTCGGCCGGACGGCGCACCACGGTCATCCCCCGGCCCCCGCCCCCGGCGGCGGCCTTCACGATCACCGGGTAGCCGACAGCGTCGGCGACCTCGGCCGCCGCGGCGGCGGTCGCCACCGGCGCGACGCTGCCCGCCGGCAGCGGCAGCCCGGCCCGGCTCATGAGGGCCCGGGCCGAGGACTTGTCGGCCAGCGCCGCCATCACCGCCGGCGGCGGGCCGATGAACGTCAGGCCGTTGTCCGCGCAGATCTCGGCGAAGTCGGCGTCCTCGGAGAGGAAGCCGTACCCGGGATGCACGGCCTGCGCGCCCACCTGCCGGGCCGCCTCCACGATCGCGGCGGCGTTGAGGTAGCTGCGTCGGCTCGACGCCGGCCCGATGCGGACGGCCTGGTCGGCGAGGCGCACGGCCGCCGAGTCGGCGTCGGCGGCGGAGTAGACCACCGCCGTGCGCACACCCAGCTCCCGACACGCCCGCAGCACCCGCAGCGCGATCTCACCCCGGTTGGCGATCAGCACGGTCTCGAACATGGTTCACCCATCCCCGCCGTCAGGCCGGATCCAGCTCGACCAGTGGCTGGTCGTACTCCACCGGCTGGCCGTCCTCGACGAGGATCGCGGCCACCCGCCCGGCCCGGTCGGCGGTCACCTCGTTCATCAGCTTCATCGCCTCGACGATCGCGACCGGCTGCCCGGGGCTGACCAGGTCGCCCACCGCGACGAACGGCCTCGCGCCGGGCTCCGGCGCGCGGTAGAACGTGCCGACGATCGGCGCCCGGACCGCCGCGCGCCCGGGGACCGGCGGCCGGATCAGCGCGCCCGGCGGGCCGGGCACGCCCGCGCCCGCCGACGGTGTGGCGCCGGCCGGCGGCAGTGCCCGGGGTACGTCCGGGTGCCACTGGACCTCCAGCACCGTCGTCCCGCTGCACAACCGGATCCGGCGCACCGGACCGGGGAGTTCGGCGAGCAGGTGTTGCGCCTGTCGACGCAGCCCGACCAGCACCTCCTCGCCGTCCGCGTCGGTCCTCGGGTGCCCGTCCGCCGGCTGACGTCCGTCCGGGCGGACACCGTCGCGGGCGTCGGCCGGCTCGGGGCCGCTCTGCGCCGCGCTCGGGCTCTCGGCGTCGGCGCGGCCCTCGGCGTCGGTTCGGCCGTCCACGTCGGGTCGGCCGTTCGGGCCGTCCACTGTGGAGAGCGTGGGCGCGGCGGTCATCGGGCACCCGCCCGGGCACCGGCGCGAGGGGCGCCGAACCGGCGGAACCGCTGCCGCCGCAGGCGGACCAGCATGGCGGGCGGCACGTCCAGCAGCGGCAGCAGGTTCGCCAGCAGCGCGGCGCGCAGCCGTCGGGCGGTCTCCGCGGGGTCGTCGTGGGCGGCCGTCGCCGGTTCGGGGACGATCTCGTCGACGACGCCGAGGCGACACAGGTCGGGTGCGGTCAGCCGGAGCGCGCGGGCGGCCTGCGGCGCGGCGGAGCGGTCCGGCCAGAGGATGGCGGCGCAGCCCTCCGGGCTGATCACCGAATAGACGGCGTGTTGGAGCATCAGCACCCGGTCGGCGACGGCGAGGGCCAGCGCGCCACCGCTGCCGCCCTCACCGGTGATCACCGCGAGGACGGGGGTGGGCAGGACGGTGAGGGTGAGGATGTTCTCCGCGATGGCGGCCGCCTGGCCCTGCTCCTCGGCGCTGATTCCCGGGTCGGCGCCGGGGGTGTCGACGAGAGTGACCACCGGCAGGCCGAGGCGGGCGGCGAGACGCATCAGTCGCAGCGCCTTGCGGTGCCCGGCGGGGCTGGCCATCCCGAAGTTGCGGGCGACCAGGTCGGCGGTGGTGTGTCCCTTCTGGTGGCCGATGACCATGACGTGCCGGCCGGCCAGCCGGGCGACACCGCCGACGATGGCGGGGCAGTCCCCGCCGAGCCGGTCGCCGTGCAGCTCGACGAACCCGTCGAAGACCGAGTCGAGATAGTCCAGGGTGGTGGGTCGGCCCGGGTGACGGGCCGTGCGCACGGTGTCCCACGCGTCGCGTACCGCAGGTGTCGGGCCGTCGTCGGCCGGCCGCTCCCCGACCGGGCGGTGGCCGTCGGCCTCCGCCGGCGGGACCGTCGGGGCCGCGCCGGCCAGGCTCTCGTGGTGTCGCGCCGGCTCCTGACGGGGTACGGGCGCACGCGCCGGACGGCCGGCGCGGGCCGCGGCCAGCAGCGCCGCCAGTCGACCCCGCAGCGACCGGCGTTGCACCACCATGTCCACCTGACCGTGGCGCAGCAGGAAGTCGGCGGTCTGGAAGCCCTCCGGCAGCGCCCGGCCGGTGACCTGGCGGATCACCCGTGGTCCGGCGAAACCCATCCGGGCGCCACTCTCGGCGAGCACCAGGTCGGTGTTGGTGGCGAACGACGCCGCCACCCCTCCGTAGGTCGGGTCGGTGAGCACGCTGACGGTGAGCAGACCCGCCTCGCGCAGCGCGGCGATGGCCTGGCTGACCGTGGCCATCTGCATCAGCGACAGGGCGCCCTCCTGCATCCGTGCCCCACCGGACGCGGTGACCAGGATGAGCGGCACCCGGTCGTCCAGCGCCCGCTCGGCGGTTCGGGTGATGAGCTCACCCACCGCGCAGCCGAGGCTGCCGCCGAGGAAGCGGAAGTCCATCACGGCCAGAGCGGCCGGCTGTCCGCCGATGGTGGCGGTCCCGCAGAGGACCGCCTCGGCCAGGCCCGTGCTGGCCCGCGCGGCGCTGAGCCGGTGCGGGTACGGCAGCACGTCGACGAAGTCGAGCGGGTCCGCCTCGGGCAGCCGGTCGGGCAGGAGGCGCAGGGACCCCGGGTCCACGAGCTGCCGCAGGCGTTCCGGGGCGCCGAGCCGGGTGTGCTCACCGCACTCCGGGCAGACGTCCAGGTTGCGTCGCAGCCGCTTGCGGTAGAGCAGGCTCGCACAGCCGGCGCAGCGGGACCAGAGTTGCTCCGCGTGCCCGGCGGGGGCGGTCACGAACGCCCCCCGGCGTCCGGGGCGTCGAACCGGTAGAAGCAGTGCGCCATCGCGTCGCGCGGCGAGCGCCAGGTCGGCAGGTACGGCGAGACGTACGGCCGCAGGCGGTCGCTGACCCGGACGAACTCAGGGTGACCACGGGCGGCCTCCACCGCCTCCTGCGCCGGATGCTCGGTGTCGAGCAGGTGCACGTAGAGGTCGTGCAGTCGGTACAGCGAGCGGTGCCGGACGCCGACCAGGCGCGGCAGCTCGGTCGCGTCCGACTCGGCGAAGATGTCGGCGACCTGTTCCTCGGCGGTCGGTACGACCTTCGCGACGATCAGCGATCGGTCCATGGCTGGGCCTCCCCCCAACGGCGTCCGGGCCGGCCGGTGAACCTCCGGACGTGCTGGACGACTGCCGCCACGATGCGGCAGTCGTCGTCACGGCGGCGTCACCGCAGCGGACCGACCGGCAGCGCTGCACGGTGACGCTGCGTTGACGCAACCTGTGTATGAGCTATGCGTCCCATGTATGCGGCCCCGACCCGAGAGTGTGATGTTCTAGCAGTTCAGAACGGATCTCACGGTTGAGCACGGCTGAGGGAAGGCCAACATCGGCGTTGACTCACCGTGACCACTATTGATAATCTTCACGGTGGTTAACCCGGCGGCTCCGGCGGGCGGTGCCGCGCCTTCACAGCCGTGGTCGCATTCCGTCGACGGGGTCGACGGCGGCGAGGTGGCAGCCGATCCGGGACACAGCAGACAGTCGGGACGAGCGTTCCGCAGGGGGTGCCGCCGTGGCCGCTGAGCCGTCCGTGCCGACCGCCGCAGGTCCCGACGAGGCCGACCTCGCACTGCACCTGCTCGGCGGTTTCCGGCTCCTGCGCGCCACCGCGCACATCGTGGTGCCGCGCGGTCTGCAACGGGTGATCGCGCTGATCGGGCTGCGTCCCGGCGCGACCCGCAGCCAGCTGGCCGGGCTGCTCTGGCCCGACGTGTCGGAGGACCGGGCGCTGTCGTCGCTGCGTACCGCGCTGTGGCGGCTGCGGCAGGACCCGTGTTGCCCGATGGTCGTGGCCGGCGACACGGTCCGACTGGCACCGGCGGTACGGGTCGACGTGGACGACCTCGTGCAGACGGCCGCGCGCGTCCGCAACGGGGACGACCCGCGGACCACCGCCGGGGCGCTCGCCGCCGGCCGGCACGACCTGCTGCCCGGCTGGTACGACGACTGGGTGCTGCTGGACCGGGAACGGCTGCGACAACTGCGCCTGCACATGCTGGAGCAGGTGGCCGCGCAGCACCTCGCGGCGGGGCGGCACGGCGAGGCGCTGGATGCCGCGTTGGAGGCGATGGCCGCCGAGCCGCTGCGCGAGACGCCACACCGGCTGGTGGTGCGCATCCATCTCGCCGAGGGCAACGCCTTCGAGGCCGTGCACGCCTTCTACGTCTACCGTGACCTGTTGCGCCGGGAGCTACGCCTGGAGCCCAGCCCGGCGATGAGCGCCCTGCTCGACGACACGCTCGCCCCGATCCGGGCGGCCACCCGCCCGGCGGCCGTCGGCCGGGAGCCCGCCGCCCGGCCGTCATCGGCCGGGTGACGCACGTGACGGTGACGTGACACACCCTGCGGCACGGTGGGCGCAACGAGCACGTGACCACCGGCCCACGGGCCGGGATCGGCCACCGGCGGAAGGGTTCCTATGAGTCGTCTACTGATCGTCAACCGGATCATCCCGGGCGCGGAGGAGCGGGTCGCCCAGATCTTCGCCGAGTCCGACGCCACCGAACTGCCCGGTCTGACCGGCGTCACGCACCGGTCCCTGTACTGCCTGCACGACGTGTTCGTGCACCTCATCGAGACCTCGGACGTCGACCCGGGCGCCCTCGCCGCCGCCCGCAACCACCCGCTCTTCCAGCAGGTCAACGAGCGACTCGCCGCCCACACCTCGCCGTACCTGTCGACCTGGCGCTCCCCCCAGGACGCCATCGCCGACTGCTTCTACCGCTGGGACGCGGCCGACGTGGCGGCGCCCCACCCGGCCGGCTGACAGGTCCAGCGCCCCGCCGCACGTCCTGATCATCGGCGCCGGCACCGGCGGGCTGCGCCTCGCGCACGGGCTGCGTCGCGCCGGGATCAGCGTCGCCGTCTACGAACGGCACCACCACAGCGCCGAAGGGCTGCTCGGTTACCGGGTGGGCATCGGCCCCACCGGCAGCCGGGCGCTGCGCGAGTGCCTGCCGCCGAAGCTGTCGCCACGTTCCTGGCCACCTGCGCCCGGCCGCCGAGCTACTTCAACGTCGTCACCCAACGGCTGCGCCAGACCGCCTCGTGCGAGTTGCGGCCGGCCGTCGACCCGGTGCGCACCGAACACTCGGTGGCCCGGATGGTGCTGCGCCAGGTGTTGCTGACCGACCTGGGCGACGTGGTGCGTTTCGACAAGACCTTCGTCCGGTACGAGCAGCACGACGACGGCACGGTCACCGCGTACTTCGCCGACGGGACCAGCGCCACCGGCGACCTGCTGGTGGCGGCGGATGGCACACACTCGGCGGTACGCCACCAGTACCTGCCACACGCGGTCACCCGCGACGCCGGCATCATCAACATCGCCACCCGCATTCCGCTGACCGCGCAGACCCGCGACCTCGTACCCGAGCGGGTCCGCAAGGGCATCTCGCTGATCTTCGGCGTGGTGGGACAACTCGCGTTGCTCGGCGCGCGCGGCTACTTCGGAGTGACCAGTCGGGTGCCCCCGCTGCGGTGCCGCTTCGTCGACGACTTCCACACCTACGAGGGCGACGAGGACTGAGCGCGGCACCACCGACCCGGGCACGGCGACACGGCGCCGACCCGGGTCGCTGCGTGTGCGGCGGTCACCCCGGGGCCCGGCCCTGGTCGTCGCGCGGAACGCCGTCGAACGGCGCACGGGGCCCGCCGGTTCCGTCCTGCCGTGGCTGCGACGCTGCGTCACCCGTCAGGCACCACCCGAGGTGACCGTCCCGACCATCGTGCCGACGACCGGTCCTCTCTGTCATCGGCAAAGCACGTGTGCAAAGCTGCGGCGAGTTTTTCTCGTGACTTTTTCGATGAAATGAGAGGGAGGTTCGCCGTGGAGTGGTCTATCGGACACTCGCTGATAGTGGTACTGGCGTTGTTGCTGGGCCTGGCCGCCGGATGGTTGCTGCGCGGCCGGCAGGACACGCGGGCCAGCGGGCAGGGTCAGTCGATCGTGGACGGTGACCCCGTCGCCGGCCTGGCCGTGATCGACGCTCCGGTGCCGCCGGCCGCCACCGACGAGGCCTCCCCGGCGGCGGCCGTGGACGCCCCCCCGGCCGCGGTCACCGAGGAGCCGACCCCGGTGGACACGGTCAGCGCACCGGCTGCGGTGACCACGCGGGACGACTCCGCCCCGGACGCCGTCGACACGGGCGACATGGCCCTCACCGACGCCCCGCCGCCCGTCCCCGCCACCGAGCGGACCGACGCGGTCGACGAACCGCCCGCGGTCGCGGCGGAACCGGAGCCGGTCGCGGTCGACGAGCAGCCCGCCCCGGCGACGGTGATCGCCCCGCGGCAGCCGATGGACGACAGCATCGACACCCTGCCGTCCGAGGCGTCCCACGCCGAGGCAACCCCGGCGGAGGTCGCGCAGGCGGAGACCAACCCGGCCGAGACCACCGAGGCCGAGGCCATCCCGGCCGAGACCAGCCCGGCGGAGACCAGCCCGGCCGAGACCACCGAGGCCGAGGTCACGCAGGCCGAGACCACGGACGCCGAGGTCACCCCGGCCGAGGCGACGCCGGCGGTTGCGGCGGGCGCGACCTCGGCGGACGTCGAGGACGCCGAGCCGGTGCGGGCCGCCCCGCCGGTCCGGATGGCCGAGACCACGCCGACGCAGGCGGACACCGAACCGACGGGCCCGGCGGACGACTTCCGCCGGATCCAGGGGGTCGGGCCGAAGATGGCGGCCGCGTTGCAGGCGGCCGGCGTACGCACCTACCGCCAGCTCGGCGAGCTGGACGAGCCGGCGCTGCGCGACCTGATCCGGACCGCCGGTCTACGTGCGGCACCCGCGTTGGCCACCTGGCCCCAGCAGGCGCGGGTGCTGGCCGGTGCCGGTGACCAGGCGACCGCGGTGTTGCCGGGTGGCAGCCAGGGCTGAGAGCCGACAGCGAACCCCCGGGCGCCCGTCTTCCCGACGGTCGGCCCGGGGGTTCCGTCGTTGTGGCGGAGCAGCCGGGGGCCGAGAGCCGGGGCCGTGATCGACCCGATGTCCCGAAAACCGGGCCATCCACCCGCCCGGACACCCCGGCCTCAGGAAAGCCGAGTCGATCAACCGCCTCCCCGGTCGGGGGACGACCAGACGAATCCGGAGTGGCGCGTCCGACCGCTGGCTAGCGTCGGTCGAGGTGGGCCGGATGGCTCGCCGCGTCCACCGGCACCGCAGGAGCAATCGTGCACCTCTCCGCGCCGGAGCCCGGGGACCGCAAGAGCCGACCGCCGGTGCGCGACCCGGATGCCCCCCGCCGGGTGACGCTGCTCGAACTCTTCTTCGACCTGGTGTACGTGGTCGCGCTCGCCCTCATCTCGCGGGGCATGGTCAACCAGCTCGACTGGCATCGGGCCGGTCAGTCGTTGATCCTGCTGGCCGCCGTCTGGTGGACGTGGGCGATCACCACCCTCGTCACCGACCTGTACGACCCGGACCGCACCGAGATCAAGCTGCTGATCAGCGCCGTGATGTTCGGCGCCCTGTTGATGACCACCGCGATCCCGGAGGCGTTCGGCGCACGGGGAATCGTCTTCGCCGCCACGTACGTGGCCATCCACCTCGGGCGCGGGCTGTTCCTGGTGCCGGCCGTGCGCCGGGAACCGCAGACCCAGCGCAGGGCCGTGCGCATCTTCGTCTGGTTCGCCGTGTCGGCGATCCCCTGGATCATCGGCGGGTTCGTCAGCGGCGACGCCCGGCTGGCGTGCTGGGCCATCGCGCTCGCCATCGACTACGGCGGCTTCCGGCTCGCGTACCCGGTGCCCGGGTTGGGGGTGGTGCCGGAGCCGCAGCGCAACGTCACGGCCGAGCACCTCTCCGAGCGGTACCAGCAGTTCTTCATCATCGCCCTCGGCGACGCCATCCTGACGATCGGCACCATGTTCAACCTGGCCCACTCCGCGGCGCAGAACATCGCGTCGTTCGCCGTGGCGTTCGCGACCACCCTGCTGCTCTGGCGGATCTACGTCCACAAGTCCGGCCAGCTGCTGCCGACGGCGATCAAGATGTCCGGGGCGCCGGGCAAGTTCCTGTTCACCGCGCCGTACACCCACCTGCTGATGATCTCCGGAGTGGTGGTCACGGCCTCCGGGTTCGACCTGGTGCTGCACGACGACCCCGGCCGTACGCCGCCGGCCTGGGTGGCGGTGATCCTCGGCGGCCCGGCGCTGTTCCTGGTCGGCCGGTCCTCATTCGAGTACGAGGTGTTCAGCCGGGTGTCGCCGTCGCGGGCCGGCGGCCTCCTGGCGCTGCTGACGATCGCGCCGGCGGCGATGTACCTGCCGCCGCTGTGCGCCTCCCTCGGCGCCCTGCTGGTGTTGGCCGGCGTCGCGTACGCCGACTATCGCCGCAGTCGCGGCAAACCGCCGGAGTCCCCCGCCCCGCCGCACTGACTCCCCGCACCGGCCAGCACCGGCAGGCCGATCCGGTGGTGGCTCACACCAGCGCTTCCGCGTACCCCCGGACCTGCAACCGTCGCCCGGCGGTGCTGCCGAGGCGCACCTGAAGGCCCAGCGGAGCGGCGGCCCGGCGTACGTCGTCCAGGTGCAGCGAACCGTGCCGGTCCACGGTCAGTACCGGCGGCTCCTCCAGCTCGCACTCCGGCGCGTGGAAGGAGAGCAGGGTCACCGAGGTGGTGAGGTAGCCGGGGTAGGCGGCGCGAGCGGCCGCCTCGTCCGGGTGGGCGAGCACCACCAGGTCGTCGAGGTGGGCGAAGTCGGCGGCGAGCGCGCCGGCCTTCCAGTGCGCCGGCTCCTCGACCATCCCGGTGTGGTGTCGGGACCGGTTCGCCGACGTGATGTAGAGGTGATCGGTGCCGGTCTCGGCGAGCGCCCGCTCGAAGAACGTGTTGGACGGGCAGGTCAGACCGGGAGCGATGACCTGGGTGGTACGCAGGCCGTGGTCGAGCTGGGTGAGGTGTTCGGGCAGCCGGTCGGCGGCGGGGCCCCGGAATCCGAACGGCCCGGCGCCGTAGAGGGCGTCCATCAGCGCCCGCACCCGGCCGATCGGCAACCGGGGCGAGATCCGGGACCAGTCGAACATTCCCGGGACCCGTCCGATGGCGGTGGTGATGCTGCCGACCTGGTGAACCGGGCGGCCCTTGGCCAGGTTGACCCGGCGGACGGTGGTCGCGTCCGGCCGGGTGACGATCGCGTAGAAGTTGGCGAACGCCACCGCGACGACCGCGCCGCCGGCGAGCGCGCGGGCCGCGACCGCTACGTCCTCGGGGCGGTCGATGGACAGAAATGGGGTCGGCGCGTTCATGGGTCCTCCTCGGCGGGGCCGTGAGGCAGTTCTACGTCCGGTCGCCCGTACCGCGGCCGGGTCGGTCGGCGATCCGATAGCCGACCGTCGGGACGCGATGCGGGCGGCCGATGCCGACGCGGTACCGACGGCGGACGGCATCGGCCGGACGGAGGATCCGGCGTAGGGGCCGGACGCCCACCGTTAGCCGCGCGACCCGATTGGGTACAACGCCTGCACCTCAGATCCACCACATTCCTTCAGGAGGCAGCGATGCGCGGCACCTCGATACTCGGAGTCATCGTCGTGATCTGGCTGGTGATCGGCGCCATCGCCGGCGGCCAGCGGGGCTACTACAGCGGCGACGACACCAACTGCGCCGAGGCCGGCACGATCCTGGTCACGATCGTGGCCGGACCGCTGAACTACATCGGGGCCAACCCCAAGGTCGACTGCAAGCTGCCCGAGCCGTCCAAGTAGGACGAACACGGTCCACCGGCCCGCGCCCGTCCAGGGCGCGGGCCGTTTGCCGCCCGGGGTTGAGGGGCACGGTGCCCGCCGCGGGCACCGTCACACCGCGCAGCGCGTCCTAGGAGGCTGGTTCGGAGGCGTGGGCGGCGTTTGTCGGTCCCGAGCCAATACGGACAGGAAGGTGTGAAACGTGAACAGTGCTGCCATTCATCTTCAACGGCACCAGACGGTGCGCGCGCTCACCCGCCGACGTGGATGCCGGGCCGACGCAGCGGGTCGGGCTCGATACGGCGAATGATCTCCCGTACCACCGGCGGGGTGTCCCCCTGGCCGAGGATCAGGTAGCGCAGCAGATGCGCGATCGGGCTGCCCTCCGACCACTCGAAGTGCGCGTGCGGGCGTACCCCGGTGGCGTCGCGCAGCGCCAGCAGGATCGCGGCGATCGCGTTCGGCGCGGCCGGGCTGCTGGCCCGCAGCACCCGGAAGCCGGCCACCTCGACGCCGTGCACCCGCAGCACCTGGCTGAACCCCGACGGATCCACCACGTCGATCTCCAGGAACAGCACGTCGGCGGCCCCGGGCACCGGGTTGATGCTCCGCTGCGCCCGCTCCTTGATCGTGTACTCCTTCGCCGAGCCGCTCTGCCGCTTGTTGGCGATGAGGTGCAACTGCCCGTCATGAGCCAGCGAATCGGCGACGAACCGGCGGGCCGGCTCGTCGAACTCGATCCGCTCGGCGCGCAGCTCCGTCGTCCGGGTGACGCGGGAGATCAGCGACACCACGATGATGCCCAGGATGAACAGCGCCGAGATGGTGATCCCGTCCGGTTGCTCGACGACGTTCTCCAACAGCGCGTACAGCAGCACCAGGGTCAGCACCGTGAAGCCGATGCCGGCGGCGCGCTGGCGGTGCCGGACCGCGGAGATGGTCACCGCCACCGCGCCGGAGACCATCATCGCCAGGATGCCGGTAGCGTACGCCCCGGCCTGGGCGTTGACGTCGGCCCGGAAGGCGATCGTGATGGCGACGCTGACCACGGTGTAGACGATCACCACCGGGCGTACCGCGCGCGCCCATTCCGGGGCCATGCCGTACGAGGGCAGGTAGCGGGGCACGATGTTGATCAGGCCGGCCATGGCCGAAGCGCCGGCGAACCAGAGGATGAGCACGCTGCTCACGTCGTAGACGGTGCCGAAACCCTCGCCGAGATAGGTGTGCGCCAGGAAGGCCAGCGCCCGACCGTTCGCGGGGCCGCCCGGGCGGAACTCGGCGGCGGGAATGAGCGCGGTGGTCACGAAGGTCGTCGAGATCAGGTACACCGACATGATCAGCGCGGCGGTGGTGAGCAGCCGGCGGGTGTTGCGGATCCGGGCGGCCAGCCTGGCCGCCGGGTCCGGGCCGTCGGCCGACACCAGCGGCATCATGCTGACGCCGGTCTCGAAGCCGGACAGCCCCAGCACCAGCAGCGGGAACGCCAGCACGGCCGTGATCAGGACGTGGCCCGCCCCGCCGCCCGCGGTCAGCGCGGTGGTCCAGTCCGACACGATGGCGGGGTCCTCGACGATCCGGGTCACCGCGACCACCACGATCACCGCGTTGAGGACGAGGAAGACCGCCACCAGCGGGATGGCCACCACGACGGCCTCGCGGAAGCCGAGCAGGAACACGCCGCCGAGGACGAGCAGCAGCGCCATGGTGACCAGCACCGGCACCGCCGGGCCGTGCAGGGCGTCCGGCAGGTACGGGTTCTCCAGCAGGTGCACGGTGGCGTCGGCCGAGGACAGGGTGATCGTGATGATCCACGAGGTGGCCACGAACCCGAGCAGCACGAGCACGAAGATCTTGCCCCGCCAGAACGGCAGCAGCCGTTCCAGCATCGCGACCGAGCCCTGCCCGTGCGGGCTCTCCTGGGCCACCCGGCGGTACATGGGCAGCATGCCGAACAGGGTCAGCGCGACGATCAGCATGGTCGCCAGCGGGGACAGCGCACCAGCGGCCACCGCCGCGATGCCCGGCAGGTAGGACAGGGTGGAGAAGTAGTCCACGCCGGTCAGGCACATCACCTGCCACCAGGGGTGCCGGCGGCTCTGCCCCTCTTCGGCCTCCGGGCCGGGCGGCTGCACCTGGTGCTGGAAGAGCCACCGGCGCAGCGGGCTGGCCGGCGGCGCCGACCGGGCCGGACTGTCGACCCGCTCGGGCACCACGACACCCCGCCGGCCGCCGGAGTGCGGGCGGGCCGGGTCGCGGGCGGCGCGCAGGGCCGGGTCCGGTCCCGTCGGCGTATGGCGTCGTCCGTTCCAGCGTCGCGGTCTCGCCCGGTGCTCGTCAGCCATCGCCCGTCCCACCCTCGCAGGTCCTGATCCGACGGTAGGTGGTGCCCGGCGGTCCGACCGGCGGAACCGGGTACGCGGATGGCCTGCTCAGGGCAGGTCCTCATCCGGCGAGCAGCCGAGCGAGGGCCGGCGGGTCGGCAACGGTGACCGTGGCCGCCGGATGCCGGGGCCAGCCGCCGGGCGCCAGAGCCGGCACCGGTACGCCGAAGCGCAGGCAGACCCCGCCCGCCGTGCTGCTGCCGAAGCTCACGCCGCCGTCGACCAACGACAGGTGCGGGCCGATCACCCGCCACCAGCGGTACGGGCCGCCCACCTCGGCGCCGAGCACGTTGTCCCGGCCGGTGCGCAGCCGCCACGGCCCGTACCGGATCAGGAGGTCCTGGTCGGTGACGGCGACCCAGGCCGTCGCCGGCCGCACACCCAGCAGCGCCAACGGCGGACGGAACGCCGGGTCGAAGCGGAACGGAAACCGGGCCAAAGCGGCGGTCATCGCGCACCGGGACGGGCGGCGGGTCGCGGTACCGGGCCGCCCGGCCGCAGCGGACCGGGCCGCGCGGGGCGGGGTCGGGCGGCGGGCCGACGCCGGGCCAGGACGGTCATGGCGCGGGCGTACCCCGTACGAGCCGACCGACACCCCCGGCCGGTGCCCCGTTGACGACCGAGCACACCGCGGCCGGTCCGGCCCCCCACCACCGTGCGGTGGCCCGTACCCCCGCGTGGCCGCTGGGCCGGCCGGCGGCCCGTCCCGTCACCGCCGACCGGCACAGCGAGCCCGGCCCGCACCCGCTCCCCCGCCGCCGGCCGGCAACCCCCGGGCCGGCCGACGACGGCAGACGGTCGACACCCCCCGAGCCGACCGGCTGACTCCCCGCCGCCGCCGGTGAACACCGGTCGACCCGCGGGTGGTGGAGCTGGTGGGGCGGACGCGCCCCCGCGCTCCGCCGCCCCCACGGGCGGAGCGCGGGGACCCCCCGTCCCGGCTACTGCAGGAACGCCCCGAGGGGCGAGAGCAGCAACCGGCCGAGCGCCGCGGCGTTGTCGTCCAACCGCGTGCGCTCACACTCGCGGGCGTCCGGATCGTGCCGGCACCGCCAGATCTTCTGCGCGTTGCGCCAGGCGACATCGCGGGTGTACTCGACCAGTTCCCCCTGGTACCAGTCGTCGATGTCGCCGTTGAGCATGTCGATGAGCAGCTGCCACCGCTCCAGATAGCCTCGGCGCAGGCCGGGGATCTTGTCCGCGAAGATGTTGTTGATCTCCAGGTAGTCGTGGTGCTGGTCGGTGCCGTCGACCGGCTCCGACTCCAGGTGGTCGAACGTCGTCACCAACGCGAACGGCAGATCGAAGTTGATGTGCGCGTTCACACCTGCCGCCGCCGACGGCAACGGGCGAGCGTCCGGCCCGCGCATCCGCGAGAACAGACACGACCACGCCTTCGGCGTGCCGGGGCTGGAGTCGGTCCACAGCCGCAGGGCGTCGAAGTAGCGGGCCGCGAACTCGACATCCAGCCGGGAGAGGAACACCGGGTCGACGAAACGGTCGTCGTACAGACCGTCCAGCACGCTGCTGGTGATCGTCAGGTAGAGCTTGTTGAAGTCGGCGAGCGGGCAGCTCGCCTCCAGCGGCGGCAGCCGCACCAGCATGTCCTGGAGCTTGGTGAGGTGATCGACCACCGCTGGCACGTCCGCCGGATGGTCGGCCAGCAGGTCGACGATGTCCCGGTGCACGGGCCCCCAGACGGGTTCGGTCATCTCTCCTCCATTGTGGTCGTGACGCCCCCGCGACGCCGTCGACGGGGCTCAGCCTCTCAGCCGAGGGCCGCCGCCGGGATCAGTAGAACGACGTATCCCGGCGCGCACACGCGCCGGGATACGTACCGGTGCCGTCAGCCGCGGGAGTTGCGCAGCATGATCGCGCTGGCCTGGACGCGGGTGCGGACCTGGAGTTTGTCGAAGATGTGCGACACGTGCACACCGATGGTCCGCTCGCTGATGAACAGCCGCTGCCCGATCTCCTTGTTGGTCAACCCCTCGGCGACGAGCGCGAGCACCTCCCGCTCGCGCGCGGTGAGAGCAGCCAACTCGTCGCCGACCGGCTCGGCCGACGCGGCGGCGCGCGCGCCGTCGGCGACGCGCTCCTGCAGCGACACCCGGGCCCGCCCCGCCAACTCCCGGATCTCCGAGGTCAACGGCACCGCGCCCAACCCCTGCGCCACTCCGTACGCCTCCCGCAGGAGCTTGCCCGCGGTGGCCACCCGACTGCGCCGGGCCAGCAGAGCCTCCGCCTGCCGCAGGCGGGAGTACGCCGCCGGATAGGGGTGGTTACGCCGGTCCCACTCGGCGACCGAGGTGGCCCACAGCTCGGGGTCGCTGCCGTTGAGGCGGCTCACCTCGGCGGCGCACAGGGCCAGGAAGCCCTCCACCACCGAGCGCACCGGTCGGGCCGCTCCGGCGCTCTTGCGGGCCATCCGGTCGGCGACGTCCCGCAGCCGGCGTACGGCCGTCGGGTCCACGTCCACGGTGCGGCTGGAGTGCGCCTCCGCCTCGGCGCGCAGCCCGTGCCAGACCAGGGCGGACAGGATCATCACGTCGTCGGAGCGGCTCTCGGTGAGGCCGCGCTGGACCGCCAGCCGCGCCACGTCGTGCCGACCCTCCCACATCGCCAACCCGGATCGCAGGGTGAGCAGCGGGATGACGTGGCGCGCTCCACCGCCGGCGAGCAGGGTCGCCACCGCGTCGAGGTCCCGACCGGCGGCCTCAATGTCGCCGTAGCCCACCGAGAGCCGGCAGCGGGCGAGCAGCAACTCGACGGCGTCCGCGCCGGACGGTCGGTGCCGCAGGGCCACGGCGACCACCTTCTCCGCCTCGGCCCACTGGCCCACCCGGAACAGCCCGTTGATGGCGATGGCCAGCAGCCGGGTGCCCCAGGTGCGGCCCAGCCCCAGCTCGGCCACCCGCTCCGCGCCCCGCCGTGCCACGACCACGCCCTCTTCGAGGATGTTCAGCGGCCCGGTCAGCAGCTCCGCCAGGTGCAGGTAGGCGCAGGCCACGTCCTCGGGCTGGCCAGCGCGCTCGGCGGTGTCGAGGGCGTCGCGCATGACCGCCAGACCGGCGTCCGGGTCTTCCAGAAAGGCGTCGCTGAAGCCCAGCGCCGAGCTGGCCAGCACGACCTCGGTGGCGGAATCCTCCGCGTTCTCGGCCAGCGCCAGCGCCTCCCGTGCCCGCTCGCCGGCGTCGGCGTAGCGGCCGAGGTGCAGCAACAGCTCGGCCAGCCGCGCGGCGGCGGCGGCCCGGTCCCGCGGCGAGCAGTCCGCCGCCTCCAGCGCCCGCTCGTACTCCTCCTCGGCGAGCGCCGAGCGCCCCGCGGCAGCCAGGTAGCGAGCCCGGCGAATGTGCAGCGCGCAGCTCGGCCCACCGCCTCGCAGCGCGGCCAACTCCTCCAGCAGGGCCAACGCGCGGGCGTGCTCCCCACAGTGGTGGGCCGCCTCGGCGGCGTTGCCGAGCAGCTCGATCCGGTCCACCTCCAGCGAGCCGGAGTCGCCGGCCAGGTGCAACGCCGCCGTCCAGTGGCGGTGCGCCTCGGCGTAACCGTGCAGCCGCTCGGCCTCCTGCGCGGCGGCCACCGCCGCCGGCAACGCCCGCGCCGGCTCGCCGGCCAGCCGCCAGTGATGCGCCAGCCGGGCCTGGTGCAGTTCGCCCGGCGCCGCGGTCAGCGCCTCGGCGTAGCGGCGGTGCAGCCCGGAGCGTTCGGCCGGCAGCAGCTCGTGCGCCAGCACCTCGGCGACGAGGCGGTGCCGCAGCCGGTAGCCGTCGTCGGCACCGACCAGCAGCCGGTGCGCGACCGCGGCGCGTGCGGCGTCGATCAGCTCGTCCTCGGGCAGCCGCAACACCTCGGCCAGCAGCCAGTGCTGCACGGGCTCGACGCCCGCCGCCACCGCGTGCACCACGGCGTGCGCGTGCTGCGGCAGCGCGTCGACCCGGTCGAGGAAGATCTCGCGCAGCGTCTCGGACAGCCCGTCCCGCCCGTCGCGCAGGTCGCGGGCCAACTCCTCGATGACGAACGGGTTGCCGCCGCTGCGCTGCCACACCTGCTCGGCCGCGTCGGGCGGAAGCGCCCGGCCGACCACCGCGGCGGCGAGCTGCTCGGTGCCGGCGCGGTCCAGCGGGGACAGGTCGAGCACCCGGACCGTCCGCAGCCGGCGCAGCTCGGTGAGCACCCGGCGCAGCGGGTGCGCGCCCTGCAACGATTCGGCCCGCACCGCGGCCAGCACCGAGAGCTGGAGGTCACCGAGACCGGCCAGCAGATAGAGCAGGAGCTGGCGGGTGCTGCGGTCGACCCACTGGAGGTCGTCCAGGATCAGCACCAGCGGTCGCCCCTCGGCGATCAGGTGCAGGCCCCTGGAGACGCGTTCCAGCAGGGCGCCCGCGCCGTCCGGGCCGCCCGTCTCGTCGGCGAACATCTGCAACAGCCCGCGCACCGCCGAGGAGGTGCGCGCCTGCGCCGCGGACAGGTCCCCGTCGAAACGCCGCAGCGCCTGCAGCAACGGGTGCAGCGGCGAGGCGTCGCCGATGTCCAGGCAACTGCCGGTCAGCACCAATGCGCCCTGGTCGCGCAATCGGGCACCGATCTCACCGAGGAGGCGGGTCTTGCCCACACCGCTCTCACCGGTGAGGAAGACGGCGGCCGTCTGCCCCTGTGCCACGTCACCAAGCAGCGCCGACCGAACCGTCTGCACCAGCTCGGCCCGGCCCACGAGCGGTGCGGTGTCCACATCGCTGGCCATGGGACGCAGCCTAATCACACGCCCCCGTACCGTTCTACGGCCATCTGCCGCTTGTGGTACTCCTCGCGTCGACATTGCGACTAAAGGTTGCGGGTGGCCGACATACGTCGTTCTGCCGATCCCCCGTCAGCCCAGGAATGCCAATCTCCGAGGGTCGTCAGCCATCAGCGGGGGAAGGACCGGTGCGCACCCATGATCACTATCGTCGCCGACACGCAGCGGACCGACCGCCCACACTGGCCGGTGGCCGAGGAGAGACGGACGGTCACCGTGCTGTTCGCCGACATCGTCGGCTCCACCGCACTTGTCGACCGGCTCGACCCGGAGGACGTCCGCGCGCTGCAACGGGCGTACTTCGACACGGTCGCCTCCGTGCTGCGCCGCTGGCACGGCGTGGTCGAGAAGTACGTCGGCGACGCGGTGATGGCGCTGTTCGGGGCGCGACACTCCGACGGCTTCGACGCGTACCGGGCGGTGCGGGCGGGGCTGGAGATCCAGGCCGCGCTGGATCGCCGGCCGATCCTCGGCGACATCACCCTGCGGGTGCGCGTCGGGGTCGCCACCGGCGAGGCGGTGGTCGACCTGGGCGACGCGGTCAGCGGCGGCCACGGCGTGGCCAGCGGCGCGGTGATCACCACCGCGGCCCGCCTGCAGGAGTACGCCGCACCCGGCGCCGTCGCGCTGTGCGCCGCCACGGCGCGGGCCACCGCCGGTCTCATCGTGCAGCGTCAACTGGCGCCGGTGCCGGTCGCCGGCCGGGTACCGCCGATGCCGGTGTGGCATGCCGCCGGCCTGGCGCGACCGGGCGCCGACCGACACGACGGCCCGCTGATCGGGCGACGTCGCGAACTGGCAAGCATCACCGACCAGGTGACCCGGGCGCTGCACGAGCGCGAACCGCGCTGGGTGTCCCTGGTCGGCCCGAGCGGCAGCGGCCGCAGCCGACTGCTGCACGAGCTGGCCCGCGCGCTGCGCACGGTGGACGGGATGCCGGTGCGCTGGTGCGTGGTGGGCTGCCCGCCGTACCCCGACCAGGTGCTCGCGCCGGTCGCCGAGCTGGTCCGCGGCGTCGCCGGCATCCGCCACGGCGACGGCCCGGCGGCGGTCCGCGACCGCCTGACCGACGCTCTGACACCGCTGTACCCGCCGGACCGGGTCGCGGCGGCGGTGGTGGCGCTGCAATCGCTGCTGACCACCCCGGACGGTTCGGCCGAGGCGCTGGCCGCCGCGGCGGTCTGCCGGGACGTGCTGCTGCGCCTGGCCGCCCACCGACCGCTGGTCGTCGCCGTGGACGACGTGGACCGTGCCGCGCCCGTCGTGAGTCACTTCCTGCACGCGCTGTTCACCGCGGCGGCGGCACGCGGGCTGCCGCTGGCGGTGCTCACCGTGCATCAGCCGCAGTGGGCCGACACCCGACCCGGCCCGGCCCGCCGCGTGCCGATCCGTCCCCTGGCCACGGTGCAGTCCGGGCGGCTGCTGCGCCACCTGCTCACCCGGGCGGGGCAACCGGTGACCCTGGCCGACCGGCTGCTGCCACTGGTGGCGGGCCGTCCCGGCCACGCGGCGGCGTACGTGCGGTCAATCGTGGACGGCGCCGACCGGGTGACGCTCCCGCTGCCCGACGCGGTCCGCCGGGCCGTCGGCGCGGAGCTGGACCACCTCGACGGTGAACGACGGGCGGTGCTGATGGCCGCTGCCACCACCGGCGGTCCGGTCTCCGGCACTGCGGTCGACCGGGCCCTCGGTTGGGCGCCTGGCCAGTCCGCATCGGCCCTACGCGGGCTGGTCGCGGCCGGGCTGCTGCTCCCCCGGCGCGCCGGGGGGTACGTGTTCGCCGCGCCCGCGCTGCGCCAGGTCGCCGCCGAGCGGTTGCCCCGCGCGTTGCGGGCCGTCTTCGGCCGCCGTGCCGCCGAAGCACCGCGCCTCGACACCGTCCGCCCGGACGCCCTCGACCCCACCTCGGTCCGTCGCGCCGCGGACCGTTCCGCCGCAGATCACCCTGTCGCGGACCGCCCAGCCGACATGGCGCGTCTCGACGCCGTTCGCTCCCGGGCTGGCCGCCTCGGCGCCGTCTTCGCGGTGGTGGCCCCGACGGTCTCATCGCGCCGCACCGAACCGCCGCGCCGACGTCTCCCGACGGCGACGATGGCCACCGCACCGGCCGCGCCGAGTCGCGGGGCCATCCGCCCGGCGGGTGCCCGCCGCCTGCGCGCCGTCGCGTCCGCCAGTGACGTGCCTCCGACCCGAGCGTCCGCGACGCCGACCAACACGGGCGGGCACTGGCTTGCGGACGTGGTCCGGGCCCCGGCGACGATCCGTGCGGTGCCTACCGTGCCGGGGCCACCCGAACGCGGCGGACCCGCCGGCGTCGGCCCACCGGCCAGGGTCGTGCGCGCCGCACCTCGCCCCCCGTTGATCCACTGGCCGAACGGCCTGGCCGCCGCCTGAGGGTCAGACCGGTCGCCCGCCGAACTGCCAGTGGTGCACCTCGACGTCGGCGTACCGCTCCACGGTCAGGATGGCGCGCGCCGCGTCCGGGGTCGGCGCCCGAACCAGCGCGGCGGTGCCGAGCCAGGTGTCGCCGTCGTCGGACAGCAGCGGCCCGTACGCGATCAGCTCGTCCCGGTCGGGCGGCACGGCCAGGTCAACGGCCGGCCCCGCGCCGAGGCCGAGCACCAGATACCGGTTGCCGCCGGTCCGACCGCCGGGAAAGTCCCACATCGTGCGGCCCAGCGTGTTGCGCCACCGGCGCAGCAGCACATCCCGGTACACGCCGGCCTGGTAGTTCGGCTCGTCGAAGGCGAACGCCCGCGCGGCGCCCGGGTCGGGCACGTCGACGATGTGCACGCTGCCGGTGGCCGTGTCGCCGGACAGGGTAGGGCCACGCGCAATCATCTCCGCCGCGAACCGGTCCATGTAGGTCCAGTGCTCGGCCAGCAACTCGTCGCGCAACGTCGCCGAGTCGGGCCGGTCGCGGTGGTAACACAGGAACTCCATGCCGCCCATTCTCGACGCCGTGCCCCACCCCCCGGCGGGGCGGGCACAGCCGAGTCGTCCTACGGCACGGACGCCGAGGCCAACAGCGCGGCGGTGGGCAGCGCGAGCAGGCCATCCGGGTCGCGGTAGGCGGCGGTCAGCTCGTCGTACGCGGCACGAATGCGGGCGATCACCGCCGGCGGCTGGGTCTCCATCAGCAGGCCGGGCCCGCTGATGCCGTTCGCCGGGCCGCTCCACCACGCCTCGGGGTCGGTGCGGTGCGCCCAGGTGATCGTCTCGCACCGCACGTCGGCGAGGCCGGGGGCGTCGAGCAACCCGGCGAACCCCTCGGGGGTACGGGGAAAGTCCCGCTCCGCGTCCACCCTCGGCATCGAGGTCGGGCGGTCGACCCCGGCAGCGTCGAAGACCTCGCCCCAGAGGCTCTGCGCCTCGGGCGGCGGGTGGGGCCAGATCGTCGCCGCGATCCGTCCGCCCGGCCGGACGACCCGTCGGAGTTCGGTGATCGCGGCCACCGGGTCGCCCACGTGATTGATCACGAAGTTCGCCACGGCCGCGTCGAACTGCCCGGAGTCGAACGGGAGATGGGGCAGAGCCGCGAGGCTAACCTCGTCGGCGGACGGGAGCCGGCTGCGGGCCAGGTCGACCATGCTGGGCTCCGCGTCGACGGCCACCACACTGGCGCCGCGCGCGCACGCCAACCCGGCGACGGTCCCGGAACCGGTGCCGACGTCGAGCATTCGGGTTCCGGCATCGACGTGGGCGGCGTCCAACAGTGCCGGGGCGGGATGGGCGCACAGCAGCGCGAAACTGCCGTCGTACGCCGCCGCCCGCCCGGCCCAGCGCGACCGCTCGTGGTCGTCGAAGGCTGTGGTCGTCATTCCCGCACCCCCGTGAGGATCATGATTGCCGCCACGATAGCGCCCCGTCGAGGGTCCGACGGCCCCCGCCAACGCGCCGTGCTCGCGCTGCTGCTGGCGGCCCGGGGCGAGGTCGTCTCCGTCGGCCGGATGATCGAGGAGCTGGGGCGGGGTGACGCGCCACCGCGGGCGATCGTCTCTCTCTCCACTCCCCCGCGCATCGGCGCCACCACCCGCTGAACGTCGGGTGGCCCGGCCGGCGCTCAGTCGGCGGTGAGGAAGGCCAGCACCCGGGGCCAGACCTGCGCGGCGGCGTCCGGGGCGTACTCGGCGAGGTCGGGGTCGGTGAACAGGTGTCCGGCGCCGGGATAGCGGAACACGGTCAGGTCGGTGCCAGCGTCGGTCATCGCCCGCTGCCACTCGTCGACCTCGTCCGGCGCGTCGTACGGGTCCGGGTCGGCGACGTGCAGCTGCACCGGCAACCCGGGCCGCGCCGTGTCCGGCGCGCCGCCGGTGCCGTGCAGCAGGAGCAGGCCGGCGGCGTCGGGGCGCTCGGCGAGCAGCGCCCCGGCGACGCCGGCGCCCATCGAGAAACCGGCGAGGACCGTCTGCGGCGGCAGGTCGCGCAGCGCCGCGCGGGCCCGGTCGAGCACCACCTCGTGGCCGATCTTGTCGAGCAGCGCGAAGCCCTCCTCGACGGTGTCGGCGGCCGGGACGCCGTACAAATCGGGGGCGGTGACCTGGTGCCCGGCGGCGCGCAACCGGTCGGCGGCGGCACGAACGGCCGGCCGCAGCCCGTACACGGAGTGGAACAGCACGACGTGTCGCATCAGGCCATCCTGCCGCAGCCGGGCGTGGGCGCGGCTGTGGCACGCGGGGCGGGGATCAGACCAGCGCCGTCAGCCGGGCCACCAGGGCCGTCGGCGGTGGCATCGCGGCGATCTCCTGGCTGACCTGCCCGGCGGCCGTCCGCAGGCTCTCGTCGGTGAGCAGTTGGGTCAGTGTCTGCGCGGTGATGTCGGCCGGACGCAGCGCGAGGCCGGCGCCCCGGCGGGCCACCAGCTCGGCGTTGTGCCGCCGGTCCCCCGGGCCCACCGTGGCCAGTTGCGGCAGGCCGGCGGCGAGGGCGCCGTAAACGCTGCCCGCCCCGCCGTGGTGCACCAGCGCCGCGCTCGCCGGTAACGCCTCGTCGAGCGGGATCCAGTCCACCACCCGGACGTTGCCGGGCAGCGAACGGGCCGAGCGCTCGTCGGGCCGGACCAGCACGATCTCGGCGTCCACCTGGGCCGCGGCGGCCACCACGGCGGGCATCGGGCCCCGGTCGCCGGGGCCGGTCAGGGTGCTGCGGGTGACCAGGATCCGCTGTCGCTCGCCCGGCTCGCGCAGCCAGGCCGGCAGCTCACCACCGCCCACGTAGGACGTGTAGCGCATCGGCCAGCCGGCCTGGGCGGCCACGCTGGGCGGGGCCACGGCGAGGGCGGCGGCGGGTGGCGGCAGCTCCACGAGGCCGTGCCGGCGCAGCGCGGCCCCGAGCCGGGCGGTGGTCGCGCCGACCAGGTCCCGGCCGTCGAAGAGGGTGTTCTCCTGGCGTACGGCCGGCACGTCGAGCAGCGCCGCCGCCACCGCGCCGGCGACCGCGAACGGCTCGTACACCACCAGATCCGGTCGCCACCCGGTGGCCAGCGTGACGACCGGGTCGGTGAGCTGGTCGTTGAGAGCGCCGAAGAGCAGCCCGGCGCCCCGGGTGCCGGCGGTGCCGGCCAGTTCGGCGCGCGCGATCAGCGGATGGCGGGGAAGGACCCGCAGCGCGATCCGGCCGAAGTCGAAGCCGGGCGCGACGTCGTGCACGGCCAGACCTGCGCCGGCGGCGGCCATCGCCCCACCGCCGGTGGCCACCAGCACGTCGTGGCCGGCGTCGCGCAGCGCGACGGCCAGCGGCACCAGGGGAAAGACGTGCCCGACGAGCGGGGCGGAGACCACCAGCACGCGCATCTCGCGGATCCTATGTCGACACCGCCGGGCGCGGTGCCCCGTTGACCCCGCGCCGCCGCGCCGTCAGTCGCCGTCGCGCTGGTCGACGATGCGGCGCATCTTACCCATCGACCGTTCCACCGAGTCCGGGGCGAGCACCGCCACCGCGACGCTCACCCCGATGGTGTTCTTCACCAGCTCGACCAGCGCCGCGCCGGCCCGCTCGGCGGCGTCCACGGCCACCCCGACGCGCCGCTCCACCCGTACGGTCAGGGTGTCCAGCCGGCCGCGCCGGTCGAGGACGCACTGGAAGTGCGGCGACAGCTGCGGCGTGCGCAGGATCAGCTCCTCGATCTGCGTGGGGAAGACGTTCACCCCGCGAACGATCATCATGTCGTCCGTCCGGCCGGTGATCTTCTCGATCCGGCGCATCGGCCGCGCGGTGCCGGGGAGCAGCCGGGTGAGGTCCCGGGTGCGGTAGCGCACCACCGGCATCGCCTCCTTGGTCAGCGAGGTCAGCACCAGCTCGCCCCGCTCACCGTCGGGCAGCACTACCCCGGTGACCGGGTCGATGATCTCCGGGTAGAAGTGGTCCTCCCAGAGGTGCAGCCCGTCCTTGGTCTCGACGCACTCGGTGGCCACGCCGGGGCCCATCACCTCGGAGAGCCCGTAGATGTCGACCGCGTGGATGTCCAACCGCTGTTCCATCTCGCGGCGCATGTCCTCGGTCCACGGCTCCGCGCCGAAGATGCCGACCCGCAGCGAGGTGGTGCGGGGGTCGACGCCCTGGCGCTGCATCTCGTCGACGATGGCGAGCATGTAGCTGGGCGTGACCATGATGACCTCGGGTTCGAAGTCGCGGATCAGCAGCACCTGCCGTTCGGTCATGCCGCCGGAGACCGGGATGACCGTGCAGCCGAGTTCCTCGGCCCCGTAATGGGCGCCCAGACCGCCGGTGAAGAGCCCGTAGCCGTACGCGACGTGCACGCGGTCGCCGGGACGGCCGCCGGAGGCGCGGATGGACCGGGCCATCAGCCGGGCCCAGGTCCGCAGGTCGTCGCGGGTGTAGCCGACCACTGTGGGTCGACCGGTGGTGCCGGAGGAGGCGTGCAGTCGGGCGACCCGCTCCCGGGGTACGGCGAACATGCCGAACGGGTAGTTGTCACGCAGCTCCGCCTTGCCGGTGAACGGGAAGCGGGCCAGGTCGGCGAGGTCGCGGCAGTCGTCGGGGTGCACGCCGGCGGCGTCGAACGCCCGGCGGTAGTGCGGCACGTGGTCGTACGCGTGCCGCAACGACCAGCGCAGCCGTTCGCGTTGCAGGGAGCGCAGCTCGTCGATGTCGGCGCGCTCGATCGGCTCCAGCTCTTCGGGACGAGGGGTGCGGTCCTGCATCGCCTGCCTCCTTGCGCGACGGTCCCGGTGCGGGCTGCGGGTACCGTACGCCCGCCGTCGCCCGGGCCGGCGGGGCGGTCAGCGGGCGGCTGGCAGCCGGTGCAGGGCGTCGACCAGTGGCGCCAGCTCGGGGGTGGCCTCCGCCTCGGCGAGCGCGTCGGTGAGCACCCGGTCGTGGGTCGGTCGGGTCTGGGCGAGCAGCTCGGAGCCGGCCGGGGTCAGCTCGGTGTAGATGCCGCGCCGGTCGTCGGCGCAGAGGATCCGGGTGAGCAGCCCTCGCTGCTCCAGGCGGGTGACCAGCCGGGTGGTGGCGCTACCGGAGAGCGCGGCGGCGCGGGCGAGCTGGCTCATCCGCATGTGCCAGCCGTCCTGGCGGGAGAGCGCGTCGAGCACCGTGTATTCGACGACGGAGAGGTCGTGGCCGGCCTGCAGGGCCCGCTCCAGGGACGTCTCGATCAGCCCGTGCAGGGCGGCGAGGGTGCGCCAGCCCTGCGCGCGGATCTCGACCGCGTCGTCGGCGATGCCCATGGCGGCCTCCTCGGTGTGATCTGAAGGGGCCCCAGGCTACCACGCTTGCGCCGATATCAAGCGCGTGCAAGTATTTCTTTGCCGGCGCGTGTAATTGCACGCGCCGCATATCTGTTCCCCTCCCGATGGGAAGACGATGTCCGTACGCCACAAGTCCCTGCCGCCCGGCCTGATCGCGCTGGCCATCGGCGCCTTCGGCATCGGACTCACCGAGTTCGTGATCATGGGGCTGCTGCCCGAGGTGGCCGCGGACTTCGCGGTCACCGAGCCGGTGGCCGGCTGGTTGATCTCCGGCTACGCGCTCAGCGTGGCCGTCGGCGGGGTCGCCCTCACCGCGGCGGTCACCCGACTGCCCCGCAAACCGGTGCTGCTCGGCCTGATGGTGCTCTTCATCATCGGCAACCTGCTCTCCGCCGTCGCCGGCGACTACGCCGTGATGATGGCCGGTCGGATCGTCGCCGCGCTCTGCCACGGCGCGTTCTTCGGCATCGGCGCGGTGGTCGCCGCCGGCCTGGTCGCACCGGCCCGCCGGGCGGGCGCCATCGCCATGATGTTCGCCGGCCTGACCATCGCGAACGTGCTCGGCGTGCCCTTCGGCACCTTCCTCGGGCAGCACTTCGGCTGGCGGTCGACGTTCTGGGCGATCACCGCCATCGGGGTGGTCGCCCTGATCGGGCTGGCCCTGCTCATTCCCACCGGCGACACCGCGGACGCCGACCGCCCGGCGGGCGGGCTGCGCGGCGAGTTGCGGGCCTTCACCCACCCCCAGGTCTGGCTCTCCCTGGTGATCACCGTCCTGGGCTTCGGCGGGATGTTCGGCGCGTTCACCTACATCGCCTACACGCTCACCGAGGTCAGCGGCTTCGCCACCAGCACCGTGCCGTGGCTGCTCGTCCTCTTCGGAGTGGGGCTCTTCGCGGGCAACCTGCTCGGCGGCCGGGCGGCGGACAGGTCACTGTCACGCACCCTGGTCACCGTCCTGGCGGTGCTCACCGTGGTGCTCGTCGGCTTCGCGCTGACCGCAACCAACCCGGTGCTGACCATCGTCGCGCTGGTGCTGATGGGTGGGTTCGGCTTCGCCACCGTGCCGCCGCTGCAGATGCGGATCATGCGCTACGCCCACCAGGCGCCGACCCTGGCGTCCGGGGCGAACATCGCCGCGTTCAACCTCGGCAACGCGTTGGGCGCCTGGATCGGCGGGGTGACCATCGCCGCCGGACTCGGCTACACCTCGCCGATCTGGGCCGGCGCCGCGCTCACCCTGG
>NZ_JBEXIA010000033.1:0-81225 GCF_040608335.1 Micromonospora sp. NPDC005194 | reverse complement strand
CTTGCTCGACACAAGCTGATCTATCAGAAGTCCCGTTCGCGTCTCCAAAGCCCTTGACTCAAGTCCCGATCGCCAAACGCAACAGCGTTGACATCAACGATCGAGCACGATCTTGCGAGGGCTAAGCGGCCTGATGCAGCAACAACGGGGACGTTGCTGCATCAGGGCTGGCGGACGCAGCAACAACGGGGAAGTTGTGCGGATCTTCTCGTGCTCGACCCGCCTTTGACGGCGGTCGGCGACTGTGGAAGTGGCGAGCGCCGACGACGAGGAGGCGCGGGGGGCGCGGGGACGGTGGCGGGGCGTCAGCGTCCGGGATGCTCGGCGACGTAGGTGCCACGCCCCGGCTGGCCGGTAATCAGCTCACGGTCGTGCAGCAGTGAGAGCGCCCGCGACGCGGTGTTCATGTGGACGGCGTAGCTCTCGGCGAGTTCCCGAGTGGAGGGCAGCTTGTCGCCCGGCTTCAGCTCGCCGCTCTTGATCTTCGCGGCGATCTCGTTGGCGATGCGCCGATAGGGCGCTTCTGCTGTGGGCATGGTGAGGACTCCGGTTGGTTCGGCTCCTCGATCATGCCGGCCTACACCAATATCTGCAACAAGCTGCAATGTCGCCGCCGCGAACCGTCGACCTACACAAGTATTTGGGGTAGGTTGCTGGATGTCCGGCTCCGGTTGGTTCGGCAAACCTCGGAGTTTGGGCCACTGGTTGGCTCCGCGTTCGTACCGCCGCCGTCGAAGGCTGCGGGCGTGGGGCCGGGCGGTCCGGTGGGCGTCCCCTACCCGCACACCGGGCCGCCCTCCAGGTCGACGAGTCGAGGGTGGTGGTCGTGAGTAGTGCGAGGGAGCGCTTCGTGGTGCATCTGCCGGTCGTGGCCGCTGATCTGCCGGGGGCGCTGCGGTTCGCTCGGGCGATCACGCGAGCGCTGGGTTTCCTCGCCGACGTGGACCGGGCGGAGACGACGGTGTCGGAGGAGGACGCTCAGTGCGTACGACATCGGGTTTTCTGTGACCACCTGCTGGCCGGTCGTCGGCGGTGCCCGCGCCCGGCGGACCACGACGGGCCGTGCGGCTGAGCCCGGATGGCTCGGGGCGACACACCTGTCGATCCATCCGTGGCGCTTCGGGCCATCGGGGGGTCCGGGTCGAGGATGGTAGTGCGGTCCGCTGTAACCCCCGGCCACCCCCTTCCTGTTACTTGTGTGTTTCCGCCACATAGCTCGTGGGTGACGTCACTTCTAGCGTGAGCCGACAACACAGCATCCTGTCCTCACCTGGAGTCGCGATGACGGTCCGGCACACGCGGCGGGCGTTCCTCTCCGCCGCCACGATGATGGCTGCGGCGCTCGCCGCAACGGCCTGTGGTAGCCCGCAGGACACCGCCACCGGCGGCGGCGACAGCGCCGCCCCGGTCAAGGTTGGCCTGGTGTACTCCCAGTCGGGAGCCCTGGCCAGCTACGGAAAGCAGTACGTCGAGGGGTTCAAGGCGGGGTTGGACTTCGCCACCAAGGGCACCGGCAAGGTGGGTGACCGGAAGATCGAGCTGACCGAGGTCGACGACGCCGGTGACCCGGCCAAGGCGGTCTCCGCCGCGAAGGACCTGATCGGCAAGGGTACGAAGATCATTGCCGGCTCGACCGCGTCCGGTGTGGCGCTCCAGGTCGCGCCGATCGCGGCGCAGAACAAGGTTCTCTTCATCTCCGGCCCGGCCGCTACCGACGCGGTGACCGGGGCGAACAAGTACACGTTCCGCTCCGGCCGGCAGTCCTACCAGGACGTGGTGACCGCCAAGTCGTTCATCGGCGACCCGGCCGGCAAGAAGGTCGTGGTCTTCGCCCAGGACGGCGCGTTCGGCGACGCCAACGAGGCGGCCGTCAAGGCGGTCATCGGTAGTGCCGGCGCCACCGTGAGCAGCGTCCGGGCGCCGGCCAGTGCCACCGAGTTCACGCCGTTCGCCAGCCAGATCAAGGCCGCCAAGCCGGACCTGCTCTTCGTGGCCTGGGCCGGCACGACCGCCCCGGCGATGTGGCAGACGCTCGACCAGCAGGGTGTGCTTTCCTCCACCACGGTCGTCACCGGCCTGGACATCCGGGCCTCCTGGCCGACGTTCGGGGCGGCCGGCGCGAAGATCTCCTTCCTGTCGCACTACTTCGACGGTGCGTCCGACACCGAGGCCAGCAAGGCGCTCAAGGCCAAGGTGAACACCATCGACCTGTTCCACCCGGACGGCTTCGCCGCCGCCCAGATGGTGGTCCGCGCGGTGCAGGAGGGCGGCGACGACGTCGACAAGATGGTCACCGCGCTGGAGGGCTGGAGCTTCGACGGGGTCAAGGGCAAGATGACCATCCGGGCCGCCGACCACGCGCTGCTCCAGCCGATGTTCCAGGCCAAGCTGACCGGCAGCGGCACCGCCTTCACGGCGACCGCGCAGAAGAGCCTCACCGGTGACGAGACCGCGCCGCCGGCCGTGGCGATGAAGGGCTGATTCATGCTCGCCACCCGCGGTCTGACCTGGCGGATCGGTGAGGTCGCCATCGTCGACAGCGTCTACCTCGACCTGGCGCCCGGGGAGTTCCTGGGCGTGATCGGGCCGAACGGCGCCGGCAAGACCTCACTGTTCAACCTGATCACCGGCCTGCGCCGGGCCACGGAGGGTCGGATCACCCTGGACGGGCAGGACATCGGTGGGCTTGCGCCGCACCGGCGGGCCCGCCTCGGTCTGGGCCGTACCTTCCAGGCGTCGTCGGTCTTCGGCTCGCTCAGCGTGCGGGAGAACGTCCGGCTCGCCGTGCAGGCGCACCGCGGGGGCTCGATGGCGCTGTGGCGGCGGGCGGCGGCCGACCGGGAGGTCGCCGCCGCCGCCGACGCGGCGCTCGACCGGGTCGGCCTCGCCCACCGGGGTACGGCGATGGCCGGCACCCTGGCACACGGCGAGAAGCGCAAGCTGGAGATCGCTCTGCTGCTGGCAGGTGAGCCGCGGGTGATGCTGCTCGACGAGCCGATGGCCGGCGTCAGCGCCGAGGACGTGCCCGAGCTGGTCGCCGTCATCAAGTCGTTGACCGGGGACAGCGGTCGGGCGGTGCTGATGGTCGAACACCACATGGACGTGATCCTCGAACTGGCCGACCGGATCGCCGTCATGCACCACGGCGCGCTGCTCGCCTGCGACACCCCGGAGACGGTGATGGCGAACCCCACCGTGCAAGAGGCCTACCTGGGGGAGTCCCTCTGATGGAACCGATCCTCAGCGTGGAGGACCTGTCGGTCCGGATCTCCGGGCTGCACATCCTCCAGGGGGTGTCCTTCACTGTCGCCCCGACCGGGGTGACCGTCCTGCTCGGCCGCAACGGGGTCGGCAAGACCACCACGCTGCGCGCGATCGTCGGCCTCACCCTGCCCGCCGGCGAGGTCCGCGGCACCATCCGGATGGGAGCGCAGAGTCTGCTGGCCCGCCCCACGCACCGGCTGGTCCGCGGCGGTCTCGGCTACGTGCCCGAGGACCGCTGCGTCTTCGCCGGCCTCACCGTCGCGGAGAACCTGCGGCTCGCCGAGCGGCGCGGCACCACCCCGGCGTACGACAAGGTCTTCGCGCTCTTTCCGGAGCTGGACCGGCGCGGACGCCAACGGGCCGGTTCGCTCTCGGGCGGGCAGCAGCAGATGCTCGCGATCGGGCGGGTGCTGCTCAACGACAACCGGCTGCTGCTGGTCGACGAGCCGACCAAGGGGTTGGCGCCGAAGGTGGTGACCGAGGTGGCCGAGGTGTTGGAACGGGTCGCGGAGTCGGTGCCGGTGCTGCTCGTCGAGCAGAACCTGGCGGTCGTACGCCGGCTGGCCCGCGACGCGGTGGTGCTGGCCGCTGGAAAGGTGGCCTGGACCGGCGACGCCCGGGAGCTGCTGTTGGAGACGGCGCTGACCAAGTCGCTGCTGGGTGTGGGCTCGGCGGAGGTGAACCACTGATGGGCACCGTGATCCTCTTGACGTTGACCGGGCTGGGCCTGGCGGCGCTGTACTTCCTCGTCGCGTCCGGCCTGTCCCTCGTCTTCGGCCTGGCCGACGTGCTCAACTTCGCGCACGGACTGTTCCTCGGCGTCGGCGCGTACGGCACCTGGTGGGCGGCGGGCAATCTGCCCGGTGCCGGCGGCGACGGGTTCGGCTTCGTGTTCGCGGTCGCCTTCGGGGTGGCCGCCGGCACGCTGGTGGCGATCCTGGTCGAGCTGGTGCTGATCCGCCCGCTGTACTCCCGCACCATCGAGCAGGTGCTGGTCACCGTCGGGCTGTCGCTGGCCGGGGTGGCGTTGCTCCAGGCCACCTGGGGTGCGGACGCCCGGCCGTTTCCCCGGCCGGACTGGACCCGGCAGGTGACCGGGATCCTCGGCGCGCAGGTGCCCAACGGTGGCCTGCTGCTGATCGTCGCGGCGGTGCTGGTGCTCGGCGCGATCCTGGCGTTCCTGCGGTGGACCCGCTACGGCCTGGTGATCCGGGCCGGGGTGGAGAACCGGGAGATGGTGACCGCGTTGGGCATCGACGTCCGCAAGGCGTTCACCCTGGTCTTCGCGATCGGTGGGGCGGCCGCCGCGCTCGCCGGTGCGCTCGGCGGGGTCTACTTCGGCACCGTCTCGCCCGGGCAGGGCGGCTCGCTGCTGATCTTCGCGTTCATCGTGGTGGTGATCGGCGGGATGGGCTCGGTGGTCGGCTCCGCGTACGCGGCGGTCGTGGTCGGGCTGGTGCAGCAGTTCGTCAACTACTACGGCACGTCCGGGCTGGGCGACATCTGCGTGGTCGGCCTGCTGGCCGTGGTGCTGCTGCTGCGCCCGCAGGGCATCGCCGGAAAGGTGGCAACGGCATGACGGTGATCGATGCGCCTCCCGCGCAGGTGCCCGACGAGTTGACCCCGCAGCGGGGGCGGTGGCACCGGGTCCGCCCGTTCCTGCCGCTGGTCGCGCTGGCCGTGCTGGCGATCCTGCCGTACTCGACGATCTCCCTGCCGGGGATCTTCGAGGGGCCGGTCAACTCACCCGGCACCCTGCAACTGCTCGCCATCTGCCTGATCTTCGGCGGGCTGGCGGCCGGGTACGACCTGCTCTTCGGCCGGACCGGGATGCTCTCCTTCGGGCACGCGCTGTACTTCGCCGCCGGTGTCTACGGCACCGACATCCTGGTCACCCGGGCCGGCCTGCCGCTGTGGCAGGCGGCGCTGCTGACCATCACCGGGGGAACCATCCTCGCGGCGCTGCTCGGCGCGGTGGCGCTGCGGACCGTGGGCATCGCCTTCGCCATGGTCACCCTCGCCTTCGCCCAGGTCGGCGCGATCCTGGTGGCCCGGGACTTCGGCGGGCTCACCGGCGGCGAGGAGGGTCTGCCGCTGGACGTGTCCGGGCTGCCCGCCGGGCTGGTCGGGGTGACCAACACGGTCAACCTGTACTGGTTGGCGCTCGCGTACCTGACGCTTGTGGTGTTCGTGGTGCACCGGGTGAGCGGGTCGCCGACCGGTCGGGTGCTCGCCGGGCTGCGTGACGACGAGCGGCGGATCGGCGTGCTCGGGCTGGACCCGTACCGCTACAAGCTGGTGGCGTTCACCCTGGCCGGCGGGCTGGCGTCGACGGGCGGGGTGGTCTACGTCCTGATCGTCGGCGGCGCGTCGCCGCACATCACCTCGTCCGAGCTGACCCTGTCGCTGCTGGTCATGGTGGTGCTCGGCGGGCCGGGCACCCGGTGGGGGCCGGTGCTCGGTGGGGTCCTCTACATGTACCTGGACCACCGGCTCACCGCGTTCGGCACGAGCGACGCGGTCGACAACCTGCCGGCCGTCCTCAGTCACCCGCTGAGCCAGCCCCTGTTCGTCCTGGGCACGGTCTTCATCCTGGCCGTCTACTTCTTCCCCGGAGGCATCACAAGCCTCGCCCCCCGCCTGGCCCACCTGACCAGATCCCTCCGCCCCCCACGCTGACCCCTCTGTCGATCATGAAGTTATTGCCACGACACGCCGTCGCGGATGGCGATAACTTCATGATCGACGGGGTTCTGTGGATGGCCGAGGGGCACGGCGGCTCGGTCCTCGGCCGCTGAGCACGCCACGCCGACCCGCAGCGCACTGAGCACGCCACCGTCCGCGGACGACGACAGGGCGGCGGCCCCCCGTGTGGCCGCCGCCCTCTGCGTCGTGGATCAGCCGTTCAACAACTCGTACGCCATCGCCGGCGCCTTCGTGGCGGCGGCGCCGGTCGGCACGCTGATCTTCGGCGCGCTGCCGTAGTCGGCGTACTTCACGACGTAGTCGTACGCCTTCGCCTTGCCGGCGGCCGGCATCTTCAACGTCAGCGAGGCCAGGTGCTTGTCCGCGCCGACCACCGCGGTGAACGGCACCTTCTTGGCGGCCTCCCCGAGGGCCGCCGCCTCGCCCTCCTCCAGCGCCTTCGACGCCTCCGGCTCGCTCACGTCGATGAACCCGACGTACTGACCGGGGCTCTTCTCCTCGACCGAGGTGGCCGCCTGGATCAGCGGACCGGCGTTGCCCTGGTCCACACCGTCGTAGGACGGGACGCTCTCGGCGTCGGTCAGCTTCGCGCGGTCCAGCTTCATCCACTTGTCGGGGAACTTCGGCAGGCCGGGACGGCCGCTGAGCTTCACCTTCACCCAGTACTGCTCCTCGATCACCAGGAACGACATCTTCAACGCGATGCCGTCGGAGTCCGGCGGCATGACCATGTTGAGTTCGAGTCCCTTCGCCGCCGGGTCGACCCGGCCGTCGACGGTGCTCGACGCGTCCTTGCCGCTCAACCGGAACGCCCCCTCGGTGCCGTCCGGGACGGCGTCGAGGAGCGCCTCCTTCGGACTGACGCTCGGGCTGGCGGACGGGCTGCTCTGTGGCGCCGCGGCCGGTTCGCTCTTCGACCCGCAACCCGCGAGCAGGGTGGTCGCGGCCAGCACGGCGGCGGCCGTACCGACCGTCCGTCGGATGGTGCCGGCGGTGCCCGTTGCCTGTGTCATCGCACTTCTCTTTCTCGCTGCCTGGCTTCTGCCGACGACGATGCTGCCGGCCGGCACGGCGGTTCGGCTGCCGATATGCTGCCGTCCGGCTGCCGGGCACTGCCGTCCGGCGCTCGCGGGGGTGTCAGGAGCGGAAACTCGCATGTCAGGACAGCTGCGTTTCGAGATCCTCGGGCCTCAGCGGGCCTGGTACGCCGACCGGGAGATCGACCTCGGTCCCGGCAAGCAGCGCGCGGTGCTCGCCGTACTGCTGCTCTCCGCCGGCCGCTCGGTCTCCACCGGGCAGATCGTCGAGGCGGTCTGGCCGGAGGACCCGCCCGCCAACGGCCCGAACGTGGTGCAGAAGTACGTGGCCGGGCTGCGCCGGGTGCTGGAACCGGACCGGTCGCCGCGTACGCCGGGACAGGTGCTCAGCCTCACCGACGCCGGCTACCTGCTCCGGGTCAGCCCCGAGGCGGTGGACGCGGTCCGCTTCGAGCGGGGGGTGCACCGCGCCCGACAACGCCGCGCGGAGGGCCGTGCCACCGACGCGGTGACCGAGCTGGCCGCAGCCCTGGCCCTGTGGCAGGGGGAACCGTTCGCCGGCTTCACCGGGCCGGTCTTCGAGGCGGCCCGGCAGCGGTTGGTGGAGCTGCGGGCCGTGGCGCTGGAGACCCGGGCCGAGCTGATGGTGGACCTCGGGCGGCACCGCGAGATGGCCGGGGAGCTGGTGGAGCTGGTGGCCGAGTTCCCGGTTCGGGAACGGCTACGGCACCAGCTCATGCTGGCGCTCTACCGCAGTGGGCGGCAGGCGGAGGCACTCGCCGCGTACCGGGAATTCGCGGACCTGCTCCGCGAGGAGTACGGCATCGAGCCGGGTGAGGCTCTCCGCGTGCTGCACGGGCGGATACTGCGCGCCGACCCGACACTGGTGGTGGAAAAGCCGGCGAACGAGCCGGAGTCACCCCTGCCCGCGACCGCGGGATCCGTCGCGGTGGTGCCGGCCCAGGAGCGGGCAGCCGAGCCAGGCCACCCAGCCGACCCGGTCTCCGCCGTTCCGCCGCCCGCTCCGCCGCCGGCCGTGTTCCCGCCGCCGGCCGTGTTCCCGCCGCCGGCCGCGTTCCCGCCGATGCCGCGGGACGAGTACCCGGTGCGCGGCACCCCACCCCGGCGGGCGCGGCGGTGGGTCAGCGTCAGCACGGCGATCGTCGCCGCGCTGATCGGGGTGCTCTCCTTCGGCCTGCTCACGTGGCTGGTGGTGCTGGTCTACGCGGTGTGGCGCCGGAGCTGGCGACACGGGCTCGCCGCCCTCGGCTACCTGTCGGTGATGGTCGCGTTCATCGGCGTGGTCGGCTCCGGTGACTCGGACGACGTGACCGCCGTCGACGTCGTCGCGATCATCACCTGGCTGCTCACCTGGCTGCTCGGCGTCCTGCACACGCTCCTGCTCAACGGTGCGATCTGGTCAGCGATCACCGGCCGGGGCGCGGCGCCGGCCGGGGCGGTCGCCGACGAGCGCCGGGTCCGCCGTGAGCAGGCCCGCTACCTGCTGTACCACTACCCGGCGGCGCGGCATGAGTTGCGCATCGGCCGGCCCGACCTGCCCCGTACCTTCGACGACGGGGGCCTGGTGGACGTCAACGCGGTCCCCGAGACGACGATCGCCGAGCTGCCCGGGATCACCGCCGAGCAGGCCCGGCAGGTGGTGGTGGACCGCTGGCTGCGTGGCCCGTTCGGTTCGATGGAGGACCTGGCCGCTCGCTGTCTGCTCCCGCTGCTGCTCACCGACTCCCTCCGCGACCACCTCGTCTTCCTTGCCCCGACGCCGGGCCCGACGACCGTGCTCCCGCAGCAGACCGCCGCCCACCCGCAGCAGACCAGCCCTCCGCCCCAGCAGACCAGCTCTCCGCCGCAACAGGCCGGAGGGGATGTCCGCCCCAGCTGGTAGAAATGCCGGATGGGCGACGAACGGGCGGCGGTACGGGAGCGGGCCGAGGCGGTGCTGCGCCGGCTGGCCGGTGAGCACGCCCGACTGCGCGAGGATCAGTGGCGGGCCATCGAGGCGTTGGTCGTCGACCGGCGACGGGTGCTCTGCGTGCAGCGCACCGGTTGGGGCAAATCAGCCGTCTACTTCGTGGCCACCGCCCTGCTGCGCGACAGCGGGCAGACCGACCAGGCCGGCCCCACCGTCATCGTGTCGCCGCTGCTGGCGCTCATGCGCAACCAGGTGGAGGCCGCCGCGCGGGCCGGCATCCGGGCTCGCACGATCAACTCGGCGAACCTCGACGAGTGGGACGAGATCACCGCCGAGATCCAGGCCGGCGCGGTGGACGTGCTGCTGATCAGCCCGGAGCGGCTCAACAACCCGGACTTCCGCGACGGCGTGCTGCCGAAGCTGGCCGCGACCACCGGGCTGCTGGTGGTCGACGAGGCGCACTGCGTCTCCGACTGGGGGCACGACTTCCGACCGGACTACCGGCGGCTGCGCACGTTCCTCGCCAACCTGCCCGAGCGCACGCCCGTGCTGGCCACCACCGCCACCGCCAACGCCCGGGTCACCCAGGACGTGGCCGAGCAGTTGGGCGACGCGCTCGTCCTGCGCGGCACGCTGGACCGCGAGTCGCTGCGCCTCGGCGTCCTCGACCTGCCCAGCCCGGCGCACCGGCTGGCCTGGCTCGCCGACCACCTGGACGAGCTGCCCGGGTCCGGCATCGTCTACACGCTGACCGTCGCGGCAGCGGGGGAGACGGCCGAGTTCCTGCGGTCGCGGGGCTATCCGGTCGCCTCGTACTCGGGGCAGACCGACGACGCCGACCGGCGGGCCGCCGAGCAGGACCTGCTCGACAACAAGATCAAGGCGCTGGTCGCGACCAGCGCGCTCGGCATGGGCTTCGACAAGCCCGACCTGGGCTTCGTCGTCCACCTCGGCGCACCACCCTCGCCGATCGCGTACTACCAGCAGGTCGGCCGGGCCGGCCGCGCCGTCGAGCACGCCGAGGTGCTGCTGCTGCCCGGTGTCGAGGACGCCGCGATCTGGCGCTACTTCGCCTCGCTGGCGTTCCCGCCGGAGCAGCAGGTCCGCGCCGTGCTGGCCGCCCTGCACACCGACCGTCCGCTCTCCACCCAGGCCCTCGAACCCCTCGTCGACCTGCGCCGGGCCCGCCTGGAGCTGATGCTCAAGGTGCTCGACGTGGACGGCGCGGTCCGCCGGGTGCGCGGTGGCTGGCTCGCCACCGGCGAGCCCTGGGTCTACGACGAGGCCCGGTTGCGCCGCGTCGCCGAGGCGCGCACCGTCGAGCAACAGGCCATGCGGGAGTACGCGTCGACGTCCGACTGCCGGATGCGGTATCTACGCGAACGCCTCGACGACACCGCCGCGACCGACTGCGGCCGGTGCGACAGGTGCGCCGACCCGCTCTTCGCCGCCGACGTGTCGACGGCAGCGCTCGCCGCCGCGCAGACCTTCCTCGGTCGCCCCGGCGTGGAGATCGCCCCGAAGAAGCTCTGGCCGACCGGGCTGGACGCGGTGGGCGTACCCCTGAAGGGCCGGATCGCCCCCGCGGAGCAGGCGCTGCCCGGCCGTGCGGTCGGGCGCCTCTCCGACCTGGGCTGGGGTGGCCGGCTGCGGGAGCTGGTGGGCCCGGAGGCGCCCGACGTGCCGGTGCCCGACGACGTCGCCGGCGCGGTGGTCGAGGTGCTGAAGGCGTGGGCGCACGGCGACGATCCGTGGCCCCGCCGCCCGGTCGGCGTGGTCGCGGTGGGCTCCCGCCGGCGGCCCCGGCTGGTCGGCTCGCTGGCCGAGCGGATCGCCGCCGTGGGCCGGCTGCCGCTGCTCGGCGCGGTCACCCCGACCGGCCCGGACGGCCCCGGCGGGCCGCGCGGCAACAGCGCCCAGCGGGTACGCGCGCTGCACGACGCCTTCACCGTGCCGGCCGACCTGGCCGACGCGCTGGCCGCGCTGGAGGGGCCGGTGCTGCTCGTCGACGACCTGGTCGACTCGGGTTGGACGATGACGATGGTGACCCGCGCGCTGCGGCGGGCCGGTGCTCCCGACGTGCTCCCGCTCGCTCTGGCCGTGGCCGGCTGAGCCGCCGTTCGCGATCGCGGAGGTCGGTGGGCGGCTGCGGGGCGGAAAGTTCCCGGGCCGCGCGGATTGCGACGGTCGCCACGCCGCCCCGGCGTCGGTCAGGGCTGGCCGGGCGCGGCGGTACGGTGGCCGCATGACCGATCAGCAGCCCGTCACCCGCGCGTACGCCGTGACCGGCATGACCTGCGCGCACTGCGTGCGTGCGGTCACCGACGAGCTGTCGGCGCTGCCCGGTGTGCGGCAGGTCCAGGTCGACCTGGCCTCCGGCACCGCGACGGTGACCAGCGACAGCCCGCTGCCCGACGAGTCGGTGCGGGCGGCCGTCGACGAGGCCGGCTACGTGCTGGACGCTGGCGGTGCCTGAGCAGGCCGCCACCGTGCCGGACCGGAGCACGGTCCGGCTGGCGCTGGTGGTCGGCGGGCTGGTGCTCGCCGTGCTGCTCGGGTTCGGCCTCGGTCGCATGAACGGCACCACCACCACCGGCGGCAGCAGCGCTGCGGCACTGACCGCCGACCACACCCACCCGCCGGGCACCGGGGCCCACGACCACGGGTCCGTGACGGGCGCCGACCAGGGCGCTGCCGCCGACCCCGGCGGTCTGTCGGTCAGCTCGGCCGGATACACGCTCGTCCCCCTGGCCACCGAGTTTCCGGCCGGCCGCCCCGGGCAGTTCCGTTTTCAGGTACGCGACGTGCAACGCCGCCCGGTCACCCGGTTCGCCGTCGTGCACGACAAGCCGATGCACCTCATCGTGGTCCGTCGGGACCTGACGGGCTACCAGCATCTGCACCCGACCATGGCGGCGGACGGCACCTGGACGGTGCCGGTGACCCTCGCGCAGCCCGGCGTCTGGCGGGCGTACGCCGACTTCACGGTGGTCGCCGACAACGGCGGCCAGAGCGCGTTGACCCTCGGGGTGGACCTGGTCGTGCCGGGCACGTACGAGCCGCGTGCCCTGCCCGGCCCGGCGACCTCGACGACGGTGGACGGGTTCAGCGTCGCCTACCAGGGCAGCCCGCAGGCCGGTGTCACGGTGCCGCTGACCTTCCGGATCGACGGCGCGGACGGTGACGCGGTGCTGGAGCGCTACCTCGGGGCGTACGGCCACCTGGTGGCGCTGCGCGAGGGCGACCTGGGCTACCTGCACGTGCACCCCGAACCGGAGCTGGCCGACGGCCAGGTGAAGTTCTGGCTGACCACCCCGGGCCCGGGCCGCTATCGCCTCTACCTCGACTTCCAGGTAGCCAACAAGGTCCACACCGCCGAGTTCACCCTGACGGTCCCCTGACCCCCGGCCTCCCGCCCGCCCCCCGGGGCCCCCCGTTGATCATGAAGTTATTGCCACTCGCGTCGGTGTGTCGCGGCAATAACTTCATGATCGACGCGCGGAGGGGGTGGGAGGTGGGGGGTGGGGGTGGGGGGTTAGCCGGCTCGGCGGGTGGGGCGGCGGGCCAGGTAGCGGAGGAGGTCGCGGATGTGGTGCTTTTCCTCGGCTGGGACGGTGGGATCGGCCAGGCGGTCGAGGATGGCCCGGACGTCGGCCTCGACCGGGCCGTCATCGCTGCGGCGCCGGGGCACCGAGCCCGCGTCGGGCAGCCCGAGCGCCCGGAACGCGGCAGCCACCGGCAGATCCAGCGCGGCGCAGAAGCCGCGTACCTTGGCCAACTCGGGGTAATCCTGCCAGTCACCGGCGAGCCAGCGGAACACTGTGGAACGGCCCACGCCCGTGTGCGAGGCAAGATCAGTCACGGTCCATCCGCGCTCGTTGCGAGCGTCGTCGATGGCGCGCCGGACGAAGCGGGCGAACGCCATCTGCGGTGACACGTCTGCGGAACCCATTCCGGTATGTCTTTCCCCCCGGCCGAGCACTGGGAAGATGTGCCTCCCGAGCGTAGTACGCCGGGAACCGGAAACCACTGACTGACCGCACAAACTGTCCCACCGATGAGACTCCAACTCGGGCAGTATTCGTACCGGCACCCAGCGATCATCGTCGTTCTTCCACTAAGCTCGGTGCCCGTCCCGGCACGGCGCACGCGCGCGTGCCGCCGATCGCCCGGACCACCGCCGAGGAGCACCATGGCCGAATCGAGCCGTCCGCTGCCGTACCAGCCCGGTGCGGTGAGCCTCTTCTTCGTCGCCAAGGCCGGCGTCTTCGCCGCCGGGTTCTGGATCTGGTTGCTGGTCCTGGTGCTGCGCACCAGCACGGCGACCGGCGCCCACGTGCTGGCCGCCACCGGCGCGATCACCACCACGCTGGTCGCAGTGGTGCTGGGCGCCCGGGTGGCGCTGCAACGCAACGCGGCCATCCGGCACGCCGAGACGAAGAAGCTGCTCGTCGACATCTCCTGGAACGCGTTCACGGCCGCCGGCAATGCCGAGAGCTCGGGAAAGGTGGTGCCCTTCCCGAGCAGCGCCGGTGAGGACGACCACCCGACCCTGCGCCACGGCGGGGACCGGGTGTCGGTCTTCGACCGCTCCGGCGTCCGGGACCGGGGCAACAACGGCGACCGCCGACGCTGAAACCGAGTCCACGGCGACGGCCGAGGCCGGCCGGCGGTGACCGCGTACCGCCGGCCAGCGGTTGGGCTCCTAGACGGCGGGCGGCTCGTCGGCGGCGAGCAGGGTCTCCAGCCGGGGTGTGACCCGCCACTGGTCGACGAGTTCGCGGTACTCCGCCTGTCGGGGGTCGGCGGTGCCGCTACGGCGGGCTCGGATCAGCAGGTTGCGGGGCGTGTGCTGGGAGTCGACGAACTCCACCACCTCGGCCCGGTACCCGTGCACCCGCAGCAGCCCCGCGCGCAGCGCATCGGTGAGCACGTCGGCGAAGCGTTCGCGCAGGATGCCCTGCCGGGTCAACAGCTCGTACGGCGCCGGGGTGGGCTGGGCGCGTAGCTGCTTGGCCAGGTCGTGGTGACAGCACGGCGCGGCGAGCACCCAGCGGGCCTCCCAGCGCACCGCGCGGGCCAGCGCCTCGTCGGTGGCGGTGTCGCAGGCGTGCAGCGCCAGCACCAGATCCGGGGCGGGGTCGACAACGGCCTCGGCGATCGTGCCCGCGACGAAGCTGACCTTGTCGGCCCAGCCCAGTCGCTGCGCCAACTCGGTGTTGCGCCGCCGCTGGTCCTCCCGGACGTCCACGCCGATCAGCTCGACGTCGAGCCCGCGACTGGCGAGGTAGCGGTACGCGGCGAAGGTCAGGTAGGCGTTGCCGCAGCCCAGGTCGACCACCCGCAGCGGGCCGGTCAGATCGGCGGGCAGGGTCGCGGCCAGAGCGCGCAGGAACGCGTCGACCTGGCGGCGCTTGGCCGCCGAGCCGCCGATCTCCGCGAAGATCGGGTCGCCCGGATCGAGCAGGTATTCCTTGGCTCGGTCGTTACCACTCGGCGTCGCCGCCGGTCGGGTCGTCGCGGCCCGGTGCACCTGCGCCTCACCGGACTTGGTCACCCGCAGTTGGAGGGTCGCGTCGGCCGTCTCCACGTGCCAGTTGCCGAAAGGCTCGGCCAGGAGTTCGTCGACCGCCACGGCGGCCTCAGGACCGGGGGCGACGTTGCGGGTGTGTGGGCGCGCGCCGTCGGAGGTGGCGATCTGCAACCGCGGGCCGGCCTTGAGCGTCACCGGACGCAGCTCGGCCCGCACGACCGTGGGTCGGTGTCCGCGGCGGCGCCCGGCGGCGACCGCCCGGGTCAGCGCGGGGTCGAGCAGCAGTGCACGAACCTCGGTCAGGGCGGCATCCAGTGGTTCCGGCATCGTTCCATTTTCGGCAGGTGGGGTGGGAAGGCGACATCCCCCGTACCGCGCTGAGGCGGTGCGGGGGATGTCGGGTGAATCTCGCTGCGTCAGTCCGCGGTCGCCTCGGCCGGCGTACCCGCGCCGGAACCGCCACCACGGCTGCGCCGGCGGCGGCGCGGCTTCGACGCCTCGCCCTCGGCGGCGGCGGAGGCCGGCTCGGCAGGTGCCGCGTCGGCCGAGATCACCGCGGTCGGCTCGCCCGCGACCGTCTCGCCAGCGCGGCGGCGACGCCGGCGGCGCGGGGTGCGGCTGGCGTCGTCGCCGGCGGCGTCCGTGGGTGCCTCGGCGGCCGGCGTGCCGGCGTCGGTGCGGTCCCGGCGGCCGTCGCCACGGCCACGGCGCTCACCCCGGCCGTCGCCGCGGCTCTCACCGCGTCGAGGGCCCCGACCGCCGCTGTCGCCCCGGCGGGAGCGGGTCGTCCCGCCCAGATCCTCTTCGATCTCGGCGGACAGCCCGGCCCGGGTGCGCTCGGCAGTGGGCAGGGTGCCGCTGACCTCGGTGGAGATGTGCAGGTCGGTGTAGAGGTGCGGCGACGTGTGGTACGTCTCCGGCGGCTCCGGCATCTCCAGACCGAGGGTCTTGTCGATGATCCGCCAGCGCGGCATGTCGTCCCAGTCGACGAAGGTCACCGCGACGCCGGTCGCCCCGGCCCGGCCGGTACGACCGATCCGGTGGGTGTAGGTGTCCTGGTCTTCCGGGCAGTCGTAGTTGATCACGTGGGTGACGCCGGTGACGTCGAGCCCACGGGCCGCCACGTCGGTGGCGACCAGGATGTCGATCTTGCCGGCGCGGAACGCCCGCAGCGCCCGCTCACGGGCGCCCTGACCGAGGTCACCGTGCACCGCGGCGACCGCGAACCCGCGGAAGTCGAGATCCTCGGCGACCCGGTCGGCGGCCCGCTTGGTGCGGGTGAAGATCATGGTCAGCCCGCGCCCCTCGGCCTGGAGGATGCGCGCCACCACCTCGACCTTGTTCATCGAGTGGGTGCGGTAGACCAGCTGCTGGGTCTGCGGCGACGGCCCGGTCTCGGCGGTGTGCCCGGCGTGGATCGTCATCGGCTGGCGCAGGAAACGCCGGGACAGGGTGACGATCGGGTCCGGCATGGTCGCCGAGAACAGCATCGTCTGCCGGTCCTCCGGAAGCATCGCTAGGATCTTCTCGACGTCGTCGAGGAAGCCCAGGTCGAGCATCCGGTCGGCCTCGTCGAGGACGAGCGCGTGCACCCGGTCCAGTCGGAGGTGCTTCTGCTTCTGCAGGTCCATCAGTCGGCCCGGGGTGCCGACCAGAATCTCGACGCCCTTGCGCAGCGCGTCGATCTGGGGCTCGTACGCCACGCCGCCGTAGATCGGCAGCACCCGGACGCCGCGCGTCCGGCCGGCGGCGGCCAGATCCTTGGCGACCTGGATGCCCAGCTCACGGGTGGGGACGACGACCAGCGCCTGGGGGACGCCGTCGCTGCCCTCGCTCGGCGCGAAGACCCGCTCCAGCAGCGGTACGCCGAAGCCGAGGGTCTTGCCGGTGCCGGTGGGCGCCTGGCCGATCAGGTCGACGCCGCGCAGCGCGATCGGGATCGCGTACTCCTGGATGGCGAACGCGCGGGTGATGCCGGCCGCGGCCAGCGCCTCGACGGTCTCCTCGCGGGCGCCGAGGGCGGCGAAGGTGGGAGCCTCGGGTCGAACCGGGGCGGTGGGGGCCAGTTCCTGGCCGTCCATCAGATCTTGAGTCAGCTCGCTCATGTGGATGTGGGGGTGCCCTCTCGTGGGTGCGCCCCGTCTCGTCCTCAGGGCGCGTTCGGTATGACGCGGGCCACACGGTCGGCGGCAGAGTGCCGAGCCGGACCGGGCCGCACGCGCGCCGCGGGCTGAGCTTTCGATCAGATCGGCGCCCACGGCAACTGCTCTATGCTACCTGAACAGGCAAGCTCACGTCCCGATTCCCGGTCGGCCAGCCGGCACGCGGGGGCATCGAATGTGACCTGCGCCACACTTCCTCGGGCGCTCGTCCGTGCCCCGCACGGGCCACCCGGCGCCCGTCCCGCACGGTAGCCTGCGCTCGTGTCCGCGCCGACCACCCCCGGTCCCGCCGTCGCCGACCTGCTGGGCCTGGTCGCCTTCGGTGAGCTGCTCGCCTTCGAACGCATGGCCGGTGACGCGCGACTCGCCCCCGACCTGCACCGACGTGCCGCGTTGAACCAGATGGCCGCGGCCGAGATCGGCAACTACCGCCGGCTCGCCGACCGGCTCACCGCGCTGGGTGTGCCGCCGGAGGAGGCGATGACGCCGTACGTGCAGCCGTTGCAGGCGTACCACGACTCCACCGAGCCGCGGGACTGGGCGGAGGTGGTCACCAAGGCGTTCGTGGGCGACGCGATCACCGACGACTTCATCCGGGAGATCGCCGACGCGCTGGACGAGCCCGACCGGGCGCTGGTGCTGGACGTGTTGCACGACTCCCGGTACGCGGAGTTCGCCGTCGCCGAGATCCGGCTGGCCGTCGCCGCCGATCCCCGGGTGGCCGGTCGGCTCTCCATGTGGGCCCGGCGGCTGGTCGGCGAGGCGTTGTCCCAGGCCGGCCGCGTCGCCGCCGAACGGGCCGCACTCACCGTGCTGATCGCGCGGGGCGACCGGGTCGACGTGCCGGGGCTGTTCGGGAGGCTCACCGCCGCACACACCGCGCGAATGGCGGTCGCCGGACTGAACAACTGACCGCCACCCGTCGGGCGCGGAACCGGCCCGCGGCAGGTGGCCTGGAAACGCCTACCTGCCGCGACGGCCGGACCGGTCAGCGAACGGTGAAACCGACCGCTCGGGGGGACGCCTCGGCGATCTCGACGTAGGCGACCTTCTCGACCGGAACGATGACCCGCCGGCCCTTCTCGTCGGTCAGGGAGAGCGTGCCGCCGTTGCCGGCGAAGGCGTCGGTCACGATTTGCTCGATCTCGGCCGGCGACTGCGCGCTGTCCAGAACCAGCTCGCGCGGCGCGTACTGCACGCCGATCTTGACCTCCACTGTGCCTCCTCAACTGGGGCGATAACCGCCCTGCGAAGGCTATCCGATCACGGGGTCGGCGGTCAGGCTGACTCACCTTGCAGCGGGAAGCTCGCGATGCCCCGCCAGGACAACGCCGCCACCAGAGCCTCGGCCTCCGCCTTCGGCACCTGCCGGCCACCGGCCAGCCAGAACTGCGCGGCGGTCTCCGCCGCGCCGACCAGCCCGGAGGCGAGCAACTCGGCGTGCGACCGGCTCACGCCGGTGTCCGAGATGATCGTGTCGGTGATCGCCGCGATGCAGCCCTGCTCGACCCGCTCCACCCGCTGCCGCACCGCCGGGTCGTTGCGCAGGTCCGACTCGAAGACGAGGCGGAACGCCTCGCTCTCGTGATCGACGAAGTCGAAGTACGCGCGCACCGACGCGCTGACCCGCTCCTTGTTGTCGCTGGTGCCGCGCATCGCCTCGTGCACCTGAGCGACGATGGCGTCACAGTGCGTGTCTAGCAGGGCCAGGTAGAGGTCCATCTTTCCCGGGAAGTGTTGGTAGAGCACCGGCTTGGAAACCCCGGCCCGCTCGGCGATGTCGTCCATCGCCGCGGCGTGGTAGCCCTGCGCGACGAATACCTCCTGCGCCGCCGCGAGCAGCTGCTTACGGCGCGCGGAGCGGGGCAGGCGGGTGGGCCTGCCAGCAGTCTGTGCGCCGTTCCCCACAGCGGTCATGGGATCCTCCGAGTTCTCCGTACGGGCCGGCATTTTCCCCCCAGACCGGGGCGGCCCTCGACCGCGTCGTGGAAATGGCCCGCCGCTGTAACTTATCGCCACTCTCCCCACACGGTAGCCTCAGCGAGGGCGACCAAGGAGCGCGCGGTGAGTGAAACAGGGCAACCCGGAGCCGCCACCCCGGGAGAGCACGGTGACGGAACGGGTCAGCACGACGACCCGGGCCGCTCCGGCAGCGGGTGGGCGCCCTCGACGGGCGGGTGGTCCCCGTCTGTCGAGCGCGAGGCGGCCGGGGAGCAGGCACCACCGTGGCAGCGACCCCCCGCGTCCGGTTGGCGCGCCTCCTCCACCAGGCACGGCGACCTGCCCGCGCCTCTGCCCGGGCTGACCGGTGACTCCGAGCGGCCGGCCCGGGTCAACGGCCACCACACCAACGGTGTCCACCACGACGAGGCCGAGATCGACAGCGACAGCGAGAGCAGCGGCGACAGCGAGATCAACGGCGTCCGCCACGGCGATGCGGAGATCAACGGCGTCGCGCACCTCAACGGTGGGGCCTCGTCGGGCCGCCAGACGCCGGTGAGCGCGCCGCCCGGGCGGACCGCCGAGGACCGGCCCGACGTGGGCGGGGGTCGGCTGGTGGTGCCCGCCCAGCGTCCCGCGCCGGCCGCGGAGCCGGGGGAGGCCGACACCGGCCCACCCCGGCACTCCACCACCGACCCTGCCGCGCCGCGCAGCGTCCGCTGGGCCGACCCCGGTCTGCCCAGCACGGCGCCGGCCGCCATCCAGGTGCCGCCCGTCGGCACGGCGGCCTCGGGTTTCGAGGTTCCGCCCGGTCTCCGCGCGCCCACCGGCGAACGGCCGGCCGTCGACGATCAACCGGCCGTTTCCCGCGGTTGGCAGGTCCCGCCCGCAGCCGAGGCGTCGGCCGAGTCGGGGCGTGCCACCGGGCGCGGCGACGACCCCGAGCCGGAGCGCCCCACCGGAGACACGCACCGAGCGGGTGAGTCTCCTTCCATCGAGCCGGACTGGTCCGGGCCCAATTGGAACCGCCCGAGCTGGGGCAGTGGGTGGGCGCCGCCCTGGTCCCGCCAGGACGGCGAGCCGGCCGGCCGACCGGCGCGGGACGAGTCCACGCCGGGCTGGGTCGCCGAGCCCCACCTGCCGTACGAGCCGGTGCGCGCCGAGCCGACCCGTCCGTACGAGCCGGTGCCTGCCGAGCCGCCCCGCGCGTACGACGTCACCCGGGACGCCCCCCAGGCCGGGGCGGACGCCGACCGCGGCACGCCCACGCGCCCGTCCTGGGCCGGTGAACGTCCGGCCGCGATTCCGACCAGCGTGCCTCCGGAAGTCTCCCGGCCCGAGCCGGCCGAGCGGCCCTCCTGGGCCGGTGGGCCGACGCCCGAGCCGACCGGCGGGCTCCCCGCGGCCCGCCCGTCCTGGGCCGCGCCGGCCCCGGTCAGCGCGGCGGCCGACCCGTCGCCTCGCGCGGGCGGCACGGACCCCACCCCGACCAGCGGCCCGCCCGTTCCCCCACGCACTGCGCCGCCCGCCGCCGAGCGCCCCTCCTGGGCCGGCGCCCCCACCCCGACCAGCGGCCCGCCGGCTGTTGAGCGCCCCTCCCGGGCCGGCGGCCCCGCACCCACCAGCGGTCCGCCGGCCGTTGAGCGCCCCTCCTGGGCTGGGGGGTCTGCCCCCACGAGTGGTCCGCCGGCCGTTGAGCGTCCGTCGTGGGCCGGAGGGTCTGCGTCGGGCGGTGCCGCTCGCGCCGAGCCGACCAGTGGCCCGCCGGCCGCTGACCATCCCTCCTGGGCTGGCGGCTCGGACCCGACGCCGGCCAGCGCCCCGCCGTCGCGCCCGTCCTGGGCCGGCCCGGCATCGGCCCTCCCGCCGCCGCCCCGCCCCTCCTGGGCTGGTGGCCCCGACCCGACGCCGACCAGCGTCCCGCCGTCGCGCCCGTCCTGGGCTGGCGATCCGACGCCCGGCGGCACTTCGGCGAGTACGCGCCCGTCCTGGGCAGGCCCGGCACCTGTCGATCCGCCCGCGCCGGTCGATCCGCCGCCGGCGCCCGCCGGCCCACCGCCGACGTTGACCGATGCGCCGCCACCGGCGACACCCGTCCGTCCGGTGGCCGAGCGGCCCTCGTGGGCCGGTGGATCGCCGACACCCGTGGCGGCCGAGCGACCCGACTGGTCCGAGGGCCGCATCCCGGCAGCTCCGGCCGAGCGTCCCTCCTGGCCGGCTACCCGGCCGGCGACCTCTCCCCGGGCGAGCGACGCGGGTGAGTCGACCGGCCCGGTCCGGCCGACCGGACCGTTCCGGCTCCGACCAGCGACTCCCGAGCCGCCCGAGCCGTCGCCCGCCGAGCCGACTGCTGCCGCCCCGACGGCGGCCGGTCCCTCCCTCGCCGGTGCCCCGCTTCCCTCGGCCAGTGCCGGTCCGGCCTCCGCCGCCAGCGGCCCCGGGCGTCACGACCGGCCGTCACCCGCGTCCTCCCCTCCCTACGCGGCTCGCCGATCCGCCCCCGACCCGGCGTCGCCGGTCGAGCCCGCCGACGGCGGGCGACGGCCCGACACGTCGGCGGTGCTGCCGCAGCGCGTCCCCGCGGAACCGGACGTGCCCGTTGTGCCGGAGCCGCCAGCCGTGGAGCCACCCGCCGAAACCCCAGAACTCGCGCGCATCGCCACCCACCTGCGCCGCGACGACGAGCCCGCTCCGTTGCGGGAGCGTCCCGAGGGGTTCGACGTCAACGCCATCCTGGACGCGGTACGGGAGGTGGCCGGCGTTCGGGACGCCGCCCTGCGCCGTACGCCGGCCGGCGCGCACAGCCTCCGGCTGGACCTGGCCGACGGTGCCGATCCGGCCGAGGTGAGTCGACAGGTGGCCCGGCTGCTCCAGGAACGGATGGGGCTGGCCGCTGCCCCGCAGAACGTGCCCGGCCTGCCCACCACGCCAGCCCCGCCGGTCCGCCGTCGCGCTGCCGAGCCGCGATCCGCCGACCCGCGCCCCGCCGAGCGACGAGCTGCCGAGACGCGTCCCGTCGAACCGCGATCTGTCGAGGCGCGGCCTGCCGAGCCGCGCGACACCGGCGCGGAACCGCGTACCGCCGAGGCGCCCTCGATCGCTCGGTCGTCGGGCGGTCGGGTCGAGGCCACGCCGGCGGGCCCGGAGCAGTGGGCCGGGCCGGACGCCGCGCGTCGACGGCGGGCGGGCGCCCCGCACCGGGGCCGCGCCACCGTCGAGGAACCCGGCTCGGTCTCGGCCGCGCCCACTGGCGGAGCCACCGGCAGCCCGGCGACGGTCGGTACGTCGTACTCCGGCGGTCAGGTGACCACGACGGAGTCGGCGCCCTCTCGGCCTCTGGACACCGGCGGCGTGCCGGGGCCGCGTGTGGTCATCGACCACGTGCAGGTCAGCACCTTCGGTCTGGACGCCAACGTGGAGGTGCGGCTGCTGGCCGGCGACGACAACGCGGCCGGGTACGCGACCGGGCCGGCGGTCGACGGTTACGTGCTGCGCCTCTGCGCGGTGGCCGCAGCCGCCGCCGTGGACGAGTTGCTGCGCGGCGCCGAGAACGCCGAGCGTGGCCGCTGCTTCGTCGAGCACGCGGCGGTGGTGCCGTTCGGCAACTGCGAGGTGGCCACGGTGGTGGTGCTGCTGGTCTGCGAGGGCTGGGTCGAGCAGCTCGCCGGCTCGGCCCTGGTGGCCGGCGATCCGCGACAGGCGGTGGTCCGGGCGACGCTGGCGGCGGTCAATCGTCGGCTGGAGGCGCTGCTGTCCTGAGTGGTCCGAGGCAGACTGGGAGGATGAAGCGCGCCTCCCTCTGGCCGGACCACCTCCTCCCCGAGGTCGGTGTGCCGCCGCCGTGGCCGGGCCGGGAGGTCCGCCTCGACGGCGTCGTCACCTATGTGCGGGACACTCCGGCGACGACCGTCGACGCGGAGCCGGCGCTGTACGTGCACGGGCTGGGCGGCTCGTCGCAGAACTGGACCGACCTGGCCGGCCTGCTCGCCGACCGGCTGGACGGCCAGGCCATCGACCTGCCCGGGTTCGGCCGCAGCGAGCCGGGCCCGCGCTACACGATCCCGGCCTTCGCCGACCTGGTGATCCGGTGGATCGAGCACTCCGGTCGAGGGCCGGTGCACCTGTTCGGCAACTCGCTGGGTGGCGCGGTCTCGGTGCAGGTGGCGGGGCTGCGGCCCGACCTGGTCCGCACCCTCACCCTGATCTCTCCGGCGCTGCCGTTTCTGGACTTCCGGCGGTCGTTGCAGGGCAGGATGCTGCCGGTGCTGGCCATTCCGCGCGGTGAACGGCTGGTCGCCCGGCGGCTCACCCAACTCGCGCCCGAGGTGATGGCCCAGCAGGTGTTGGAGGCGTGCGTCGCCGACCTCAGCCGCATCTGTGCGCAGCGCCGGGCCGAGGCGTTGGAGGAGATCCGGGTCCGGTACGAGGCGGAGCACTACGCGGCCGCGTACGTCCGGACGTTCCGGGGGCTGGTCTCCAGCTTCCTGCGGGCGTATCTGCCGGGGCCGGGCTCGCTGTGGCGGCTCGCCGGGGCGGTGCGCGCGCCGACGCTTGTGGTGGGCGGCCGGCAGGACCGGCTGGTCGACGTTCGCGTCGCGCCCCAGACCGCCCGGGTCATCCCGGACAGCCGCCTGCTGATGCTCGGCGGTGTCGGTCACGTGGCGCAGCTGGAGGTTCCCCGGCTGGTCGCCCGGGCGGTGGTCGGCCTGCTCGCCGAAACGGAGGAGGCCGCTCGGCCGTCCGATCTGGCAGGCTGACCGGGATGTTCAGGTCCGCTCGCCGCCGCCGTCGCCTCGCACTGATCGCCCAGCTGGTGGCGGTGGTGCTGGCTGTCGGCGCGGCGGTGACCGTGATCGCCGAGGGTCCGGGGGTGCCACCGGATCGGCTGACTGCCGACGAGATCGGGCCGCCGCTGGTGGCCGGGCCGCTGCCGCCGTCGGCGGCCGGGCCGCTGCCGCCGTCGGCGGATCTGTCGCCGACCGCCACCGCCACCGCCACCGCCGCGTCGCCGAGCCCGTCGCCGGTGCTGCGGTTGCCCGGTGCGGTGCCGACCGAGGGTTCCGGCCGGTTCAGCCACGACGACCACGCCGGCCCGGTGCTGGGCCGGGCGGGTGAGCTGCGCCGCTACCGGGTGGCGGTCGAGTCGGGCAGCAACGAGGACATCGCCGCGTTCGCGCAGGCCGTCCAGGTGGCGCTCGCCGGGCCGGGCAGTTGGGTCGACAGCGGCCGGCTGCGGTTGCAGCAGGTCCCGGGGGACGCTCCCCGGGACTTCACCGTCTACCTGGCGACCGCCCGTACGGCGGGCCGGATGTGCGCCGAGGGTGGCGTGGACATCCGGATCGGCGGGCGGCCGTACACCTCCTGCCGCGCGCCCGGCCAGGTGATCATCAATCTGGATCGGTGGCGGTTGTCGGTGCCGCACTACGTGTCGGCGGGCGTGCCGCTGGCGGTCTACCGGACGTACGTGGTCAACCACGAGGTGGGTCACCAGCTCGGGCACCGGCACGAGCGCTGCCCGGGCGCGGGGCGTCCGGCGCCGGTGATGATGCAGCAGACCCTCTTTCTCGACGAGTGTCGGGTCAACCCGTGGCCGTACGTCGACGGTCGGCGTTACGCCGGGCCGGCTCTCTGAGACAACCGGCCCCATGAGGGGTATTGCGGCAATAGAAGCTAAAAGCGGAGAATTGCCCGAATAATCTGGCAGGCTGGACGTCATGACGCCGTCGTCCCCTTACGGCCCGCCCGAGCCGCCCGACCGGTCCGCGTACGAGGATGCGCGTCCCACGGTCCTGCGGATGCGCCGCCGCCGACGCCGCAGCCTGTTGCTCGGCCTGCTCGTGGCCGCCACCGCCACCGCAGTCGGCGTGACCGCGACGCGGGGCGACGAACCGACGGCCGACGTACCGCCCACCCCGACCCAGGGCGGAATGGGCCTGGGCGGCGGGGAGGCCCACCCGGTGCCCAGCGGCTACCCGTCGGTCGGCGCGGGACGCTTCACCGTCGCCGACGGGGGAACATCCGTGCACGGTACGGACGGACCGCTGCGCCGCTACCGGGTCGTGGTCGAACGGGGCAGCGGTCAGGACGCCGACGCGTTCGCCGCGCGGGTGGACGAGGTGCTGGCCGACCCGCGCAGCTGGATCGCCTCCGGTGAGCTGCGGGTGCAGCGGGTGGCCGACGTCGACGCCGCCGACTTCACCGTCTACCTCGCCACCCCGGTCACGTCCGAGCGGATGTGCGCCGAGGGCGGGTTGACCACCGAGCGCTACACCTCCTGCCGGCTGCCCGGCCAGGTTATCATCAACCTGGCGCGCTGGCAGGAGGCGGTGCCCGACTACGGGGCCCCGCTGGAGACGTACCGCACCTACGTCATCAACCACGAGGTCGGCCACGAGTTCGGCGAGCAGCACGAGGCATGCCCCGGCCCGGGGGAGCCCGCACCGGTGATGCAGCAGCAGACGTACGGGTTGCAGGGCTGCCTGGCCAACGCCTGGCCGTACCTCGACGGCCGTCGCTACGGCGGCGACATCGTCCCCTGAGCGACCGGCCGCCGGTTATTCCCCTCCCGCATCGCGGGCCACGTGTCCTCCCTCATGGCCGAGAGTGGCCCGGGCGAGCAACAATGGCGCGGTTCACACCGCCGATCCCGGGGAGTCCACCGTGTCGTTGCCCCCGCTCGTCGAGCCCGCCGCCGAGCTGACCGTTGACGAAATCCGCCGCTACTCGCGCCACCTGATCATCCCGGACGTCGGGGTGGCCGGGCAGAAGCGGCTGAAGAACGCCCGGGTGCTCTGTGTCGGCGCCGGTGGCCTCGGGTCGCCCGCCCTGCTCTACCTCGCCGCGGCGGGGGTCGGCACCCTCGGCATCATCGACTTCGACACCGTCGACGAGTCGAACCTCCAGCGCCAGGTCATCCACGGCGTGTCCGACGTCGGCCGTTCCAAGGCCGAGTCCGCCGCCGCGTCGATCCGCGAGATCAACCCGCTGGTCAACGTGGAGATCCACAACACCGCGTTGGACCGCGAGAACGTCCGCGAGATCTTCGCCCAGTACGACCTGATCGTCGACGGCACCGACAACTTCGCCACCCGGTACATGGTCAACGACGCGGCGGTGCTGCTCGGCAAGCCGTACGTCTGGGGCTCGATCTACCGCTTCGACGGCCAGGCGTCGGTGTTCTGGGCTGAGCACGGCCCCTGCTACCGGTGCCTCTACCCGGAGCCGCCGCCGCCCGGCATGGTCCCGTCCTGCGCCGAGGGAGGCGTGCTCGGCGTGCTCTGCGCGTCGATCGGCTCGATCCAGGTGAACGAGGCCATCAAGCTGCTCACCGGCATCGGTGAGCCGCTGGTCGGCCGCCTGATGGTCTACGACGCCCTGGAGATGGAGTATCGCAAGATCAAGGTTCGGAAGGACCCGAACTGCGTGCTCTGCGGCGAGAACCCGACCGTCACCGACCTGCTGGAAGACTACGAGGACTTCTGCGGCGCGGTCTCCGAGGAGGCCCAGGAGGCGACGCTCGACTCGACCATCACCGCCCTGGAGCTGAAGGAGTGGCAGGACGCCGGCAAGGACATCTTCCTCGTCGACGTGCGGGAGCCGGCCGAGTACGAGATCGTGCGGATCCCCGGCTCCACCCTCATCCCCAAGGGCGACATCATCTCCGGCGAGGCGCTGGCGAAGCTCCCGCAGGACAAGCAGATCGTGCTGCACTGCAAGTCCGGCGTCCGCTCGGCGGAGGCGCTCGCCGCGCTCAAGGCGGCCGGGTTCCGCGACGCCGTGCACGTGCAGGGCGGCGTGCTCTCCTGGATCAAGCAGATCGACCCGGCACTGCCCGCGTACTGACCGGCCGCCGGGGCGACGCCACGCGGCGCCGCCCCGGCGTGGTTCTACACACCGCGGCCGACGGCGGTAAATCGACGCAAGTGCCTCCGTACGGCGCTCCGGCCGGAGCGACGCAGCCATTTCCAGCTGGCCGATTCCCCGAGGCGGGATCGTGTCTGCGCAGGTAGCGTCACCGCCGTGGTCGACTTGGAAGCCGCGATCGGGTTCGTCGTGGCGCATGGGGACGCGGTGGAACGCGCCCGCCTCTCCTGGCTGCGCAACGGCACGCCGGTGCCGCCGGAGCTGTTGGAGACGGCCGAGATCGGCCAGTCGTCGGACGGCGGCTGGCCGGCGAGCTGGGGTGGCGAGGTCGCCTCGGTCGACGCCACCTGCTTCCGCCTCGCCGAGCTGGACGACCTGGGCGCGCTGGGCCGTCCCGCCGCCCGCCGGGCACTGGACTGGTTGGCGTCCCGGCAGCAGGCCGACGGCGGCTGGGACGAGGACCTCTCGCTGACCGGCTCGGCCCCGGAGTGGGCCCGCCCCGGCGATCCGGAGGCCAAACTCTTCCTCACCGCCAACGCCGGCTTCTGGCTGACCGTCGCCGGCCTGGACGCCCGCGCCTCGGGTCCGCTCGATCACCGGGTCGGCGGGGCGTACGCCGGTGTGGTGCAGGCGGCGGCCCAGTCGATCGTCGCGCGGTTGCGCCCGGACGGCAGTTGGCCGTCGTTCCTCGCGGCGGGCTGGCTGAGCGCCGCCGTGCTGCACCGTCAGGAGATGTTCCAGGAGTCGGCGCGGATCCAGGTGGTGCTCGCCGAACGGATGCCCACGATGTCGCCGGGCGACGTGGCCTGGCTGGGGGCCACGCTGCGCCGGGTCGGCATCGACCTGCACGACTGGATCATGGTGCGGGCCCTGCGGCGGCTCGCCGAGACCCAGCGCAGCGACGGGGGTTGGGAGAGCGACGACGGTCACCAGTTCGACGTGCACGCCACGCTGTCCGCGATCCGGGCCGCCCGACCGGCGGCGGCCGGAGCCGCCGCGCAGCCGGGCTGACATCGGCCCTAGCGCAGGTGCCCGTCCCCGGTGACGACGTACTTGGTGCTGGTCAGCTCGGGCAGGCCCATCGGGCCCCGGGCGTGCAGCTTCTGCGTCGAGATGCCGATCTCCGCCCCGAAGCCGAACTCGCCCCCGTCGGTGAACCGGGTCGAGGCGTTCACCATGACCGCCGCCGCGTCGACACGGGCGACGAAGTCGCGGGCCGCGCTCGCCGAGTCGGTGAGGATCGCCTCGGTGTGCCCGGTGCCGAAGCGGCGGATGTGCGCGACCGCCGCGTCCAGCGAGTCGACCACCGCGACCGAGATGTCGGCCGACAGGTACTCGGTGGCGAAGTCCTCCTCGGTCGCCTGGACCACGGCGGCGGAGTAGGCGGTCACCTCGGGGGAGCCGTGCACGGTCACGCCGGCCTCGGCGAACGCGGCCAGCATCGGCGGCAGGAACGCGTCGGCGACGTCCGTGTGCACCAGCAGCGACTCGGCGGTGTTGCAGGTGGACAGGCGCTGCGTCTTGGCGTTCAGCGTCACCGCGACGGCCTTCGCCACGTCCGCGGCGGCGTCGACGTAGACGTGGCAGTTGCCCACCCCGGTCTCGATCACCGGCACCGTCGACTCCTCGACCACGGTGCGGATCAGCGACGCGCCGCCACGCGGGATGAGCACGTCGACCAGCCCTCGGGCGCGCATCAGCTCCTTGACCGAGTCGCGGGAGCTGGCGTCGAGCAGCTGCACCGCGTCGGCCGGCAGGCCGGCGTCGGCGATCGCGTCGCGCAGCACCGCGACCAGCGCGGCGTTGGAGTGCGCGGCCGAGGACGACCCGCGCAGCAGCGCCGCGTTGCCGGACTTGAGGCAGATCCCGGCGGCGTCCACGGTCACGTTCGGGCGTGCCTCGTAGATGATGCCGACCACCCCGAACGGCACCCGGATCTGGCGCAGCTCCAGGCCGTTGGGCAGCGTCGAGCCGCGGACCACCTCGCCGACCGGGTCCGGCAGCGCGGCCATCTGGCGCAGCGCGTCGGCGATGCCGGCCACCCGGCCCCCGTCGAGGGCGAGCCGGTCCAGCACGGCCGCGCTCAGCCCGGCCTCCCGGCCGGCCGCCAGGTCCGTCTCGTTCGCGGTCAGGATCTCCGGGGTACGCGCCACCAGCGCGTCGGCCATCGCCACCAGCGCGGCGTCCTTGACCGTACGGGTGGCCACGGCCAGGTCGGCGGCGGCGTCCCGCGCCCGTCGCGCCTGCTCGACGACGCTCATGCCGGCACTCCGCTTCGCTCCGTGCCGTCCTGAGGCACCGACGCCCTGAGCTGATGATTCATTCGCTGGCGCTCACTCATCGACTACTCCTCAGCTGGGCGGTTGGCTTACAGCAGTACGAGGTCGTCGCGGTGGACGACCTCCCGTTCGTACGCCGGGCCGAGCGCCGCGGCGAGTTCGGAGGTGGAGCGACCGAGCAGCCCGGGCAGTTCCACCGCGTCGTAGTTGACCAGGCCACGGGCGACCGGGGCGCCGGCGGTGTCGACCAGGTCCACCGGGTCGCCGGCGGTGAACGTGCCGTCCACGGCGGTGATGCCGGCGGGCAGCAGCGACTTGCGCCGCCCGACGACGGCGGCCACCGCGCCCGGGTCCAGGTGCAGCCGCCCTCGGGGCGAGGTGGCGTGGGCCAGCCAGAACAGCCGGGCCGTCGGGCGCTGCCGCTGCGGATGGAACAGCGTGCCGACGGGCTCGCCGGCCAGCGCCGACGTGGCCAGGTCGGCGGAGGTGAGCACCACGGGGATGCCGAAGCCGGTGGCGATCCGGGCCGCCTCGACCTTGGTCACCATGCCGCCGGTGCCGACCCCGGACCGGCCGGCGCCGCCGATGGTGATCCCGGCGAGGTCCTCGTCGCTGCGGACCTCCGGAATTCGGGTCGACTGCGGGCGGGCCGGGTCGCCCGTCCAGAGCGCGTCCACGTCGGAGAGGAGCACCAGCAGGTCGGCGTGCACCAGCGCGGCCACCAGGGCGGCCAGGCGGTCGTTGTCGCCGAACCGGATCTCCTCGGTGGCCACCGTGTCGTTCTCGTTGACGATCGGGACCGCGTGCAGGTCGAGCAGTTTGCGCAGCGTGCGGTACGCGTTGCGGTAGTGCGCCCGCCGGGTCACGTCGTCGACGGTGAGCAGCACCTGCCCGACGGTGCGGCCGTGCCGGGCGAAGCTGGCCGCGTACCGGCCGATCAGCAGGCCCTGGCCGACGCTGGCGGCGGCCTGCTGGGTGGCCAGGTCGCGCGGACGTCGGATCAGCCCGAGCGGGGCGAGGCCGGCGGCGATCGCGCCCGACGAGACCAGCACGACCTCGCGTCCCTCGGCGGCGAGTCGGCCCAGGGTGTCGACCAGCGCGTCGACCCGCTCGTCGGCCAGGCCGCCGGTGGCGGTGGTCAACGAGGAGGATCCGATCTTGACGACGACCCGTCGGGCGGCCGTGACTGCGTCGCGCACCCGCCCATTCTGCGTGGTCACGCCCGCGTCGCCCGGCGGCGTTCCCATATGGTGGCCGATTGTGACTCCTGACGAGTACGTCGAGGCGGTGCTGGACCTGGTGGAGCGGATCCCGCAGGGTCGGGTGATGTCGTACGGCGGGGTCGCCGACGCCCTGGCCGAGCGCTCGGGCCGTTCCTCCGCGCGCCTGGTGGGTTCCATCATGGCCCGGCACGGCGGCTCGGTGCCCTGGCACCGGGTGGTGACCGCTGGTGGCCGGCTTCCACCGGGTCACGAGCGGGAGGCGCGGGCCCGGCTGCGGGCCGAGGGGGTCCCGTTGCGCGGCGAGGGCGTGGACATTTCGGTGGCCGGTTGGTCGCCGGATGAGGGGATGTGACCTGCCGCATAACGTGAGTAACATTCGGCCCCATGAACCAGCCGCCGGGCGCCGCCAGCCTGCCCGCCGCCGGCCCGGATGCGGCCAGCCTGCCCGCCGCCGGTCGGCTGCCCCGCCCGGTACACGCCGGGTACGCGCTCGGCTCGCTGGCCACCGGCGCGTTCGGCACGGTGCCCGGTCTGCTGCTGCTGCCGTACCTGACCGACACGCTCGGCGTGGCCGCCGGGCTCGCCGCCCTGCTGGTCCTGCTGCCCAAGGCATGGGACGTGCTGGTCAACCCGGTCGCCGGGCGGATTTCCGACCGCACCCGGTCGCGCTGGGGCGCACGCCGGCCGTACCTGCTCGTCGCCGGTCTCGCGCTCGCCGTGCTCTTCGCGGCCATCTTCGCCGCGCCGTTCGGCAACGGGCCGGCCGCCGCGGCGTACGTGGCGCTCGCCTTCCTCGCCACGGCGACCGCGTTCGCCTTCTTCCAGGTGCCGTACGTGGCGATGCCCGCCGAGATGACCGACGACTACGCCGAGCGCACCCGGCTGATGACCTGGCGGATCGCCGTGCTGGCGCTGACCATCCTGGTCTCCGGCGCGGTGGCCCCGCTGGTCGTGAGGGCCGGCGGCGACGGCGTGCCCGGGCACCGCTGGATGGGCCTGTTCGTGGCGGCGCTCATCGTCATCGGCGCCCTCGGCGCGTTCCTCGGCACCCGGTCCGCGCCCGGTGGCGTGGTAGGCGCCAGCGAGCCGACACTGCGCGCCCAGCTCGCCGTGGCGGCCGCCAACCGGCCGTTCCGGGCGCTGCTGGTCTGCTTCGTGGTGCAGTCCGCCGGCGTGGCGACCATCCTCGCCGGGGTCAACTACTTCGCCGGGCAGATCCTGCGCGACGAGCAGAGTGGGCCGACCCTCCTCTTCGCCTGCTTCGTCGGGCCGGCGCTGCTGGTGATGCCGCTCTGGTCCCGCGTCGGCGCCCGGTTGGGCAAGCGGTCCGCGCTGGTCGCCGCCGGGCTGATCCTCGCCGCCGGGGCGCTCGCCCTGGTCGCCGCCCCGCTGCTGCCCCCGGTCGTCGTCTACCTGGTGGTCGCGGTCATCGGCGTCGGGTACGCCGGGCAGCAGGTGTTCGCGCTGGCCATGCTCCCGGACTGCATCGCGTACGACACGGCGCGGACCGGCCGCCGGCAGGCGGGCGTCTTCACCGGCCTGTGGACCGCCGGGGAGACCCTCGGCCTGGCCCTCGGCCCGGGCATGTACGGGCTGGTGCTCCAGCTCTCCGGCTACGTCTCCTCCGACACCGGCACGGCTGCCGCCCAGTCCGACACGGCGCGACTGGGCGTTCTCCTCGGCTTCACGATCATCCCGGCCCTGCTGCTGGGCCCGCCGGTCCTGCTCCTGCGCCGCTACACCCTGACCCCCGCCGTCCTGGCCTCCACGCGGGGCCAGCACACCACGGCGGTGGGCCGCATCGAGAAGGGCACGACGATTCCATGATCGACGAGAACACGGTCGGGGCGGGGGCGCTGTCCCGCGACGGGGTGGCCGCGGACGTCGCGCTGGCGGAGGTTCGACGGCTGCGCGCGGGCGACCGGCCCACCCACGGCGGGCGGCTGTTCGCGTACGTGTACGACCCGGCGGTGCCAGGGCTCGACGACCTCGCCACCGCCGCGCACCGGGAGAGCGCGCACGTCAACGGGCTCGACCCGACCGCGTTCCCGTCCCTGCTGGCCATGGAGAACGCGCTCGTCGGCGCTGCCGGCCGGGTGCTCGGCGGCGGGCCGGGCACGACCGCACCCGACGTGGTCGGCAGCGTCACCAGCGGCGGCACCGAATCGCTGATCCTCGCCGTCAAGGCGGCCCGGGACGCCCACCCGGAGATCACCGCACCCCGGATCGTGGTGCCGGCGAGCGCCCACGCCGCGTTCGCCAAGGCGGCGCACTACCTGCGGGTGGCGCTGGACGTGGTGCCGGTCTCGGTGGACACTCTGCGCCCCGACCCGGCCGCGATGGCCGCCGCGATCCGCCCGGAGACGGTGCTTGTCGCCTGCTCCGCGCCCTCGTACGCGCACGGGGTGGTGGACCCGGTGGCCGAGATCGCCGCCGTGGCCGCCGACGCCGGGGTGCGCTGTCACGTCGACGCCTGCTTCGGCGGCTGGACCCTGCCGTACCTGCGTCGTCTCGGCGAGCCGGTGCCGGCGTTCGACTTCACGGTGCCCGGGGTCACCTCCATCTCGGTCGACCTGCACAAGTACGCGTACGCCCCGAAGGGCGTGTCGGTGCTGCTGCACCGCGACGCCGCGGGACGCGCCCCGCAGTACTTCGCGTACGCGGACTGGCCGGGCTACACCATGATCAATCCGGTGATCGCGTCCACCCGCTCGGGTGGGCCGATCGCCGCCGCGTACGCCACCCTGCGGCACCTCGGCGACGCCGGCTACCTGCGGTTGGCCGCCGTGACCCGGGACGCGGTCGCCGGCCTGGCCGACGCCGTCCGCGCCGTCGACGGTCTGCGGCTGATGGCCGAGCCGGAGTCGACAGTGGTCTGCTTCACCGCCACCGAGGATGGACCCGACCTGTTCGTCCTGGTCGACGAGCTGACCGCGCGTGGTTGGCACACCCAGCCCCAGCTGTCGTACGCCGGTCTGCCGGCCAGCGTGCACCTCACGGTGACCGCCTCGGTCGCGCCCCGGGTGGCGGAGTTCGGCCCGGATCTCGCCGCCGCGGTGGCGGCGGCCCACGCGGCCGGCCCGGTGCGGCTGCCCGCCGAGTTGGCGTCCCTGGTTGGCGCCCTCACCCCCGAGGCGCTGACCCCGGAGGTGGTGGTCGGCCTGGCCGCCGGGCTCGGCCTGGGTGGCGGGGCCGACACAGGTGCGGCGGGGCCTCTGCCGGATCGGATGGCGCTGGTGAACACGCTGCTCGACGCCGCCCCGCCGGCGCTGCGCGAACGCCTGCTGGTCGAGTTCGTCGGTCTGCTGCAACGCCCCACCTGGGGTTCGGACGACTGAACGCCGGTGCCCCACCCCGATCGGGGTGGGGCACCGGACGTCCCGCTCAGAGCACGCCGGGCAGTTCCACACGGTTGTCCTTGTCGTTGAGATCGCGCCACCGTCGGTCCTGAGCGTCGAAGTGCGTGACATGGAAGGCCCGTGTCATCGCGTCGGCGCCCGAACGGTCGGGCATCAGGTGCACGAAGGTGTAGCGCCGCGACTCACCGGCCGGCACCCCCGGCAGCAGGCACGAGTCGTTGTCGTCTGCTGCCGCCACCTTCGGGTCGCACCGGGACCAGTCGCCACCCGTCGGCTCACCCAGGTTGAAGCCGCGCAGCTCGACCTGTGCCGCATCGACCGGTCCCGCGTTCTTCACGGTGAAGACGGTGGTCAGCTTGCGGCCACCCGGGGCGTCGACAAGCGTGTGGGTCATGCTCAGCCGCAGGTCGGTGAGCCGCGGATCCTTGCCGAACTTCGTGGGACCGTCGGTCTGGGTGAACCGGCCCCCCGTGAACCGGTAGGTGCGCAGCTGTTCCTGCGGCCAGTAGGACGGGGTGTCGCAGCAGGGTTGCAGGTCGGCCACCCGCACCTGGACCGCACCGGCCGCGGTGACCTCCAGGCCGCGAATGTCCTCGACACCGTCGGTGGTCCGCACGACTCTGCCGAGCGTCACGATCCGCCCACTGTCGTCCCGGTCGAAGGCGACTACCTGCTTCGCCGACGCCTCGCCGTACCGGCAGGAGATGGCGGCGACAGTCTCCTCGGCGCCGTCCCCGTCCAGGTCGGCGTGGCTCACCTTCAGGTCGGTGAGCAGCGGAATGTAGTTGTTGATGGAGCTTGTCACCAGCCGCACCTTCGACGTGGTGCAGGTCGACGGCACGATCGGCGGCCAGGCCGGCAGGTCCAGGCGGGCAGCGAGCAGCTGCGTCCGGCTGATCCGGCCGTCCGGGGCGTCGGGGTCGGCCGTGGGTGTGGAATTCGGCGACTGGCTGACCGACGGTGTGGGCGGCGGCGGTGCCGTCGTCGGCGGGGACGTCGGGTCGACGGACTCGGCCGGGACCGGCGGCGTGCGGTCGCCTTTCAGCGCGGCGTTGGCGACGACCGGTGCCAGCACTAGGACGACCGCCGCCGCGGCGACGGCCACCACCCTCGTCTGCCGGCGCCGACGCAGGGTGCGTCGGGCCTGGTCGGGACCGGGACCGACGACCCGGGTGGTGACATCGGTGCGGTACGCGGTGAACCGCTCGCGCAGTCGCGGTTCGAGATCAGACATCGGACACCCCCTCGGTGTTCTCGTCCAGCAGTCCGGCAAGGGCGGCCCGGCCGCGGTGCAGCCAGGACTTGACGGTGCCCTCGGCCACCCCTTCCTGAAGAGCGATCTGATTGACCGACAGGTCGGCCAGGTAGTGCAGGATGACGGCCCGCCGGTGGTTGGCGGGCAGTTGCGCGAGCGCCGCGTCGATGGCCACCCGGTCCGGTGTCGGGCCGTCCACCTCGGCCTCGGTGCGCCGCTGGCGCAGAAGGTGGTTGCGGGCCGTGCGCAGCCGACGCCAGCGGCTGCGGGCCAGGTTCCAGGCGACCCGGCGAACCCAGGCCACCGGATCGTCGTACCGGACCAGGCGGTCCCAGCGCGCCAGCGCCCGGCAGAACGCCTCCTGGGCCAGATCCTGAGCGTGGCCCAGATCCCCCGTGTACGCGCACAGTTGGGCGGTCACGCTCCGGAAGTGCGCGTGGTAGAAGTCGTCGAAGGTGATCGCCGCCGCGTTCAGCCCTGCGGCCGTCAACGCCGCCGGTGGTTCGTTGGCGCGGGCTCCCATCGTTGCTGTCACTGCCCCTCCCCGTTGGCGCCGGGGCCGGTGCCCTGGCGCCGGTAACACTTCAGTGCGGCGTACGAGGTTGCGGCCCGAACGGCCGCGAATCTGACAGTCGGCACGAGGGACGCGACGGTTGGCACGCCGACACGGCCGCGCTCGGTGAGCGCGGCCGTGTCCCGTCCCGGTCGGGTCGGCTCAACGGTAGGTGATCACCACCGTGTTGTCCGGGTCGTAGACCTCCTGCACGAAGTCGAAGCTCGCGTCCATCGGGCGGCCGTCCACGTCGGCCTTCCCCGTGCCGACCGTGGTGCCGGCGGCGACCCGGAAGCCCAGCGTGAGCCGGACCTCCTTGCCGGCCCCGAGCTGGTTCAGGTCGCAGGTCAGCGGATCCCGGGTCTTCTCCGGGTCGTTGCGGCAGGCCGCCCAGCCGTCCCCGTCAGGGCGGACCGCCGCCGGTAGGCCGAGCCGCAGGGCCACGTAGGCGGCGGGTCCGCCGCCCCCGTTGCGGATGCGTACGGTGATCGTGCCGGTCCGGGAGCCGTCCGGCGCGTCGGCCAGCACGAGGTTCGTGGCGCTGACCACGAGGTTGACGTCGTGCGGGTTCGGCCCGAAGCTCGTCGGCCCGGAGACCTGCGCGAAGGACCCGCCCTTGAAGCGGTAGCCCCGCCACTGTCGCTGTGACCACTCACCGGGCCAGCCACCACCGGGCGCGATGTCGCCGACCTGCACCCGCACGGTGCCGTCGTCCACCACGTCGAGGGCGAACAACCACTGCGGCTTGTCGATGCTCGTCGTGACCACCCGGCCCAGTGTGACGATCTTGCCCTGCTGGTCGCGGTCGAAGGCGACCACCTGCATGGGTCCGCCGGAGCCGAGCACGCACTGCACCAGCGCCACCGCCTCCACCGTGCCGTCCCCGTCGACGTCCCCCTGGTCGAGCGCCAGCAGCCAGTTGACGCCCTCACGGTCGTCACCGCTGAGCCGGACGCCCGACGTGGGGCATCCCCGCCCGGCTCGCCACGCGGGCAGGGTCACCGCCGCGCCGAGCAGTTGGGCCCGGCTGATCTTCCCGCTCGGGGCGGTGGAGGTCGGGCTGCCGCTCGTGACGGACGGGCCGGGGGTCGGGCTCGCCGTGCCGCTCGGCGTGGGCGACGCGGAGATGGTCGGCGTGGGGTCGACCGGGCCCGGCTCGCGATCCGGGCCGCTCATCGCCGCGTACCCGACGGCGGCCCCGCCGAACAGCGCGAGCACCGTCGCGGTGGTGGTGGCCAGCCGGCGACGGCCGCGCCCGGTTGCCGTCCGCCGCACGGCGGCGGGCCCGGGCACCTCGACCTCCGCCAGCACGGTACGGCGGTAGTGGGTGAACTCGTCGGCGAGGCCGAGGATCTCCTGCTCAGACATCTCGCACCTCCTCGTTGGTGTCGCGCAGGTGCGTCGCGAGGGCCGCCCGTCCCCGGTGCAGCCAGGACTTGACGGTCCCCTCGGCGACCCGTTCCTGGGCGGCGATCTCGGCGACCGTCAGGTCGGCGAGGTAGTGCAGCACGACAGCCCGTCGCTGCTTCGGCGGCAGCTTGGCCAGCGCGGTGTCGAGGGCGACCCGGTCCGGGCTCGGCTCGGCGACGTGTGTCTCGCGTTGCCGCAGCAGCCAGGCCTGCGCGGTCCGCAACCGTCGCCAGCGGTTGTGGCCGAGGTTCCAGGCGACCCGGCGCACCCAGGCCAGCGGATCGTCGTACCGGGCGAGCCGGCCCCAGTGGGTGTACGCCCGGCAGAAGGCCTCCTGAACCAGGTCCTGCGCCTGCCCACGATCACCGGTGTACGCCGTGAGCTGCACCACCAGCGATCGGAAGTGGGCGTGGTAGAAGTCGTCGAAGGCCAGTTCGGCAGTCGCGGGGATGGGGCTTCCCGGCGGGTCGGGGGGCGGTCCGCCCACCCGTACTTCTCTCGTCACAAGCACTCGTCCTCCCCGTGGTGGGCGCAGGCGGCGTGTTCGCCAGCACCGGTCACACACTCGGCCGCGCCCGCCGGTTGCGGTCGAACCGGTGGGGTTGCCTGTCCGGTCCGTGACAAGCGGCTGTGATTCACTGTGGGATGAGGAGAGGGGACGTCCGTGCAGCTACCGGCAGTGCTCGGTGAGCCGATCCGGTTCGTGCTGAACTGGGGGCGCCGCTACTCGCTCTGGGTGTTCAACTTCGGCCTGGCCTGCTGCGCGATCGAGTTCATCGCCACCAGCATGGGTCGGCACGACTTCATCCGGCTGGGTGTGATTCCGTTCGCCCACGGCCCCCGGCAGGCCGATCTCATGGTGGTCTCCGGCACCGTGACCGACAAGATGGCCCCGGCCATCAAGCGGCTCTACGACCAGATGCCCGAGCCGAAGTACGTCATCTCGTTCGGCGCGTGCTCCAACTGCGGCGGCCCCTACTGGGACTCGTACTCGGTGACCAAGGGCGTCGACCAGCTCATCCCCGTCGACGTCTACGTGCCCGGCTGCCCGCCGCGCCCAGAGGCGCTGCTGCACGGCATCCTGCGCCTGCAGGAGAAGATCGCCGCCGAGCAGTCCGGCATCGGCGGAGTGCCGCAGCGGGATCTGCTCGCCGCGCCGCTGGACGCCCCGCCCCGCGAGGCCGCCGCCCCGCGCTCCGTCGACTCCCTCACCGCCCCGCCGGTCCGCCCACCCGCCGCACACTGACGAACGGCCCGCCGTGCGGAGGGGACCGCTCGATTGCTCGACGTGGGGGCTGGTCGGGCCCGGTTAACCTGCGCTCATGAGCAATTCCGTGGACCAGCGGTCCGCCCACATCATCGACGTGCTCACCGAGGAGTTCGGCGCGTCGATGGCAATCGACCCGGCGGCCTTCCGCCGCAAGTTCCGCAAGATGGCCGCGTCGCCGTTTGCCTTCTACCGGGGCAGCGCCGCGCTGTTCTACGCCGACCAGCGTGGCGACTTCGCCGACGACCGTTTCCTCGACGAGCGGACCGGCCGGGTGTGGATCCACGGCGACCTGCACGCGGAGAACTTCGGCACCTACATGAACGCCTCCGGGCAGTTGGTGTTCAACGTCAACGACTTCGACGAGGCGTACGTCGGGCCGTTCACCTGGGACCTGCGCCGGCTCGCGGCCAGCGTGGCGCTGCTCGGCTACAGCAAGGCCCTCTCCGACACGGTGATCGGTGAGCTGGTGGCCGGCTTCGCCCGCTCCTACCTGACCGAGCTGCGGGCGATCGCCGCCGGCGGGGACGACGCCATCGGCTCGATCACCCTGGAGAACGCCGACGGGGTGCTGCGTCGGGTGCTCCAGCAGGCCCGCCTCAACACGCGGGTCGACCTGCTCGCCGAGCAGACCACCGTCGACAACTACGAGCGGCGGTTCTCCATCGGAGACGGGGTCTTCGAGGTCGACGGGAAGACCCGGGACCGGGTTCTCGCCGCCTTCGAGGAGTACCTGGGGACTCTGCCGACCGCCTCGGCCCGGCTGCGCCCGGTGGCGACGCGGATCAAGGACGTGGTGCTGCGCAAGGGAGTCGGCATCGGTTCGGCCGGCCTGCCGTCGTACAACCTGCTGCTGGAGGGGCACACGCAGGCGCTGGAGAACGACGTCGTGATCTACATGAAGCAGGCGCAGGTCCCGGCGGTGGCCCGCTACTCGACCGACGACTCGGTACGCGGCTACTTCCAGCACCAGGGTCACCGGACCGCCGAGTCGCAGCGGGCGTTGCAGGCGCACGCCGACCCGTGGCTGGGCTTCACCGAGCTGGACGGCGCCGGTCAGCTCGTCGCCGAGGTCTCCCCGTACGCGGCCGACCTGGACTGGTCCGACGTCAACGAGCCGGACGAGCTGACCGGGGTGCTTGCCGACCTTGGCCGGGCGGTGGCCCGGATGCACTCGGTCGCCGACGACGAGTCCAGTCACGACCTGGTGGACTACTCCACCGAGGAGGCGATCGTCGCCGCCGTGGACACCGACGAGTCGGGCTTCGTCACCCACCTGGTGGACTTCGCGCACGCGTACGGGGTGCGTGCCCGCCAGGATCACCAGCTCTTCGTGGACCTGTTCCGCAACGGCCGGCTACCCGGCATCTGACGTCGCCGGGCCGCCGGTCAGGAGGCGAACTCCAGCACCACCTTGATGTCGTCCGGCCCGGAGGTGTACGCGTCGGCGTACCTGTTCACCGGGACCCGTCTGGTGATCAGTGAGGAGAGCCAGACCTGGTCGGCGCGGGTGAGTGCCTGTGCGGCCATGGTCCAGTGTCGCCGGTTGGCGTTCACCGAGCCGAACACCACGTTGTTCTCCAGCACCAGCGCCCGGTTGAGGGCCCCGGCGTCGAAGTCGATGCTCCGGCCGCCGCTGGACACCCCGGCCAGGCAGACGATGCCGGTCGGCGCCGCCTTGCACATGACGTCGAGGACGACCGTGGGCGCGCCGGTGCACTCGATCACCACGTCCGGCTCGAAGGGCAGGTCGTTGACCGGCACCGCGTGGTAGGTGGCGCCGAGCCCGGCGACCAGTTCCGGCTTGGGGCCGTCGGTGGCCCGGTCCAAAACGTGGACGGTGAGCCCGCGCTGGGTGCCGAGCAGCGCGGCCAGCAGCCCGATCGGCCCGGCGCCGGTCACCAGGACCGTGTGCGGCTGCCACTCGGCCCGGTGGCCGATCCGCTCGATGTGGTCCCACGCCTTGGCCACCACGCTGGTCGGCTCCAACAGCACGCCGACCTGGGCCAGCGCCGGATCCAGCTTGACCGCGAACTGGGGCTCGATCCGCCAGCGGTCCCGGGCGAACCCGGGTAGCGCCTTGATGCCGTGCTCGGTGAACTGACCGTTGCGGCACATGTCCCACTCGCCGACCGCGCAGTTGGGACAGGGCACCGGGTCGGGATGCCGGACGATGCCGGCCACCAGGTCGCCGGGTTGCAGGGCGCCGCTCGGGTCCTCCAGCACCCGGCCCAGCGACTCGTGCCCGATGACCAGGCGGTCCGCGCCCGGCGGCGCCTCGCCGTACTCCCCGGCGATGATCTCGTGGTCGGTGCCGCAGATTCCCACGGCCAGTGCCTCGACCAGGACCGCGCCTTCCTCGGGCGCCGGCTCCGGCTGATCCTCGGCGAGGCTCAGCGAGTTGGCGACCCCGGGTTTCACAGTGACAGCGCGCACGCCCTCATCTTTCCCCGCCGACTGGCCCGCTGCCCGGTAAAGCGGGCAGATCACCGGGGATCGGTCGTGGACCGCGGGCCGGGTCGGCACCCGGCCGACGCCCTAGGATCAGCGGCATGACTGAGGAAGAGGTCGGCGCTCGGCTGGTCGCGCTGCTCGCGCCGGTCGAGGCGACCCCGTCGGTCTCCGGCGGGCAGCGGTTCGCCCGGGCCACCGTCGACGTACCCCCGACGAGTTGGTCGGCCGCCGTCCGCGCGGCCCGCGACGACAGCGAGCTGGCCTGCGACTTCTTCGACTGGCTCTCCGCCGTCGACGAGTTGGCCGAGGGCTTCGACGTGGTGGCGCACCTCTGGTCGACGCGGTTGCGACACGGCGTGCTGCTGCGTACCCGGGTGCCCCGCGACGCGCCCTCGGTGGCCTCGGTGGTCGACGTCTACCCGGGTGCCGCCTGGCACGAGCGGGAGACCCACGAGATGTTCGGCATCGACTTCGACGGCCACGGGGAGCTGCGACCGCTGCTGCTGCCCCCGGAGTTCGAGGGCCACCCGCTGCGCAAGGAGTTCGTGCTCGCCTCCCGCGTGGCGAAGCCCTGGCCGGGCGCGAAGGAGCCGGGCGAGTCGGAGGCCGGCGGTGGCCGTCGACCGATCCGCCCGCCGGGCGTGCCCGCTCCGGGCGAGTGGGGAACGACGCCGACTCCGGCCGGCGCGGGTGGCGTGGGGGAGGGTCCACGCGGCGGCACCCCGGCCCGACCAGCTGGCGAGCGACCCGCACGGCCGGCGCCGGGGACCCGTCCGGCGCGTACTCCCCGGGCCGCCGGCCCCGCCGACGACCCGGCACCGGCCGACCAGCCCGCGCCCGGCGCAGGCCCGTCCGACCAGCCGGTGTCCGGCGCAGGCCCGGCCGATCAGCCGGTGTCCGGCGCGGGTCCGGCCGCGTCGGGCGGCGAGGCGGTCGCGGACCCGCCGGGCCGTGACGACCGGACCGACCACGACGGGGGTACGGCCTGATGCCGCTCTGGGTGGAGCTGGTGCTCCGGGTGGGCGGCGTGCTCGTCGCGTTCCTCACCCTGCCGCTGCTCGTCGGCCAGGCCGAGCACAAGGTGATGGCGCACATGCAGGGCCGCCTCGGCCCGATGTACGCGGGTGGCTTCCACGGTTGGGCGCAACTCCTGGCGGACGGCGTCAAGTTCGTGCAGAAGGAGGACATCACCCCGCGCGAGGCGGACCGGGCGGTGTTCCGGCTGGCGCCTGCGGTGGCCCTGGTGCCGTACCTGCTGGTGCTGCTGGTCATTCCGCTCGGCCCGAACGACCTGGTCGGGCAACCGTTGGACATCGGCCTGTTCTTCGTGCTGGCCGTGGTCGGCGTCGGGGTGGTGGCGGTGCTCATGTCGGCGTGGGCGTCGGCCAACAAGTACAGCCTGCTCGGCGGGCTGCGCGGGGCCGCCCAGTTGCTCGGCTACGAGCTGCCGCTGGTGCTGGCCGCCGCCTCGGTGGCGATGGCGGCCGGCACGCTGAGCCTGTCCGGCATCGTCGAGGCGTGGCAGCCGTGGTGGCTGCTCTGGCAGGCGCCCGCGATGATCATCTTCTTCGTCGCCGGGCTGGCCGAGATCCGCCGGCCGCCATTCGACATGCCGGTGGCCGACTCGGAGCTGGTCTTCGGTTACATGACTGAGTACACGGGGCTGCGGTTCGCGTTCTTCCTGCTCGCCGAGTACGTCGGCATCGTGGTGATCGCCGCGCTGACCACGGTGCTGTTCCTCGGTGGCTGGCAGGGCCCGTTCGCCGACGAGCACCTGGGCTGGCTGTGGACCCTGCTCAAGGTCTTCGCCGTGGCCTTCGTGATCATCTGGCTGCGGGTGTCCTACCCCCGGCTGCGCGAGGACCAGCTGCAACGCCTCTGCTGGCTGGTCCTCGTGCCCGCCTCCCTGGCGCAGTTGGTCCTCACCGCAGCGGTCCGCGTCGCCCTCTAACCCCGCCCCCTCCCGCCCCCGCCGGGAGGGGTGTGGGTCAGCGCAGCGGGGTGTGGGCCGGGTCTACGGGCTCGGCCGGGGGCGGGGGTGGGGTGCCGTCGCCGAAGGGGCGGCCACCCAGAGCTTCCCGGCCGTGCGGGGTGACCCAGTTGGACAGGTCGGGGCCGAGCGGCACGATTCCGGTCGGGTTGATGTCGCGGTGCACCTGGTAGTAGTGCCGCTTGATGTGGTCGAAGTCGATGGTGTCGCCGAACCCGGGGGTCTGGAACAGGTCCCGGGCGTACGCCCACAGCACCGGCATCTCGCTCAGCTTCTGCCGGTTGCACTTGAAGTGGCCGTGGTAGACCGGGTCGAAGCGGACCAGCGTGGTGAACAGCCGTACGTCGGCCTCGGTGATGGTGTCGCCCACCAGGTACCGCTGGTCGGTCAGCCGCTCGGTCAACCAGTCCAGCCGGTCGAACAGGCGGTGGTACGCCTTGTCGTACGCCTCCTGGCTGCCCGCGAAGCCGCACCGGTAGACGCCGTTGTTGACGTCGCGGAACACCACACTGTTGACCTCGTCGATCTGCTCCCGCAGGTGCTCGGGGTAGAGCTGAGGGGCGCCCTCTCGGTGGTACGCCCTCCACTCGGTGGACAGGTCCAGGCTCATCTGCGCGTAGTGGTTGGTCACCACCTGCCCGGTCGGCACGTCCACCATCGCCGGCACGGTGATGCCGCGCTCGTAGTCGGGGAAGCGCGCAAAGAACGCCTCCTGGAGGCGCTCGATGCCGAGCACCGGGTCCCGCCCACCCGGGTCGAGGTCGAAGGTCCAGCTCCGAGCGTCGTGGGTCGGGCCGGCCACCGCCATCGAGATGGCGTCCTCCAGGCCGAGCAGCCGTCGCACGATGATCAGGCGGTTGGCCCACGGGCAGGCTCGGCTGACCACCAGCCGGTACCGGCCCGGCTCGACCGGGTAGCCGTCCCGCCCGTCCGCGGTGATCCGGGTGGCGATGTACCGCTGGTCCCGGGTGAACTCGCCACCCGGCTCGACGTACTTCCCGCCTGTCTCCGCCACGTCGCTCCTACCTCCCGGTCCGGTTGCCGTCTCCACCCCATCTTCGCCGATTCGCGGCGGGCCGGGGCGGCGCGGCGAACCTGGCCTGCGGGCCAGACGCCGAGCTTCGCCCGCGGACGGCCCCACCACCCCCACGCCCTTTGCTCTGCTTCACTCACGGCAACATTCGATGGCCGAGAGTGTTGCGTCCGTTGAAGCAGAGCAAAGGGCGAGCCAAACACCTGTGGCCCCCGCTCACCGGTAGCTGGCCGGCTACCCTGCCGGCATGACGGATGTGGAGGTGGCGGCCCGGCGCTTCATCGCCGACGTGTGGAACGCCCGCCGGGAGGAGTCGGCCCACGAGTTGATCGCCGAGGAGTGCCCCGGGCTGGGCGGCACCGGGCCGGAGGCGACGCTGGCCTGGCACCGCGAGCGCCGAGCGGCCTTCCCGGACCTGCGTTACAAGATCGTCGACGTGGTCGCCGCCGGTGAGCGGGTGGCTGTGCACTGGCGGGCGGCCGGCACCCAGCTGGGGCAGTTCGGGCCGGTGCCGCCGACCGGCCAGGTGGTCAGCTACTCCGGGGCGACGTTCCTGCGCTTCGACACGGCCGGCCGGATCGTCGAGGTGTGGAGCTGCAACGAACTGTTCCAGCTCCTCCAACAGCTCGGCGTCGAGATGCTCCCGCCGACCGTCGTCAGCGGACCCGGGGCGTGATCCGGCTGATCGACAGGTTGATCGGGAAGGGCTCGCCGGTGTCGACGAACTTCGTCCACCGCCCGGTCTCGGTGTAGACCTCGTTCACGGCGTCGATCCGGTAGGTCACGACCTCCAACCCGCCACCCTCGGTCTCGATCCGCCAGTAGAAGGGGATGTCGGCCTGGGCGTACAGCGCCGGCTTCAGCACCCGGTCGATCGAGCGGGTGTTCGGCGAGACGATCTCGATGGCGACGACCACCTCGTGCGGCTCGTACCTCGACGGCTCGCGCGCCGCCGCGGCGGCCGTGGTGATCAGCACGTCGGGGATGAACGATCGGGTGCGGTTGATCCGCACCTCGACCGCCTGCGTCACGTCGTAGCCGTCGGGGCAGTCCTCGTCGAGCGCGGCCATCAGTCTGCCGGCGATGGTCTGGTGGGTGCGGGTGGGGGAGGGGGACATCAGCAGCATTCCATCGAGCAGTTCCCGGCGGCGGCCGTCCTCGGGCAGCGCATCCAGATCGTCAGTCGTCCATCCGCTCTCGGGCGGGTAGTCGCTCTGCAGCGCGGCGGTCATGAGCGGGTCCTTTCCGGTGCGTCGTTCGCCCCGCGACGACCGTACCGCCGTGGACCTGTGGGTGGTGGTCGCGCGCGCCGGGGCCACAGGGCAGGATGGTCCACATGACCGACCCCAGCGAGCACGGCGACCCGGCGGGCGGCGCCACCGAGCGCGGCCTGCCCGGCGCGGGCCTGGTCAAGGGGCTGGCGGTCACCCTCAAGACGATGACCAGCCGCTCGACCACGCAGCAGTACCCGGACGTCGCCCCCGAGCTGCCGCCGCGCTCGCGCGGAGTGATCGCGCTGTCGGAGGAGAACTGCACGGTCTGCATGCTCTGCGCCCGCGAGTGCCCGGACTGGTGCATCTACATCGACTCCCACAAGGAGGAGGTGGCGGTGCCCGGCGCCGCCCGCCCCCGCCAGCGCAACGTGCTGGACAAGTTCGACATCGACTTCTCGCTCTGCATGTACTGCGGCATCTGCATCGAGGTCTGCCCGTTCGACGCGCTCTACTGGTCTCCGGAGTTCGAGTACGCCGAGTACGACATCAAGGACCTGCTGCACGACAAGGACCACCTCGGTCAGTGGATGGCCACGGTTCCACCGCCGCCGGCGCACGACCCGAACGGCGAGCCGGCCAAGGAGGAGACCGCGGCGGCCCGCAAGGCCGCGCGTTCGGTCCCACCGGCGGTACGTCCCGACGCCGACCCGGGTCCCGCGTCGTGACCGCCCGCGTCGTGACGGCACAGGTCCTGACGGCACACGTCGTGACGGGCCGCGTTGTGACGCGGCCAGGCGCGGCCCGACCCGGCGGAAGGGCGGCCCGGTGACCGGCGCGGATCTGCTGCTGCTCGCCCTGGGCGCGGTCGCGGTGGGCGCCGGCGTGCTGGTGGTGACCACGAAGCACCTGGTCCGGGCCGGGCTCTACCTGGTGGTCTGCCTGGGCGCGTTGGCCGGCGACTATCTGGTGCTCGGCGCCGAGCTGGTCGCCTGGGTGCAGGTGCTGATCTATGTGGGCGCGGTGGTGGTGCTGCTGTTGTTCGCGGTGATGCTGACGCGGGCCCCGATCGGGGCCTCCGACGATCTGGACCGGCCCGGCTGGCCCGCCGCGCTGATCGGCGGCGGCGCCGGCCTGGGGCTGAGCGTCCTGCTGGTCGACGCGTACCGCTGGAGCACCGTCACGATGCCCGGCGCGGGCACGGCCGAGCGGCTGGGCGAGCAGATCTTCACCTCCTGGGTGCTGCCGTTCGAGGTGCTCTCCGTCCTGCTGCTGTCCGCCCTGGTGGGCGCGGTGGTGCTGTCCCGGCCCGACATCGGCCGGCGCGACGACGCCGAGGCGCCGGCGAGGAGCATGGCCTCCGGGGGGCGCCGGTGAGGCCCGTCATCCCGTACGTCACCGCCGCGTTGCTGTTCGGCCTCGGCGTGTACGGCGTGCTGCGCCGACGCAACGCCGTGCTGGTGCTGATGGCGGTCGAGTTGATGCTCAACGCGGTGAACCTCGTCCTCGTCACAGCGGACACCACCGTCCGCGCGGCGCTGCCGCACTCCGGTCAGGTCTTCGCGCTGTTCGTCATCGTGCTCGCCGCCGCGGAGATCGGGGTGGGGCTGGCGATCGTCCTTCAGCTCTATCGCCTGCGGGCCACCGTGGCGGTTGATGACGTGGCGTTGACCGAGCCGCCGGTGCCCGCGCGGGCCGTCGGCCAGAACGCGGAGGCGGGTCGGTGACCGGGCTGCTCGGGGCGGTGCTGCCCGCCGTACCGCTGGTCGCCGGCCTGCTCGGTCTGCTGCTGCCGCCGGCCCCGCGTCACCCGGGCGGAGCGGCCGGGGGTGACCGGGCCCGGACGGCCGCCGTGACGATCGGCGTGGCCGGCGCGGTCGGCGCGCTGGCGTTGGCCGTCGCCCTGCTGGTGGCGGTCGACGGTCCGACCCAGACGTCGACGACCTGGGTCGACATCGGCGGGCTGAGGGTGACCCTCGGCGTACGCCTGGACGGCGCCGCCGCGCTGGTCGCCGTCGCGGTCACCGCGGTGGCCCTGGCCGTGCAGGTCTACTCGATCGGCTATCTGCGGCGCGGCCCCCACGACGACGTCGACGTCGACCACCGCTACCCGCCGTACGCCGCCCAGATCAGCCTCTTCACCGGTGCGATGCTGCTGGTGGTGGTCTCCGGCGATCTGATCATGCTGCTGGTCGGCTGGGAGGTGATGGGCCTCTGCTCGTACCTGCTCATCGCCCACGACCGCCGGCTCGCGGGCGCACCGGCCGCCGCGATGAAGGCGTTCCTGGTGACCCGGGTCGGTGATGTCGGCTTCCTGCTCGGCATCGTGCTGCTCGGCGTGTCGACGGGCAGCTTCCGGATCGCCGACGTGCTCGCGCACGACCACTCCGGCGTGACGCTGACCGCCGCCGGCCTGTTGCTGCTGGCCGGGGTGGCCGGCAAGAGCGCGCAGTTCCCGCTGCACACCTGGCTGCCGGACGCGATGGCCGGCCCGACGCCGATCTCCGCGCTGATCCACGCCGCGACGATGGTGGCCGCCGGGGTGTACGCGGTGACCCGCCTCTACCCGCTGTTCACGGCCGCTCCGGTCACGTTGACCGTGCTCGGGGTGCTCGGCGCGATCACCCTGCTGCTCGGGGCGCTCGCCGCCACCGCCCAGGACGACATCAAGCGGGTGCTGGCCTGGTCGACCGTGTCCCAGCTCGGCTACATGACCGGCGCGCTGGCCGTCGGCTCACCGTCGGCGGCGCTGTTCCACCTGCTCACCCACGCCGCGTTCAAGGCGCTGCTGTTCCTCGCCGCCGGCGCGGTGATCCACGCCGTGGGCACCACGCTGATGTCGGAGATGGGTGGTCTGCGCCGCAGCATGCCGGTGACGTTCTGGTGCACCGTGATCGGCCTCGGGGCCCTCGCCGGTGTGCCGCCGCTGGCCGGCTTCTGGAGCAAGGACGGCGTGTTGACGGTCGCCGAGTCGGCCGCGCTGGAGGGCACCGGGCCGGCGCCGTCGTGGGTGGGTTGGCTGGTCTGGCTGGCCGGGTTGCTCGGTGTGGCGATCACCGCCTGGTACGCGGGCCGGCTGCTGCTGCGGGCCTTCTTCGGCGAGCCCCGGCTGCCGCTGGTCGCGCCGCACGATCCTCCGGCGGTGCTGCGGTGGCCGGTACTGCTGTTGGCCGTGCCGGCCGCGCTGCTCGGCCTGGCCGGGTTCGTGGGCGCGTTCGCCGACCGGCTGCGGTTCGCCACCGTGCCGGTCGCCGGTGCGGAGGACGGCCTGGTCCACGTCGGGCCGGCGCTGCTGCTGCCGCTGGCTCTGCTGGCGGTCGGCGCGGGGTTGGTGTGGGTGCGCTGGCAGCGGGACCGGGCCGCCGACCCGGCGACCGCGCTGGGTCCGCTGCGGCCGGTCTTCGCCCGCGCGTTCCGGCTCGACGACGTCCAGCACGCCCTTGTCGTACGCCCCGTCCGGGCGCTGGCCCGCCTCGCGCGCAGCGGCGACGAGGTGGTGGTCGACGGGGCCGTCGAGGGCAGCGGCCGGGCTGCCTCCGGCCTGGGCGCCGGGCTCGCCGCGCTGCACCGGGCGGCGCTGCCCCGGGCCGCCGCTGGTGTGCTGGCCGGCGCCCTGCTGATCGGCCTGGCCGCCGCCATGCTGGGAGCGATCCGGTGAGCGCGAGGAGTGAGCCGGGTTTGCGAGCCCCGCAGTCGCGAACAGAGGCGATCCGATGACGCTTGGGCAGGTTCTGCTTGTCGCCGTGCTGGTGGTGCCGGCAGTGGGCGCGGTCGCGGTGGCGGCGACTCCACGGGACCGGGCCGCACGGATCGTCGGGACGGTCGCGGCGGCGCTGACCCTGCTGGCCGCCGTACCGCTGGTGTTCGGTGGGCGGGGGTGGTTCGCCTGGTCGGCCGGTACGCCTGCGGTGCGCCCCTGGCACCAGGTGGACCTGCCCTGGGTGCCCGGCCTGGATCTGCGCTTCCACCTCGGCGTCGACGGCATCTCCTGGCCGCTGGTGGTGCTGACCGCGCTGCTCACCCTGCTCTGCTGCGCGTACACGGTGTGGCGGGTGCCGGACGGCGGCAGCGGCCGGGCGTTGGTGGCCCTGCTGCTGGTGGTCGAGGTGGGCATCCTCGGCACGTTCCTCGCCCTGGACCTGGTGCTGTTCTTCCTTTTCTTCGAGGTCGTCCTGCTGCCGATGTACGCGATCATCGCCGGCTGGGGTGGCGCGGACCGGCGGCGGGCGGCCCGCAAGTTCGCGCTCTACACCCTCTTCGGGTCGGTGCTGCTGCTGGTCGGCGTGTACGTCGTGGTCGCCGCGGCGGGCACCGCCGACGTGGTCGCGTTGACCGGTGGGGGCGGGCTGTCCCGGGGCACCCAGTTGGCCGCGTTCACGTTGCTCGCGCTCGCGTTCGCGGTGAAGAGTCCACTCTGGCCGCTGCACTCCTGGCTGCCCGACGCGCACACGCAGGCCCCGACGGTGGGCAGCGTCGTGCTGGCGGGCGTGCTGCTCAAGATGGGCACGTACGGGCTGATCCGAGTGGCGGTCGGGGTGGCGCCCGAGGGCGCCCGCTGGGCCGCGCCGGTGCTCGGCGTGCTGGCGGTCGCCGCGATCCTGGTCGGTTCGCTGGTCTGCCTGGCCCAGGCTGAGGTGAAGCGGCTCATCGCGTACTCCAGCGTGGGGCACATGGGCTTCGTCCTCCTGGGCGTCGCCACGCTGACCGCCACCGGCATCCAGGCGGCCCTGATCGGCAACGTCGCGCACGGCGTGATCACCGGCCTGCTGTTCTTCCTCGCGGGCGCCGTGAAGGACCGTACCGGCACGGGTGCGCTCGCCGAGTTGTCCGGGCTGCGGGAGACCGCGCCCCGGCTGGCGGGTCTGCTGGCGTTCGCGGCGATCGCGTCGCTCGGCCTGCCCGGGCTGGCCGGCTTCTGGGGGGAGGCGTTCGCGGTGGTCGCGGCGATCCAGGTGGGCGGCCCGCTGTGGATCACCCTCGGGGTGCTGGCGGCGGTCGGTGGCGCGCTCACGGCCGCGTACTTCCTGCGGTTGTTGCGCCAGGTCACCCACGGCCGGCCGAGCCCCGCGGTGGGCCGGGTCGGCTCCGGTCTGGCCGGCGCGGAGCTGACCGCGTGGGCGCCGCTGGTGCTGCTCGCGCTGGCCATCGGCCTGGTCCCGGCGCTGGTCCTCGGCGTCGCCGAGGCGCCCGTCGACGCCCTGATCGGGGTGGTCTCCCGATGAGCGCGGCGCAGCGGGTGGACGCGAACGAAGGCAGGCCCGGATGAGCGCCGTGCAGAGCGTGGACAGCGTGGCGTTGCTGCCGGCGTACCTGGCGGCCGGCACCGCCGTACTCGTGCTGATCATCGATCTTGTCCTGGCGCGGCCTCGGGCCACGGTCGCGGTGGCCGCGCTCGGCGCGCTCGGCACCGCCGTCGGCGCCGCCGTGGTCGGTGCGGGCGGCGAGCGGCGGACGTTCTGCGTCGGCGCCGACTGCTCCTGGGTCTTCGGCGGGCGGGCGGCCCTGGTCGCCGCGGTGGTGGCGCTGCTCACCCTGGCTGTGCTCGGGCTGTCGGTGCCGGCGCTGCGGGCCGGGCGGTCACCGGTGGGGGAGTACGCCTTCCTGCTCGCCTGCTCGATGACCGGCGGTGTGGTGCTCGGCGCGGCCGGCGACCTGATCACCCTGATCGTGGCCCTGGAGACGCTGACCCTGCCGCTGTACGTGCTGGTCGGCCTGCGCCGGGGCAGCCTGGCCAGCGCCGAGGCGGCGGTGACGTTCTTCGTCGTGAGCGTGGTGGCCACCACGATCACCCTGCTCGGCGCCGCGCTGCTGTACGCGGTGACCGGGTCGCTGCACCTGGACCGGCTCGGTGCCCTGCTGGCCGAGCGGTCGGAGCTGCGCGACCTGCCGCTGACCACCGCCGCCGTGGCGCTGCTGCTGCTCGGGCTGGCCTTCAAGGTGGCGGCGGTGCCGTTCCACGCCTGGGCGCCGGCCACCTACGACGGCGCTCCGCTGCCGGTGGCCGCCTACCTGTCGACGGCGTCGAAGCTGGGTGGCCTCGTCGCGTTGCTGGCCGTGGTGCAGCGGGCGCTGCCGGCGGACCAGACCGGCCCGGTGCTCGCCCTGCTGGCGGTGCTCACGATGACCGTCGGCAACCTGGTGGCGCTGCGCCAGCGGCGTACCGTCCGGCTGCTCGCCTGGTCCTCGGTGGCGCAGGCCGGCTACATCCTGGCCCCGCTGGGTGCGTTGGCGCTGGCCGCCGGCCGCACGGGCGAGGCGCGGTCCGCCGCGTACGCCGCCGCGGTGGCGTACGCCGTCTTCTTCGTGGTGTTGGAGCTAGCTGCGTTCGCCGGGGTGACCGCGCTGCGCCCGGTGGGTGCGGACGGCGGCACGCTTGACGACCTGCGCGGGGCGGCCCGCCGGCACCCGTGGCGGGGCGCGGCGCTCGGTCTCGCGCTTGTGGGTCTGGCCGGGCTGCCGCCGGGCCTGGCCGGGCTGTTCGCGAAGGTGACGGTGGTCCGGTCGCTGCTGGACGGCGGCGCGGCCTGGCTGGCGTTGGTGGTGGCGCTGAACGCGGTGATCGGATTGGCGTACTACCTGCGGGTCACGGCCGCGCTGTGGGCGCCGACGGCGACATCGGGTGCCGCGGCGCCGGCCGTACCGCTGGGGGGTGTGGTGGCGGCGGTGCTGGCGGTGGCCACGGTGGCCGCCGTGGTGCTGGGCTTCGCCCCGCAGCTGGTGCTGGATCTGGCCGCCCGCTGACCTGCGACTCCAATCTCAGTGAGTTCTCAGCGTTGAGACGGATGGTTGACGGGTACCGGGTTGTTGAACCGGTCAGCGGATCCCGGCGATCCGTGCACCGAAGGAGAGATCGTGCACCACAACCGTCTGAAGACCGCCGCGCTGCTCGGTCTGCTCACCGCCCTGATCCTCGCGGTGGGCTACTGGTTCGGCGGCAGTGGCGGCCTGGTCATCGCCGTCCTCATCTCACTGGTCATGAACGGCATTTCCTACTTCTACTCCGACAAGCTCGCGCTGCGCTCGATGCGGGCGCAACCGGTCAGCGAGGCGCAGTTCCCCGAGCTGTACCGGATGGTGCGCGAACTCGCGACCGAAGCCCGGCAGCCCATGCCGCGCCTGTACGTCAGCCCGACCGCTCAGCCCAACGCGTTCGCCACCGGGCGTAACCCGCAGCACGCGGCGGTCTGCGTGACCCAGGGCATCACCGAGATCCTGGATTACCGGGAGCTGCGGGGTGTGATCGGGCACGAGCTGTCCCACGTCTACAACCGGGACATCCTGATCTCCAGCGTGGCGGCCGGTCTGGCCGGCATCATCACCTTCCTGGCCAACATCGCCTGGTTCATCCCGCTGGGCGGTGGGGACGACGAGGATTCGCCCAACCCGGCAGTCCTGCTGCTGACCCTGATCCTCGGCCCGATCGCGGCCACGGTGATCCAGTTGGCGATCAGCCGCAGCCGTGAGTTCCAGGCCGACCAGTCGGGCGCCGAGCTGAGCCGGGACCCGCTGGCCCTGGCCAGCGCCCTGCGCAAGATCGACGCCGTGGCCCGGCAACGCCCGCTGCCCGCCCAGGGCACGCTCACCAGCACCGCCCACCTGATGATCGCCAACCCGTTCTCCGGTGGCGCGGTGGCCGCGCTCTTCTCCACCCACCCCAAGATGGAGGACCGGGTCGCCCGGCTGGAGCGGATGGCCGCCAACTCCGGGCCCGTGCAGTTCCAGCGCTGATCTTTTCTGCACTCCGCCCGCACCCGCTCGCCTCGGGTGCGGGCGGAGTGCTGTGTCGGGGCCGATATCCGGTACTGCCCGCCCGACCGGCGGCGTTAGGGTCATAACCGCTCACGCTCATTACATGCTCGGAGGTTCACGGTGGCCGCGCTGCGTCAGTACCTGGGTGTCTGGCGGATCCCCGGTGCGCCGATCCTGCTGGTCACCGGCATCATCGGGCGACTCGGAATCGGCATGACGCCGCTGGCGCTACTGCTGGTGGTCGAGCAGGTGACCGGCCGGTACGCGCTGGCCGCCGTTGCCGGCGGCATCTACGCCGTCGCCGGCGCCGCGCTCAGCCCGGTGGCCGGGCGGATCGCCGACCGGGTCGGCCCGAGCCCGGTGCTGCTCGTCACCGCCGTGGCCCACCCGCTGGCGCTCATCGGACTGCTGCTGGCCAGCCGTTCGGGCGACGACGCCCTCGCCGCCATCTACCTGACGGCCGGCGTCGCCGGTGCGACGTACCCGCCGCTCACCGCCGCCATCCGCGGCGCCTGGAACGAGCTGACCAGCCCCGCCTCCGGCCGGTACACCCTGCGCAACACCGCCCTGGCCGCGGAGACCTCACTGTTCGAGATCGTGTTCGTGCTCGGCCCGCTGCTCGTGGCCGGCTTCGTGCTGGTCGCCGACGCGGCCGCCGCGCTCATCGGGGCAGCGGTCGTCACCCTGGTGGGCACCACCGCCGTCGCCCTCGGTCGCGTGATGCGCGGATGGCGTCCGCACCCGCGCGAACACCACGCCCGTGGGCTCGGCCCGCTGCGGGTCGGCGGCTTCCCGGCCCTGCTGGTCTGCGTGGCCGGGCTGGGCATCGCCTTCGGCGCCGCCGGTGTGATCGTTCCGGCGTACGCCGGCAACGCCACCACCGACGATCCGGAGAGCCTGGCCGGGCTGTTGCTGGCGGTCTGGGGAGTCGGCAGCGCGATCGGCGGCTTCTGGTTCGGCGTCCGTCGGCCCGCGCCGAACATGACCCGCCAGTTCGCCCTGCTGCTCGCCGCGCTGGCCGGCACCTTCGTGGTGTTCGCGGTGATGCCCACGCCACTGGCGCTGGGCGTGGCGCTGATCGTCGGTGGGGCCACCATCGCGCCGGCGCTGACCCTGGAGAACACCCTGGTCGGCCGGATCGCCCCGGCCGGCATGCTGAACGAGGCGTACACCTGGGTGGTCACGGTGGCCGTGGCGGCGAGCGCCGCCGGCGGCTCGGTGGCCGGCCTGATCGTGGATCACGCCGGGGGCGTGCCGTGGGCCTTCGTCTTCGCCGGGGTGGCGGTGGCCGTCGGGGCCGCGGTCGCCGCGCTGCCCGCCGGGCCCATCGCCCGGGCAGAAGCCTCGGCGGTACGCGCCGAAGAGCCCGTCCCCGTCTGATCCCTCACCGGCCGGCTCGGTCCGGCCAGGCCCCGCGCCTTGATCGACTCGGGTTCCTGCAAGTCGCGGTGTCCCGTTGACGAGGACGCCCCGACATCCAGAAACCCGAGTCGACCTCAGTGGACGTGCCCCCGATGGCTTCTGCCGCCGTGCGGCGTCCATCAGAATGGGCATCGACGAGGGGGGAACCATGGCCAAGCTGCTCTACTCCGCGACCGCGTCGCTCGACGGCTACATCGCAGGCCCCGACGGGGATATGTCCTGGCTGACCGAACACCTCACGATCGACAACCCGACCGCGGACCGCGTCCTGGCCAACGTCGGCGCGATCCTGGCCGGCAACCGCACCTTCGGCGGCGACGACCCCAACCGAGGGACCGAGAAGGAAGGCGCGTTCGGCGGCCGGTACCACGGACCGGTGTTCGTGCTGACCCACCAGCCGCCGGCCGAGCCCCCGGACGGCATCACGTTCGTCGGCGACCTGCACAGCGCTGTCGAGCAGGCCAAGGCGGCGGCCGGCGACACATACGTGAACGTCCTCGGCGCCGACATCGCCCGGCAGTGCGTCCGGGCTGGCCTGCTCGACGAGATCCTGATCTTCTTCGCTCCGGTGCTGCTCGGAGACGGGGTGCGCATGTTCGACGACCCGGGCGGCGCACGGGTGCGGCTGACGCCCATCCCGGGCGAGACCACGCACTGGTACAGCGTGGGGTGAACCGCTCGGCAACCGTGGCGCCGGCACTCCACGCCTGCGGGTGCCGGCCCGGCTGCTCGTGCCGCTAGCGGTAGTTGGTGAACTGGAGGGCGACGCCGAAGTCCTCGCCCTTGAGCAGCGAGATGACCGCCTGCAGGTCGTCCCGCTTCTTGCCGGTGACGCGCAACTGGTCGCCCTGGATCTGCGCCTGAACGCCCTTGGGGCCCTCGTCGCGGATCTTCTTGCTGATCGCCTTGGCCTTGTCCGTCTCGATGCCCTGGATCACCTTGCAGTCGATCTTGAACACCTTGCCGGACGGGCGTGCCTCACCGGCGTCCAGCGACTTCAGCGAGATGTTCCGCTTGACCAGCTTCTCCTTGAACACGTCCAGCGCGGCCCGGACGCGCTCCTCGGTCTCCGCCTGGAGGCCGATCGCCTCCTCGCCCGACCAGGAGATCTCCGCGCCCGTGCCGCGGAAGTCGAACCGCGTCGCGAGCTCCTTCTCCGCCTGGCGAAGGGCGTTGTCGACCTCCTGGCGGTCGACCTTGCTCACGATGTCGAATGACGGGTTCGCTGGCATGCTTCTGCTCCTGCTGTCCGGCGGTCTGGGCGTGCCGTCGGCCGCCGACCAGCGGCACGACCCTCTGACCGTACCCGGTTGCGTCGGTCCCGGGGCGAGCCGCTATCCTTGCTTCCGCCGCCGCGTTACGACGCGGTGGGGTGCCCTGGCGGGTTGCCCGAGCGGCCAATGGGAGCGGACTGTAAATCCGTCGCGAAAGCTACAGAGGTTCGAATCCTCTACCCGCCACCAGGTGCAGACACGGCCCCTGACCAGCAGAGATGCTGATCAGGGGTCTTTGTCGTTGATCTAGCCAAGTCCGGCTGAGTCCAGCCGTTGACGACTAGTTGTGGGCAGATGGTGGGCAGGTCGATCTTGCCTCTCAGGGCTCCTCTGGGGGCTGCGAACGCTCGTGCTCCGGGGAGTTCCGGCCCGGTGCGCACCGCGCCTGGAGCGACCGGTTGAGGCTGCCGTGGGCCTACCTGGCTGCGGAGGTAGGCCAGGGGCAAGCCAGTCCCGGGGTTGGACTGGCGCGGCAGTCGGAAGCCCTGGCCCTCGATCAGGTCGACCAGCCGGCTTCCGTGCCCGCCTAGCCGTGGTCGTGCTGCGCCTGGATCAGTGGAGTTCGGGGGGCGGCGGTCCGGCGGCCGTCGGTGGCTCTCCGCCCCGGCGCCGGAGGCGGCCGGGGCGGCTTGCCGCCGGCCGGCTCACCGCCCGCGCCGCGCGGAGCGCGGCGCCTTGATCCAGAACAGAGCAAATCGGCAGTAGTTCGGCTGTCGGATCACATTCCGCTACCGGGGCTTGGGCCGTTCATGCCCTCCCCGCTGAATGTTGCTGTGTCGGACGACAACCTGGGCGAGGACCATTGCCATCCCCTCGCCACCAGGCTGAACGGGCCTCTGCTGCTCGGTGCCTGTGCGTGTTTGCGGGCTGAATGACGCCCCCTGTGCAACGCTCGGCGCGGGGATGATGCAGTATGTGATCTTTCCCTGCGTGCCTCCGGCGGGTAGGCTCGCGCCAGTGCTTGTGGGAGGAGGGCCGTGACGCTCGGGCTGATGGCCAGAGACCTTGGCCCTCGCGGATCCCGGGATGAGGTTGGGGGGCCCGATCCGGCCGCTGACCTGCCACTTGCAGCACTGCAAGTCCTGGCTGCGGTGCCCGGCTGGTGGAGAACTCGGGTCGCGGCCGTCGGTTTGCACGAGCCGTGGCAGTCAATCGATTACGCACTCGACTTGCCCTCCCCGCCCTCACTCCAGTTAGTTGAGCCTGATGCCTGTGTGACGCCGTCACTCTCGCCTGAGGGGCTTGGTAGCGCGTACGTTGCTGCGCTCTCATCGGGGGTTCGCGCCCGACATGGCCGCCACTACACCCCGCCAGCCCTAGCGACGAACCTCTGGGATATGACTCGACGTGCCCTAGGGCACCGGGTGCCAGCACGACCTCTTCCAGGGTTAGTTCGCGATCCCGCATGCGGCGCTGGTGCCTTGCTCTTGCCGCCGCTGAGAGAGCACCTTGCAGCTCTGAATCGCTCAGACCCTCAGATCGCAATGGCGGGAGTCCCCAACGTCATTGAGGGCATCGATACCGATCCCGCAGCCGTGTGGTTGGCCAACGTCGTGTTAGCTGCCGAGATGCTTCCGCTGCTCGCTGCGATACCGCCCCGTCGCCGCCGACCGCTTCCGAGCCTTGCCCGCGTCGGTGACGGGCTAAGCCTGTCTGGGCAGCCGGTACGTGCACTCATCATGAACCCGCCCTACGGCAGAGTGAAACTCACGCCAGAGGACCGGGCAAGGTTCGCGCACGTCTTGTACGGACACGCAAATCTCTACGGTCTGTTCATGGCGGCAGCACTTGATGCGCTGGATGATGTGGGGGTCCTTGCGGCGCTAGTGCCAACGTCATTCACGTCAGGCCTGTACTTTCGCAACCTCCGCGCCGCGTTCTCCAGTAAAGCACCACTTCGAGAGGCGGCATTCGTCGTAGAGCGTGGGGACGTTTTCGCGGGGGTCCTCCAAGAGACCTGTTTAGCCGTCTTCACGCGTCGAAAGCCACGCCATACCGCGCTGTTCAGCATCAATGGGCGCGTAAGCCCGGTAGCGAGGGTAAAGGCTCCGCGGGGGGAAGGGCCTTGGTTGCTTCCTCGAAGGTCGGACGATGCGCCTGTTGCGGCGGCAGCTATCGACATGCCCTTAAGTTTGGGGGCCGCAGGTTGGAAGGCTTCAACGGGCCCGCTTGTCTGGAATCGTCGGAAGCATAGCCTTGGACCAGTGCCCGGAAGTGGTCGAGCGCACGTCATATGGGCAGCGGATATCGATGGAGGCAAGCTTCATCAAGACGGGGTCCGTGATTCCCTTCGCTACTTGTCGCTAACGGAGCCGACGGATGAAGCAGTCCTGCTCCTGAAGCAACCAGCGATTCTGGTACAACGAACCACGGCCCCAGAGCAGGCTCGGCGGTTGGTTCTGGTCAGCCTGGGTCGAGAGGATCTGGATCGTTACGGTGGTTGCGTGGTCGTTGAGAATCACGTTAATGTGCTCCGGCCCAATGTCGATGACCCATTGATAAGTAGGCGGACCTTGGCCCGGGTTCTCTCCACCCCGACACTCGATCGTGTGATGCGGTGCCTCTCCGGGTCGGTTGCGGTGAGCGCCTACGAGTTGGAGTCATTGCCGCTTCCCGGTCGTCCACAGCTCCACCAATGGGAGGAAGCTACCGATGTTGAACTGGAGCGACTTGTTGCAGCAGCGTACCGGCCGGTGATTAGCGGTGACCTTCAGGCCCCTTCTGGCCCGTAGCGAGTGCCAGGCACGCTTACAAATGATCTTCCCAAGAGCGGCGTTCGATTCTGTTCTTGCGAATCCGCTAGCGGCTACTGCAGTCGCTTCGATGATCTACGTTGATGCGGTCATCGAAGACGGTGCGCCCTTCGAGCAAGGTATGTATCTTGCTCGCCCGACAACCTGCCTGTGGATGAATGACGGGGCATACCTGCGTCAGGAAGATGACCAGCGTGAGGCCTGGCGAACTGCGGCCAAACGTGGCAGGAAAGCGGTTCTTGGAGTGTTGGGTTTATGGGGAGTGGATCCGCAGCCTTGGTATGCCGACAACTCTCGCGAGACACTCCGTGACGAGACCTTCCCTTACTGGATGGATCACGGCGCGATTCGCGCTAACCCAAGCGTCGCCACGACGGCAAGCACCGGCCGGTGGGCCCTCACGTCATCCTTCGCGGATCTCTTCTCGCCCGATTTAGAGGGCGACGACCTAGTCAACGCAATCGAGGAGTGGCGGGAGGCTCATATGGGGCCCGGCGCCCGACTCCGCATCCTCACAGCGCAGGTTCGTGAGCGGCGCGACCATGTTGTTGTCGTCCACCTGCCTGACGGGAAGACGCGAGAACTCGCGCCGGGAGAGTCTTCATTGATCTTGCAAGGCGTTGTGGAAAGCTGGATGCCTGCTCGTCTCTCCGATCCGGTGGTTCTTACCATCTCCGAACCGGGCACGAAGATCCTCCTGGCTGATGCTGCAATGCTTGCCGGCCTTGGCCTAACGATCGATCAAAGAACCTTGTTGCCAGATGCGGTGATAGTCGATATCGGCTGCGAACCTCCAACATTCTGGATCGTTGAGGCGGTTGCATCGGACGGCCCAGTGACGGGGGATCGTAAAGCTGCGCTACTGGCATGGGCAGCGCAGCAGCGGATACCTGTTGCGGATTGTCGGTTCCTGTCGGCGTTTGTTTCACGTAACGATGACGTCGCGCGGAAACGTCTCAAGGACCTCGCCGCGGGGACCTTCGCCTGGTATCTAGATGAACCGACGCGAGAGCTTGCCTGGTACGAGATCAGCTCCGACTACGAGTGAGCGAGCCGTTGAGGACGGCCCTCACGATGACCGCAGTCCTAGTTGTTCTGGAAGGCCCTACTTCAGGGGGCAGGCAATCCGGGTGGCGAGGCGGTGGGAATGCGTGGCGCGCAGCCAAGTAGGCCTATTCGCCTGCGGCGTTATAGCGTGCGTTTCTCTGGGCCGTATCAGGAGTCAGTCGGGGATCTCTGCGTGAGCAGGCTGCCCTGAGTCGGCTGCGGAGGTAGGAGTCGTTTGAGTGGGAAGAACGAGGGCCCGCGCTGCCCCTTCGACATCTAGCCCTAGCACCTCCAGTACTGGGCCATAGAGGAAGATCGGATCTCTGCCGCGCTTAGAGACGTATCTTCTAAAATCGGTCTTATGTTGCTCGGCCAGGTACTGAACCACGGCGCGGTAGGGCGACCAGTCGAGGTTATGTAGCCCGCCGTATGTTTCTCTCCCCGCCTCGAGAAGTGCGCGGAACGCCTCCTCGCTGCCGAGATTGAGCTTCTTAAGTAGCTCAAGTATGCCGGTTGCAAGCCGGCGAACATCGGTAGGTAGCTGCTCGGGACTCCAATGCTCTTTCAGGAGGGAGATCACTGCGTTCGTATTCCGGAAGTCCTTGTGATCGCCTGGGAGTGCTGGGCTCCGCTCCAGATCCGCCATACTAGCGATGGTTACCTCAGCTTGCTCTAAGGCGGCCTTCGCCTGGTAGGCGACTCTTTCCCGCCGCCAACTCACGTCATCGGACTTGTAGATTACGTCGTGCGTTGCAATGGTCCATGCATGCTGAAGGAAGGTTCTTACCTGAACCTCGAATAACGTGCCCGCAATGCCGGTTGGAGGCCCGTATCCTTGATCTCGATACTCCAAATACAGGCGTAGATCGTCATAGCGGAATTCAGACGGACCTTTCGTCGTTGAATCACGGGATGCAGGGCGAGTGTACAGAGGGCTCCCATATAGAGAATGAATCATCTCTACTGCATCGGCGATCGTAAGGTAATTCGGCACTACGACGACGCACCCAAAGAAATCCTCTAGGGCGTTGGGGTTTCCAGGCCGACCGCACTCGACCTTAAGTGCGAAGCTCTGCTCGGTCTTAATGCGGCTTTCGTAATGCCAAGTCGGTTGTTTGCGGCTGCCGATGTCTTTGTCGACCTCGTTTTTCAAGCGGCTGGCTACCACGCGCTGTCTACGATAGGCATCTCTGATGTGTTGATCGATCTTCATCGGAGGCGCTCAGACTCGGGGAAAAAGGGCAGCTTCGAGGGCTGTCTGGCGATCCCTACGCTTTGGTGCCTCAGTCGTAGCTCCGATGGTTCCTGACTTGTACCGCGCTACATGGTTGTCCGCTGGTGACTCGTCGAGGAGTGAAGAGTCAGGTAAGGCCTCTTCCACCTCAGACGCTCGCACCGATGCCATAAAATCGCGATATCGGTGTGCGAAGTCTGGCACCTGCTCCATCGTGATCGGATTTCGATGCAGTGCCGCCCAAAGGGTGTAGAGATTGTAGAAGGGTTGAGCTGAGGTTGAGATGATGGCCGAGTGATTCTCGAGAGCCTCTAGCAGGTCTCGAACTCTTGCAAACTCACCTTCGAAACGTTCCGTGTCGAACTCCGTTTCCTCGTTTTCGGGCGCATCGTACTGGGCGTAGAGTTGATCCAAGTCATCCTGGCTGAACCCGCCGATGTCCCCGCGGATAGTCACGGCGGCCAGCTCGGAAAGGTTCTGAACGTCTGACATGCGCCTTTCCTTGGCCCGAGTTCGGACCTTCGCCCTCGTCCAGAAGGGAGTCGACACCTCTACTTCGAGGAAGTTTATAAGCCAGCCGTCAAACCGAGCATGACGGAGTTCTTGGGGCGTCAGTTTGCTAGCATTCTTATTCAGCCGAGAGAAGACATCGTTGATGTCTAAGATGCTGGCTTCGTCCAACTCTTCGACAGTGACCCGGTAGTTCCATAAGAGGCGCCTGATCGCTGGATCCTTCAGATCTCGCCATCTCTTCCCATTTAAGCGCTCGTCACCGAAATCCTCCGACAGGCCGAACTTATCTTGAACGAATAGTAGAATGGTGCTGATTCTCTGCTTACCGTCCACGACATGGTAAGTCGTACGGCCGGTCTCGTCGTCAATAGTCTTATGCAGGAACAGTGCCGGCGAGGGGTAGTTCCGAAAGACCGTATCCATAAAGAATCGGCGGTCTTTAGGTGTCCACACACTCTTTCGCTGATACGACGGATCAAGGTTGAGCTGCTCGTTTTTGTGTAGATCCAACAACCAGGTTAAGTCGTAGTTGGTAACGACACGTTCGACGCGACGCAAGGGCTCGCCTGCCATAGCCTTGTTTCACCTCGGTCCTCATGGGGGAGGCGGCTATTCTAACCCGCCTCATCGATCCTCGCTACGGCGCAAACCATGTCGAGCGTCAAGGCGGGAGCGTTCAGCAAGGTCCCTGGTCGCTAAGCCTCCGATAGACCCGGGTAACGGTATGGGCCGCCCCAGCCCTTAGAACGATGGTTTCGTTCACGCGCAAGCGCGCACCCTGCGGTAGCCCGAAAAGCTCGGCTAAGTCGGAAGGTGCGAAGACTTCATCCTCACGTTTTCGAACGTGGGACTCGTTGTGCGCCTCACGCACGTAGCTTCCGCGGCCGGGAGCGGTTGCTATTAATCCCTCTTCGCGAAGCACTGCCAATGCCTGCCTAACGGTCCCTCTGCTCGCGCTGAACTCCTGCATTAGTACTGTCTCTGTAGGCATAAGTTGGTCGATAGCTCTACTTCGGATGCGCCCGCGTAGCTCCTCGGCGATGACGCGGTAGCGGGGTAGTCCGTAGTGCGGGGTGGGCACCTGCTCACCGTACCTGGCACTTGTCTTACCAAGTGTCAACCGAGTGACCCGTTTCGACGACTAGACAACTCGTCCACTTGTAGATACGTTTCCTGACGTGCGGCTGGGCTGACGACTCGTGTCAGGGGTGGTCACGCGCCAGCCTTGGTCGCACCTGATGCGCGGCGTCCTGTCGGACCGGTTGCGGTAAGTCGCGCGTACAAGTTGGCTCGGCGATACCCGACCCGTCCGGCGTCGGAGGGTGCGCCGTGCCTTCATCCGGGCCGGTGGCCGGCCGCATTCCCCCGTGGCTGGCCACCGGTCCCCGTCTACCTGTGGAGGTGCGATGTCCGGCTGCCATCGTCGACACCGTTGGTTCTCGTTCTGGTGGTCTCGGAGGCGCGCATCTGCCCGGTATGCCAGCGGCAACGTCCCGTCGAGTCCCCTCGCGGCTCCCACGACCTCCTCGCTGCGGTGGTCGAGGGGTGTCACCCGCGAACTGCCTGCGCTCCGGTACGCGCCCTTGATGACAGGAGCCCAGCTTTACCGAGGCAACGGCGGGAGGTGGCCGCGATGAGTCGTACGAACAAGCCGCCTGCCGTCACCAGCCACCCGGACTGTGTGCCCCGGATCGCTGCGGCTACCTAGTACCGCCGGTGATGACGCATATGGCCCGCCGTCATCGCGGCCCAATCCAGCGGGCCGGCGACAGTAGAGCGGGCGGGCTCGTCGTCACGTACCTCATTAGCAGTGAGGCTTTGGGCGGTCCCATGATCGGTGTCCACGTGTCGTGCCGGGCCGGGAACGCCTGGGCCGAGCTGTCCGTGCCGCAGGCAGCCCAACTGGTCGAGCAACTTCGCGGATCGCTTGCACAGGCCACCGGGCAACAGGGGACCGGCGATGAGTAAGGGTGCTGACATCCCAGAGGGCTCGCCGCAGCCGTCGATCGCCCCGGTCGTGTGCCCGGTCTGGTGTCGAGGCTGTGGACCGAACGATCCCATGCACCGTGGGCTTCTCACCACCATCGGACGGGAGCGGACCGGCTGGGTCACCGTCCAACTGGTCGTCGACCGGTTCGCCCGCCGGGACCTGGCCGTGAAGCTCGACGCGACCCGATACGGCGCGACGCAGACCGTACTCCTGTCGCCCGCGCAGGTAGACCGGCTCATTGACGAGCTGGTCTACGCCCAGCTGGAGATGCTGACACCGGCAGATGGCGGCGAGCGGGCCGGAGACACGCAGTGAACGCCAACACCCGTCGTAGCTCAGCCGTTCCTCGTACTCCTGGCCTGCCCCCCGCGCGGCCGCCGCGAGCAGCGGTAGCCGTACCGCCGGTTCCTGAGCGGCCCGCCGGCGGGACCACCTGGCAGACGTTGGAACGTCTAGGGGGTACGGTGACCGGTGTGCAAGGCCGGGACTGGCGCCCTCGCTACCTGCAACTCGCGGAGGAGTTGCGGGCGAAGATCGTGAGCGGTGAGCTAGCCCCCGGCACCCTGATGCCCAGCGAGACCGAGTTGGCCGACACCTCGGGCCTGTCGCGCACGAGCGTCCGCAACGCCATCCGGCAGCTCCGGGAATGGGGCCTGGTCCGCGCGGAGCAGGGTCGCGGCACCTACGTGCGGGCACCCCGCCAACGGGTACGCCGTCGCAACACCGAGCGGTACCAGTGGGAGAAGGATCGCGTCCTGCTCGACGAGGACGAGCGGCTGAAGACTGGCGCCACCGAGCACGACACCGGCCTGACCGTCGACGACCTGAAGTTCCACGCCGAATACTCCCGGGTCGAGGCGGATGCGGAGATGGCGGCGGCCCTACAGGTCGAGCCGGGTACGTCGCTGCTGCGCCGGGTCTACTGGACGTCCTCGCGGCACGAGAACGCCCCGTTGACCGTGTCGTACTCCTACCTGCCGTACGACCTGGTGGCCGCGAACCCCGACCTGCTTGATGCTGGCAAGGAGCCGTGGCCGGGCGGCACGCAGCACCAGCTCTACACGCTCGGCATCGAGTTGGACCGGATCGACGACGAGATTCGCGCTCGCCCGCCGTCGCCCGATGAGGCCGAACTGCTAGACATCGACCCTGGGGTCTCCGTGCTCACCGTGCGGAAGACCTCGACCGACACCACCGGTCGTGTCGTCGAGGTCGCCGACGTGGTGATGCCCGGCGACCGCACCGAGCTTGTCTACTCCCACAAACTCCAGCGGTGGAAAACTTGACGCAGCTCGTCTCGGTCATCACCCCGGTCCACGCGCCCAGCATCGAGCACCTGGCTGGCGCCTACGAGTCGTTGGCCAAGCAGGAGATGCTGGCCGGCTGGGACTGGGAGTGGCTGGTCCAGGAGGACGGGCAGACCGGCGCCCTGGTCGACGCGCTGCCTGACGATCCCCGGATCAGTCTGGGCACCGGCCGTCCCGGTGGGCCTGGTGTTGCCCGTACCCTCGCTCTTTCCCGAGTCTCCGGTCAACTCATCAAGGTCCTGGACGCCGACGACCAGTTGACCCCCGGCGCGCTCGCCCGCGACATCGCCGCGTTCGACGCGCACCCGCAGATCGGCTGGACCACCTCGCGGGTACTCGACCTGCTGCCCGACGGGTCGACCGCCGGATGGGATAAGGACCCGGCTGGCGGCGTCATCGACCGCGGTTCGGTCCTGTCGTTCTGGAAGGCCAACGACTACCGCGCATCGGTGCACCCGGCGACCCTGTGCCTGCGGCGAGATCTCGTCTTCGCCCTGGGCGGCTGGATGGCCCTGCCCGCCTCCGAGGACACCGGCCTCCTGCTCGCCGCCAATGCGGTCACCCCGGGCTACTTCACCCGGGAGTACGGCCTTCTCTACCGTAAGTGGCCCGGCCAGGTCACCAGCCAGGCCGCGCATCGGGAACCGGCCGAGTACCGGGGACGAATGAGGATCATCGAGGCCCGAGCCAACGCCCTGGCCTCGATGATCCCGAACGGCTTCGGCGGCAGCGCTACGGCGTAGCCTCGTGCCCCGGCATCCCGTGGGTACGCCGCCGCTCCTTCATCTCCGCCTCGAAAATGTGCCGCCGGCCGCCGGCCAGCTTCTCCCGCGCCTCCCGCTCGATCTCCTGGAACGCGGCGTAGTAGCCGTCGTCGAACTCCTCCACGATCTGGAACGTCCACCGACCGGGCAGCACGTTGCGCCCCAACAGCTCGTGCTCGACCCGGTCAGCCAGCTCGTCGTGCCCGGCCTCGCGGAGCAGCTTCACCACTTGGTCAAGGGTGAGATCTGCCCCGCCCACTAGTTGGTGCGCCGAGTACAGGTGGCCTCGTACCCGGTGGATCGTCTCGAGAGCCTTGCTCAACTCACCCAGAGCCTCGACCGTCTTGTCGTCCACACCCGCCGGACGCGAGTGCTCTTGATCGACAGCCTGACCCGCCTGCTTGTGCGTCATGGCTGCGCTCATACCCAGCGGGTCAGCTTTGACGCTTCCTGCGTCACTGACTGCTCGACCGTGGAGGCGCTACATTGAATCGCAATCGAGGTCAAGCAAGGACGCGGTCCTTATTGTGCGAATGCCTGCAATTGTTTTCGGTCCATCGGAATCCGTCAGACTCCGCTTGCAATTGGCCCTAGCGATGTGCCTATGATCTCGGCGAGGTCAAACTCAACCGACCGTGCGCGCACAACCGGTGACCCGCCTTCAACCACCAGTGTTGAGGGCGGCGCACTCATGCCCGCATAAGGAAGGTGAAGTATGGCCAACGCCAAAAAGGGCTCGGAGTCGCGGAAGCTGAGAGTCAGAGCCCCGAAGAGTCGTGCCTGGCATCCTCGGCCTGAGATAGAGCGTTTGAGCTGGTACTTCAAGCTCATCGCACCTACCTTGACGTGGTTGATCATGGATTGGCTCAGAGGCGGGGGGGCTGGTCGGCCCGCCAATTAGGCGAGCCGACCCTCCTACGGGCCTCCACCCTTCGCTCTGTCCGGGGCACGGGTGGGGGTCCGTTTCCTGTGTTGGTGCAGGATCGTCGAATCTTGACCAACACGTCTGCAGTTGAGTGTCAACGCGTTGAACGTTCAACGCTTCTCAACTTCTAATCTAAGTAATTTAGAAGTGCTGCTACACCTTACAACGTCATCCGTGTTGTAGCTACATCGCTCCGGCATCTGCAGTAGGAACCGCCGATACGAACGCCGGCACGGGTGGATCAGCTGCAGTGCTGGTTTGCAAACATGTTTGCAGGCTTCCCTAGGGGCTTCGCTTCCACTACCACGCCAGGCCTAACGGCTTGCGCAGATGGCTGCGGCTCCGGCGACAGCAAAGCTCTCAGCTTGCCTCGGGCAAGGTTGTTGACTTGTCTGCCAAGTGCCGTCTACCTTGAAGGCTAGCTTGGCAGACAAGTTAACAAGTTGGAGGTTGAGCGATGGCTCTGCGCGGCGGTACGAGGTTCGCGGTGCGGTGTGAGGACGTGTTCCCGGCGGGGTGCGCGTTGGTGCCCGAGTCCCTGGGCGAGGTCGAGGACTACGACGAGAAGACCGGCCGGCGTAGCCCGGCGAAGGACAAGCTGACCGGCCAGCGGGTGTGGCAGGTCCGGGTGATGGACCTGGATCCGGAGCTGGGGAAGCGGTCCCGGGAGACGACGGTGAAGATCTCGGCCGACTACCAGCCGGTGCCGCCGACGGGTGCCCCGTTCGAGGCGGTGGAGTTCGAGGGCATGACGGCCACGCCGTACGTGACCAATAACAACCGGATGGCGTACTCGCTGCGGGCGACCGGGATGCGCGCCCCGGCGGGCGTGGCGACGAAGGCGGCGCAGTAGCCGCATTTGGTGGGGGCGGGGCTGTCAGGTCTTGGCGGACGGCAGCCCCGCCCTCTGTCTCTTTCCCCTGCTCTGTCGAGAGAGGTAGTGACATGTCCAAGCGTATGCCTGCCGTCCTGCGGCGGCCCACAGTGGCGGGTGCCCGATGATGCGCCGGCCGCGCGGCGAGGTTGTGATGACCACCGCCGGGGATCTGATGGTGATCCGGCCGCGCCGGCTGGAGCTGCCGGTTTGGCTGATCGCGGTCGGCCTAGTGCTGCGGTGGATGTGGCGGGGCCTGTGGTGGTGCCTTCGCCACCCGGTCGCTGTCGGCCTGGTCGTGGCCGGGGTGAGCCTCTACCGCGAGTTCGGCCGCTCCGGCGTGATCGTGCCCGTAGTCCTGGCCGCTGCCGTCTCGGCGCTGTGGCGGTGGCGGCACGAATCGTCCTGGTGGACCTGGTGCGCCGGCCCGATCCTCGGTCGATTCCGGCAGCTCTTCGTCTACCGGAGGGCCTGGCGTGAAGCGATGACCCTCTGCGGGCTGGCCAAGGTGTATGACCATCGCACGGTCCTGCCGGAGCTGCTGCGGGTCCGCTCGGACCAGGCGCTCGACGTGCTGACCATCCGCATGGTCCGCGGCCAGACACCGGAGGAGTTCCAAAAGGCAACGGCGAACCTGGCGTACGCCTTCGGCCGGCGGCACGCCCGGGTCTACTCCGAGCGCCCCGATGAGCCGCCGACCCGGTCGGGCTACTGGGCGCTGGTCCTCGGCGCGGTGGACCGGCTGCGGTTCCGGGACCGCCCGTCGGTGGTCTACCTGGTGGTGGTCCGTACCGATGCGCTGCGCACTCTGGTCGACCCGTTCGACGTCCCGTCGGTGCCCGACTTCACCGCGCTGCCGCTGGCTCGACGGGAAGACCTGCGGCACTGGTGCCTGCACCTGCTCGCCACCCACGTGCTGATCGGCGGCGCCACCCGCTCCGGGAAGGGCTCGGTGCTGTGGTCGCTGGTCCGCGTCCTGGCCGGCGGGATCTCCTCCGGGCTGGTCCGGCTCTGGGTGATCGACCCCAAGGGCGGCATGGAATTCGCCATGGGGCGGCCGCTGTTCGCCCGGTTCGCCTGCAAGTCATTCGAGGCCATGGCCGACCTGCTCGACGAGGCCGTGACGGTGATGCGCGAACGGCAGACCCGGCTTGCCGGCGCGGTGCGGGTGCATACTCCGACCCTGGCTGACCCCCTGGTCGTGGTCGTCATCGACGAGATGGCGGCACTGACCGCGTACCTCCAGGATGTCGACCTGCGTAGGCGCATCGCTGGCTCGCTCGGGTTGCTGCTGTCTCAGGGCGCCGGGGTCGGTGTCCTGGTGGTGGCCGCGTTGCAGGACCCCCGCAAGGAGGTGCTGCCGTTCCGGGATCTGTTCCCGACACGGATCGCGCTCGGCCTGACCGAGGCGGCTCAGGTCGATCTCGTGTTGGGTGACGGTGCCCGCAACCGGGGTGCCCTCGCCGACCAGATGCCGCGCTGGGCCAAGGGCGTCGGCTACGTGATCCTCGACGGCACCCCGGAGCCGGCCCGGGTCCGCTTCTCCTACATCTCCGACGGCCACATTCGAGAGCTGGCCGCCGAGTACCCGGCCCCGGCCGACGCGGCGGACATCCTCGCCCAGGTCGGCCGGGAAACCGCCACCGAACCGGCCCGCCCGCCTCTGCCCCGGCAGCGTCGCGGACCACTGCTGCCCGACTCGCTGCTGAACTTCCTCGACCGGGACACCGATGGGGGTGAGCCGCGGTGACCGCCCCGACCTTCTACCGGCTGCGTGCTCCCGGCACCGACGGTGCCACCAGTACGGCTGTGTCGGTGCGCGTCGATCCCGCCCGGCCCGACCCGTACCCGGTCTATCTCGCCGTGGGCGGCGGTCGGCGCCGCATGTACCTGACTCCCGACGAGGCGTGGGCGCTATGGCGCTGCCTCTCCGAAGCGGTGGCTTCCCTCGGCGAGCCACCCGAGCACATCCGTACCCGCGTCGCCCCGGCCCGGAGGTAACCGATGTCCCTCAAGAGCTTCTTCCTCGGCACCCACCGCCTCAAGCCGCTGCACATCGACCTGAACGGCTCCCCGCTCCGGCTCGCCGCCGCCCTGCACGGCCTGGCGTACATGGTCCGCCGCCGCAGTGACCTCGACGGGCAGCGCATCCGCATCACCGTGACCATTCGCATCCCAGAAGGCGACTTCGAATGATCCGCCACCGCGCCGAGTCGGGCATCCGGGTGCTGATCCTGCTCGCCATCGGGATCATGGCCGGTGCCGCCGCCTTCACCCACGTTCACGACCTGACCGTCGCCCACGGCCAGCCCGACTGGATCGGCTGGGCCAACGCCGTAGCGGTCGAGCTGATGGCCATTTACCTCGGCCTGGAGATCCGCGCCCGTCGCCAAGATGGCCGACCCGTCGGCCTGGTCGGCGTCCTCCTGATCGCGTTCGCGCTGCTCTCCCTCGCCGCCCAGGTCACCGAAGCCGAACCATCCGTCTGGGGCTGGATCGTCGCGGCGGTGCCATCGCTGGCCTTCCTCGCCCTGGTCAAGGTCGTCCTATCCAGCGAACCTGCCACCCCGCCGGCATCGGAGCCCGATCAGCCGCAGGACGATTGGTACGACGAGCCGCAGCCGGCCGAACCCGCGCCGCCCGCTCCGGTGATGCCGCCGGCATCAGCCGCGGTGCTGCCTCGGGTCGCTGTCGTCCAGTCCGGCCGGCCCCAGGTCGTCGGGATCATCCGATGACGGCCGCCCTCGCCGCCGGCCGGCGCCTACCGAAACTCGTGCACCACCTCAATCAGCCCAACGATGTGAGTGTTGAACTCGTCCAGCTCCTCGGCGGGCACCCACAGCTCCAGAATGGTCTTACCGCCGGCCTGGCGAACCGGGTACCGGCTCAGGAACTCCGACTCCACCCGGAAGCGGGTGACGTAGCCGACGCCGGACGCGGGCACGTTCCAGTCCCGGGCGATCATCACCGCGTAGTCCTCGTTCAGGACCGGGTAGAAGATCGGCTGATCCGGCAGGCGCGGCGGCCACGCCCGCCATCCGGACTCGCGGACGAGATCCAGCTCTTTCGGCCCGGTTGGGCGCCACAGCACCGTCGTACCGTCATCGCTGTTCATGTCGACCTCGCCGTTCGGATTCTTGGTGAGCCCGGACAGTACCGGCGGGTCGGCACCCGGGACTACCGCATTCGACTCGCGGTGGGGGTGGGCCGATGACGGCTCCGACCCTGCCCGGCCTCGAACCCGCCCCGGCCCCGGTTGCTCCTCGGCCGGGGTCGCGGGCGGCCCGCATGGCGCTGCCCCGCTCGATCGACGTGCTCAAGGACATCGCCATCGAGTACGGAGTCTGCGTCCGTCCGCTCGCCATGCGCCGCACCGACCTCGACACCGGCCTGACCGAGGTCATCGACCTGCCCTGCGGCGCGACCCGCGAGGACAAGTGCCCGCCCTGCGCCAAGAAGAACCGCCGGCTACGGCAAGCCCAGATCCGCGAGGGCTGGCACCGCGACGACGAACCGCTACCCGGCCCGGAACCCGCCGCCGAGGCGCAGAAGTCCCTGATCCTGTTCCGCGCGCACCTGGAGTTCTCCCGCGACGAGGCCGTACGCGGCGCGCAGTGGGACCAGGTGACCGACCTCGACGAGGCGATCCGCGAGGTTGAGGAAGCCATCGCCGCTGAGGGCCTGCGCGGGCGCGTCGGACCACCCCACGCCACCGACGACGACCAAGACGACGAGCCCGGCCCACGGCGCAAGCGCTCCACCAAGCGGCGCCAGGACGCCCCCGAACTGCCCCGGCGCAAAGTTGAGCGCCGCACCGTCGGCAAGACCTACACCGCCCCGGACGGCTCCACCTACCAACCGTCGATGTGGCTCACGCTCACCCTCGACTCGTACGGCCCGGTCCGCCCCGACGGCACTCCGGTCAACCCGGCCAGGTACGACTACCGCCGCGCCGCCTGGGACGCCGTGCACTTCCCCCGACTGCTCGAGCGGTTTTGGCAGAACCTCCGACGCTGCGAGGGCTGGAACGTCCAGTACGCCGGCTGCGTCGAGCCGCAACGCCGCCTCGCCCCACACGCGCACTTCGCCATCCGGGGCACCATCCCTCGCGACGTGCTCCGCACCGTGGCGGCGGCCACCTATCACCAGGTGTGGTGGCCCTCGGTCGACGCCCAGCGCTACACCCTCGACCGGCGCCCGATCTGGGACGAGCAGGCGGCGGCATGGGTTGACCCGGACACCCGCGAGCCGCTGACCACCTGGACGGAAGCCCTCGACGCCATCGACGACGACCGGGACGCGGACCCGGTGCACGTCGTTCGCTTCGGCGCCCAGGTCGACGCCCGCGGCGTCATGCCCGGCACCGAGGACGCCGAACGGACCATCCGGTACGTCACGAAGTACATCACCAAGCACACGGGCGACTGCCACAAGGCAACCACCGACCGGCAACGCAAGCACCTCGACCGGCTCTGGCAGCAACTCCAGCTCACGCCCTGCACCGACCGGTGCGCCAACTGGCTGCTGTACGGCGTCCAGCCCAAGAAGGCACACGCCAAGCTCAAGCCCGGCCGCTGCAAGGGCAAGGTCCACCAACGCGACACCCTCGGCATCGGCGGCCGGCGAATCCTCATCTCCCGCGACTGGTCCGGCAAGACCCTCGCCGACCACAAGCACGACGCGCGGGCCTGGGTCCGGGCACTGCTCGGCGTCACCACCGACGGCACGCAGCTCGTCGACGACCAGGGCGCAACCACCGAACGGGTTCGGCACGCCTGGGAACTCGCCCGACCCGACGACCCTGACGTCGGCCCGATGACCCACCGGCTCATGCGGTCGATCAGCGAACGCGCCCGCTGGCGATCCGAACTGCTCGCCGCCAAAGACCGGGCCGCGCAGGGGTCCCCAGATCTTTCGGCAACTCAGCACAGCGCACAGCACGACGGGGAGGAGACGCAGTGAACGAGGAGTTGTTGACCGTGCCGGAAGTGCTCGCCGAGCTGCGCGTACCGCGCTCGACTTGGTTCTACTGGCGGCAGACCGGCAAGGGACCACGCGTGATCAAGCTCCCGAACGGGCAGCTTCGGGTCCGCCGGTCGGCGCTCGGTCGGTGGCTCGGTGACCTGGAGCAGGACGCCGCGTGAAGAGCTACGAGGTCCAGATCTGGGAGATCGGTAAGCGCGTCGACCGGAAGGCTCGGCCGTGGCGGGTCCGCTGGGCGGTGAGCGGCCAGCGCTTCGAGGACATGTTCCGTACCAAGGCGCTGGCGCACTCGTTCCGCGCCGAGCTGGTCCAGGCGGCCAACGCGGGGGAGCCCTTCGACCGGGCCACCGGCCGCCCGGTCTCCGAGGCCAGAACCAAGAACCCCACCACCTGGTACGCACACAGCCGCGCGTACGTCGAAATGAAGTGGCCTCGCGCGGCGGCCAAGACCCGGCGCTCGATCGTCGAGGCGTTGACCTCGATCACGGTGACCCTGACCCGCCCGGCCAAGCGGGGCCGACCGACTGACGCCCTGCTCCGTGAGGCGCTGTACCTCTACGGCCTCAACCCGCGCCGCTGGTCCGACGAGATCCCGCCCGAACACGCAGCGGCGCTGGCCTGGTTGGAAACGGCGTCCCTCCCGGTCGTCGAACTGGACTCACCCGCAATGGTCCGTCGAGTCCTCGACAGCCTCTGCGTACGCCTCGACGGCAAGCCCGCGGCTGCCTCCACCGTCCAGCGGAAGCGGGCCACCTTCTACAACGTCCTCGGGTACGCGGTCGAGCTGGAGCTGATCGACTCCAACCCGGTCGACCGGGTCCAGTGGACCGCCCCCGAGGTAGCACAGTCCATCGACCGGCGGGTGGTGGCGAACCCGGCCCAGGTCGCCACGCTGCTGGAGGCGGTGAAATCTCTCGGCAAACGCGCCGACAAGGTCACTGCGTTCTTCGGCTGTCTCTACTACGCGGGGATGCGTCCATCGGAAGCCGCTGACTTACGGCGGGAGGACTGCGACCTTGCCGGCCGGTGCGCCGACTGCGGGGCCGACTTCGACGACCTGGCTGCGGTCAAGCCTTCCCGGTCCTGCGAGCACGAGAAGATCGAACATCGCTGGGGCCGCCTGGTGCTCGCCGGCACCTCGCCGCGCGCCGGGTCGCACTGGACCGACGATGGCGGCTCCCACGAGCGGCGCGGACTCAAGCACCGGGGGAGGGCCGAGACTCGTACGGTTCCGATCCCGCCCCGGCTCGTCGAGCTGCTGTGCACGCACGTCGACAACCACGGGATGGCCCGGATGGTCGGTTCTTCCGGGGCCTGCACGGTGGGCCGCTCTCTGAGTCGGTCTATGACCGGTGGTGGAAGCTCTCCCGCGAGAAGGCGCTGACCGAATCGCAGGTGGCCTCGCCGCTCGTGCGCCGGCCCTACGACCTGCGGCACGCGGCGGCCTCGCTCTGGCTGAATGCCGGCGTCCCGCCGACCGAGGTCGCCCGGCGCCTGGGCCACGGGGTCGCGGTCCTGCTCCGGGTCTACGCCAACTGCATCGACGGCGGAGACGACACCATGAACGACAAGATCGGCGATGCGCTCGGATGAGCGCCCGCGCTTCAGTCCTTATCGGCGGTCGTCGCGTCGCCGAGAAGGCGCCCAGCTTCGCCGACGACGTCCGCGTCGATCTTCTTGGTTTCGGTGCTGGTGTGCCGTTGCCAGTCGTGAACCGCGTCTACGAGGTCGTAGGCGTTGTCCAAGGCGATCAGCTCGGCTGCCAGGGGAGTGCCGTCGTAGGAGATGAATCGGTATGCCCAAGAGGTGAGATCGCGAGGCGTGATGGTCTGTGCGAGCAGTCGCCGGGCCATGACTCGGAGGGCTTCCTCCTCGCTCTCTCGGCCTCCCTCGCCGTAGTAAGTCAGAGAAAGTTCCGACAGTGCGCCTTCGAGCCAACGCCGCAGTTCGTCATTTTCCTCGCCCTTTACCGGCGAGATGCCGGCGAGGATCCGGAGAGTGGGGCTGTCTATACCCGCAGTGAGGCAGTCGCAGGCGGCTTCGATCACCTGGGCCGCGGTGCCAGAACCGACGCTCCAGAAGACGGCGGCGTCCTGGAGGCGGGTCAGAGCATCCTCGCTGTGCATCGGTACATGGTCCGCTGCCGAGCCGGCGCTGTCTCCGAGATACCGGCCCGCCGAGCGGATGTGCCCGGCGTTTTCCCGACCGAGGTCGTCCGGCGGTGGTCTTCGGTGGGAGCACTCGCCCTGACAGGGAATGATGCCGGCATGTTTTCACCCGCACCGGACCGCGACCCACCTGCCGGAGACCACTTCATCAAGATCTGGTTCAAGTTCGTGCCGCGGGAAGGGTGGCTTCCCTACGACACCGAGGGCCTGTGGGCTGTCGCTGCGGGCCCGGACACGGCTCGCATTTGCAACGCTCCGTTCCTTCAAGACGGCGTTGCCGAGGGTGACCTGGTGCGCTTCACCGTGAGTCCGGACGGACTTCGCTGGACAACCGGGCGGGTCGAGGCGTCGGGCAACTGCACGGTAAGGGTCCTGCCGAACCCCCGTGGCCCCCTCGGACCAAGCGCCCAAGCTGTCTACGACCGCCTGGCGCCCTTCGGCATCGGCGGCGAGACGTTCAGCAAGGAACTCCCTCTTGTTGCTTTCACCCTGCCGGCGAGCGCAGATCTCCCCGCGATCAAGGCGAGCCTGCAACGGGGCGAGGCGGAGGGCTGGTGGAGCTTCGAGGTCGGCTGCGCGACCGACGACTGGAGAGCAGCCTGACACCGGGCGTCGTCCTGGCGCCGTTGCTGTGGGCGTGGGCACATGGTGGGCGGCTGATCGGTCGGGGTCGCTGCGGCGGTGAGAAGGAGCAGGTTAGAGGCGCTGACCGGTGCAAGATCACGGACGCCCTGTAAATCCGTCGCGAAAGCTACAGAGGTTCGAATCCTCTACCCGCCACCAGGTGCAGACACGGCCCCTGACCAGCAGAGATGCTGATCGGGGGCCGTTGTCGTTTGTCCGGCCGCGTCCAGCCGTTACCGACTGGTTGTGGGTATGTTGATCATGTCGCTGTGAGGTCTGCTGCGGATGCTCGTGCTCCGGGAACCGGAGGCGATTTCCTGACGGATGCCGGCCCGGATCGGCCTGCAACCGAAGGCCGTTGTCTCTTGATGTGCACGACCGGCTCTGCACAGGGCTCGTGTCACCCTCCTGGTGCCTCGCCGCCGACCGGCGTCGTGGCTGCGATGTTGCTGACGAACCGGCTCGGGCTGCTGGGGTTGGGGTTGCCCGGGCCAGCACATTGGTTGGCTCACCATGCCCAAGGTGCATCTCCGGGTAGAGCACCCGGGGTGCCCCAAAGGAGGCTCTGCTCCTGCTCGGCTGCCACAGGGTTGGGCCCAACTGCCGGACGTGCTCCCCATCGCCATGGCGACGGGTCCCGCCACGCAGCTACGTCGAGGGGCCTCTCCATCCTGGGCCCACTGGAACAAGGCGGGTACTTCACGGCCCACGAGGTGCCGGAGGCCGAAATGTGGGCCCCGTTCAGACTGCTGCGGTAGGACACCGCGACGCCGGCTTGAGCGCCCGTACGCCTGATGGCGCACGCAACTTGCATCTTTGAGGGTCGATGGGATTGCCCAGGTGAACTGCATCTATGCTGTTCATGGTCGAGCGGCGGCAGGAGGCGTCGTCCATGTGAAATGAACCCGACGAGGTACTGGCGAGATGGCGCGGAGCCGGTATGGTGGTCGATGGCCGGACTTAAGGCGCGCGTTCGGGTCGCACAGGCCGATGTTACTGAGCGTAACGTTCGAACCGGATGTGTCGAGTGCTTATAGGTGGACCCGGATTGCGTTGAAGGTCGTTTTCAGCACTGCGCGCAGCGGTGAACTGTCTCGCAAGCTCGTGATCTGGCCCAGTGCGACGAGGGCGGTGGGCCGAACGGCGGGAAGTAACAGACGGTGGTGCCAGTCGGGCGGCCACCACTTCTCTGGTTGCCCGTGCTGTGGCACGATCGTGGAACCTCCACTACCCCACGAGACCTTCCGACAGGAGCAATCTTATGTCTGGTCGTAGGTTGGGCCGGCTGTATGGCTCGCTCCTCATCCTTGCCGCCGTCGCCACCATGGTCATCGCCAACCACGGTGTACCCGCCGATTTGCACCTCACGGACGTCGTCTGGGTCTGACGACCCCTGTCCGACGGGCCACCGCTTGTCAAGGGACACGCCACACCGCCAGGGAGCGGAATGATCGCGCGGGACCAGTCGAGGCGCAGGTCGTCGGAAGACGCCTGGATCATCACCGCTCCGCTGATCCTTCTGGCTGTCGCCTGCGCAACCCTCACCGGTCTGGTCTCCGACCGGCCGTTCGGCGACTGGCACTGGGCAGCGCTCCTTCTCGCGGCGATGATCGCCGCGGGTCTGCCGCTGCTGGTGCTGGTCGCCCGCCGGCAGTCGGTGGCCATGACGCTTACCGAGTTGCCGCTCGTCTTGGCGCTCTACTTCCTGCCGCCGCTGACGGTCGTCGTCATCTACACGCTCGCGTCCCTGGTCACCCAACTGCGACACCGGATCACGGCGCCCAAGGTGTGGTTCAACGTGGCGCGGGCCGCCGCCGGGACGTCGCTCGCCACTCTCGTCCTCCAGGCGTTGCCGCCGAGGTCGGGTGTCGGCCCGACGACGTGGGTGAGTCTCTGCTGCGCGATCAGCGTGGTGTTCCTGGTGAGTCTCACCGCCGTCATGTCGGTGCACACCCTGTTGCAGGGCTGGCAGGCCGGCCGGGAAGCCCTCCGCGCGGCGCCGTCACTGCTCCTGACCGCAGGCATCAACGTCGCCGCCGGTCTGGTCGTCCTGATCCTGATCAAGGCGTCCTGGTGGTCGTTGGTGCCCCTGGCGGCGCTGGCGGCCGGGCTCGCTCTGGTCTACCGCTCGTACACCCAGTTCTTTCGCCAGCACCGCACGCTCACCGACATGTACGAGCTGAGCATGGCGGTCGCGGCCAGCGGCCAGGACGGCACCCTCGTCGACGCCCTGCTCGGCCGGGTGCGTGCGCTGATGCAGGCCGAGTACGCCACCCTCTGGCTGCCCGCACAGGGCCGTCACCCCGAGATTCTGCTCACCGCGCGAGTCGAGGATTCTGGCCTGCTGGATCTGTCCCTGACTCCGTCGGCGTTGCGGGAGAAGGTGTTGGAGACCGCTCGCCCGGTGACTGTCGGCCGTGGCGTGACAAGTGATCCCGAGTTCAGGGCCAGCCTCGCCGAGCGGGGCGTCAAGGACACAGTGGTCGTTCCGCTCCGCTCAGGTGGTGTGGTGATTGGGACACTCGAGGTCACCAACCGGCTCGCCGACCCGCTGTACTTCACCCAACGCGATATCTCGGTATTCGAGACGGTGGCCGCCCACGCCTCTGTGGCGCTCGAAAATTCGCGACTTGTCGACCGCCTGCGGCACGACGCCTACCACGACACCCTGACGCGGCTGCCCAACCGGCGGCGCATCACCGCAGCGCTGGACGAGTCGGTCAAGGTTGGCGCGCCGGGTGAGGTGGTGGCGTTGCTGCTCTTCGACGTCGACGGATTGCGCCAGGTCAACGAGTCCCTCGGCCACGCCGCCGGGGACAAGGTGCTCGTCGAGGTCGCCAACCGGCTGCGGGCCAGCGCGCCGTCGTCGGCCCTGGTGGGTCGCGTCGGTGGGGACGAGTTCCTGGTGACCCTGCGTCTGGAGAACGCCGACGCCGCGCTGGAGTTGGCCGAACAGCTGCGCGACCAGATCCGCGACGAGATGGTCTTCGACGCGCTCACCCTGGACGTGAACACCGCCGTCGGGGTCGTCGTACACCCGGATCATGGCAGCGATGCCGCGACCCTGCTGCTCCGCGTCGATCTGGCGGCGAACGCCGCCAAATCGGTGCCCGGCAGCGTGCAGTTGTTCAACCCGGGCCTGGAATCCCGGTCGTTGCGCCGGCTGGGTCTCGCCGGTGACCTGCGTCAGGCGTTGGACCAGAACGAGCTGGAGGTCTACTTCCAGCCCAAGGTGACCTTGCGGGACCGGCGTCTGCTCGGTGTCGAGTGTCTGGCCCGGTGGGAGCACCCGACGCACGGCACCGTCGCTCCCGAGGACTTCGTGGCGGTTGCCGCGCACACCGGCCAGTTGAGTCGGCTCACCGAGGTGGTGCTCCGCGAGGGTCTGCGGCGCAGCCGGGACTGGGCCGAGGCCAACCAGCCGCTGCCCATCGCGGTGAACCTCGCCGCCCGTACGCTCACCGACCAGCACTTCCCGGACCGGGTGCAGGAGCTGTTGACCGAGTACGGCGTGCCGGCGCAGCGCCTCACCCTGGAGATCACCGAGTCGGGGGTCCTGGACGGCACGGACCGGCCGATCCCGACGCTGCGCAGGCTCCGCGATCTCGGCGTCCGGCTGTCGGTGGACGACTTCGGCACCGGTGACTCCTCGCTCGCCCACCTGCGCCGGCTGCCGGTGCACGAGGTGAAGGTGGACCGGTCCTTCGTGCAGGGCATGGCGACCGATCCGGGGGACCTGGCGATCGTCAACGCGGTGGTGACGCTCTCCCAGCAGTTCGGCCTGGCCGTGGTCGCCGAGGGTGTGGAGAGTGAGCTGACCCTGGAGCTCCTTCAGGACATCGGGTGCGAGATCGGCCAGGGCTTCCTGTTCAGTCGACCGCTGCCGTACGAACGGTTGGCGGCCTGGTTCGGCGCTCAGGTCGACCCCGAAACGATCTCCGGCGGGGAGCTTCCGCGGCTGCGTGTCGTTCCCTGAGCTGGGCGTAGACGATCACCGGGGATCCGATTTCACCTGTCGAGCCGGGCCGTGTACTCTTACTTCTGCGCGCCCCACGGGGAGATCGCGCAGGCCCCCTTAGCTCAGTCGGCAGAGCGTCTCCATGGTAAGGAGAAGGTCTACGGTTCGATTCCGTAAGGGGGCTCGAGGGTTCAGCTGGACCCACCGCGGCGGTGTAGCTCAGATGGCAGAGCAAGCGGCTCATAATCGCTGTGTCGCCGGTTCAAGTCCGGCCACCGCTACTCTCGTCTTCCGGGCTCGTTCCCGGTGGTCGTGGAGATGGGCGCCACTGGCGCCCACTTTGCATGTCCGCGCAGTCAGCGTCTAGGCTGACGCGTCGTAGTTGTTTCCGTTAGCGAGGAAGGCACTCCGCCGTGGCGAAGGCTACCGATGTCCGGCCGAAGATCACTTTGGCGTGTGTGGAGTGCAAGGAGCGCAACTACATCACGCGCAAGAACCGCCGGAACGACCCCGACCGCATCGAGCTGAAGAAGTTCTGCCCGCGCGACGGCCGGCACACGGTTCACCGCGAGACCCGCTGATCTCTGGCCGGCACACGCCGGCCATTGCCGAAGCCTTTCCAATCGCCGATCTGACCGGTACGGCGCGGCTCAGCCGCTGCCTGCCGACCAGATCGGCGATTGTGCTTCCCGTGTAGGTTCGCGGCATGTCTCTGGACCCTTCCTTCGTCGGACGGACGTATCCGCCGACCGCCCCCTACCAGGTGGGCCGAGAAAAGATCCGTGAGTTCGCCACGGCCATCGGCGCCACCGACGCGGCTCACCACGACCCGGTGGCGGCGCAGGCGCTGGGCCACCCGGACGTGGTCGCCCCGCCGACCTTCCCGGTGATCGTCACCATGGCGGCGAGCCGCCAGATCATCGAGGACCCGGCCCTGGGTGTGGACTACAGCCGGCTGGTGCACGGCGATCAGCGGTTCGCGTACACCCGGCCGGTGGTCGCGGGCGACGAGCTGGTCTGCACCAACACCATCGAGGACGTCAGCAGCCGGGGCGGGCACGGCTTCCTGACCACCCGCACCGACGTGAGCACCGTCGCCGGGGAACCGGTGGTCGCCGTCTGGGCCCGGTACGTGATCCGCGGGGAGGGCTGAGATGGAGCTGCCAGCCAAGACGTTCCGGGTGACCCGGGCGGACCTGGTCCGCTACGCCGGCGCCTCGGGTGACTTCAACCCGATCCACTGGAGCGACCGGGTCGCCACGAAGGTGGGGCTTCCCGGGGTGATCGCGCACGGCATGTTCACGATGGCCCTGGTCGGTCGGGCGGTCGCCGAGTGGGCCGGGGCGCCCGACGCGGTGGTCGAGTACGGGGTGCGGTTCACCCGGCCGGTGGTGGTCCCGGACGACGACCAGGGGACCGAGATCGAGGTGACCGCGCGGGTCCGTGAGGTGACCGAGGACGGCCTCACCCGGCTCGATGTGACCGCGACCTGCCTGGGGGAGAAGGTGCTCTCACAGGCCCGGGCGACCATCCGGACCGCGCGCTGAATCGGGTCCGCCACGCGTGGCGGGGAGACCGGTTGGGAAAGTCGGGTGCCTACCCGTACACTGGTCCGCCGTGGGGCAAGTGACCCCTGCACGGTCGTCTGTGACCGCGTGGGGCGAGTGTTGCCGCACAGGGGTGTAGCTCAATTGGCAGAGCAGCGGTCTCCAAAACCGCAGGCTGCAGGTTCAAGTCCTGTCACCCCTGCGCCTCAGGCCTGACCGTTCCCGTGGGTCGCGCCGCCGACAAGGCGGCGTCCGGCCCGTGGTGGTGGCATCGGCGGGGTGGTTCCGAGGCATTCGGGGCCCCCGGTTGATCCACCGGCCGCGGCCCGTCGCGGGACGGTTTGGCCCGGCCGGCGTGACCAGCGCCGCGCACGCCGCCCGGCGTGCGACCCGAGATTCCGCGACGGAGGGCGAAGTGGCCGACAACAAGCGGCGCGGCGAGGACGCCGGCGACGATCGTCTGGACGACGAGATCGTCGACGACGTAGCCGACGACGACGCCTCCGGCGCGGACGAGCCGGTCTCCCGGGGAGGCACCGCGACGCGGTCCCGCGCCCGGGCTGAATCGGCGGACAGCCGGCCGACCACGCGGTCGGAAACCGGTCGGGTGGGCGTGTTCGGCCGCATCGCCCGGTTTTTCCGCGAGGTCGTTGCCGAACTGCGTAAGGTCATCTGGCCGACCCGCAAGGAGTTGCTGACGTACACCGCCGTGGTGGTCACGTTCGTCGCGGTGATGCTGACGATCGTGGGCGTGCTGGACTACGGCTTCGCCAAGGTCGTGTTGTTCGTCTTCGGCAACTCGGACTGACCGGCTGTCTCCAGCCGATAGTGACGGAAGTGAGCGAGCGTGCCTGAGTACGACGAGACCGCCGGACCGGTGGACGAGCAGTCCACGGTCGCGACGGCGGCTGGTGACGAGTCGGTTGAGGCCGCCAGCGAGCCGGAGTTCCCCACCACCGAGCCTGCGCCGGACGAGGAGTACGACCCGGTCGCCGAGCTGCGGCAGAAGCTGCGCTACGCCCCGGGTGACTGGTACGTGGTGCACTCGTACGCCGGTTACGAGAACAAGGTGAAGACCAACCTCGAGACCCGGATCACGAGCCTCGACATGGAGGACTTCATCTACCAGGTCGAGGTGCCGACCCGGGAAGAGATCGAGGTCAAGAACGGTAAGCGTTCGCAGATCCAGGCCAAGGTCTTCCCGGGCTACATCCTCGTCCGGATGGAGTTGACCGCCGAGTCCTACTCGTGTGTCCGCAACACCCCGGGCGTGACCGGTTTCGTGGGCGCGACCGACCGGGCCGACCGGCCGGCGCCGCTCTCCCTCGACGAGGTGCTGAAGTGGCTGGCGCCGGCCGTCGAGACCGAGCAGAAGAAGGCCAAGCCGGAGATCAAGGTCCTCGACTTCGAGGTCGGTGACTCGGTCACCGTCACGGACGGCGCGTTCGCGTCGCTGCCGGCCACGATCAGCGAGATCAACGCCGACCAGCAGAAGCTCAAGGTGCTGGTGTCGATCTTCGGCCGGGAGACCCCGGTGGAGCTCAACTTCAACCAGGTCGCCAAGATCTGACCGGTCGTCGGCGGGGGGGGCGGCCCCCCCCCCCCGCGGGGGGGAGCCGCCGG